>DASPYG010000083.1:0-7424 GCA_035636885.1 Candidatus Nitrosopolaris sp.
GGAGCCGATCGACGTCGACCCGTCCTTCCTCGGTCTGGAACTTCATCAGGTTTAGCGAGAGCAGGTTGCATGCGGTGTCGTCCAGGAAGACGAACTCCGAGCACGGATTGGTGGCGTTGATCCGGCCGGTGTTCGGGACGACGTTCCAGTCCTGGATCGTGGAGTCGAACTGCAGTCCAGGATCCCCGCAGATCCACGCCGCCTCGGCGATCTCCTTCCAAACGTCGCGCGCCTTATAGGTGTCGATGACACGGCCGTCGACGACCGCTTTGGTCGTCCACTGCTTGTCGTCGGTGACGGCCCTCATAAAGTCGTCGGTGACGCGGACGGAGTGGTTGGCGTTCTGGAACTGGACGGAGTCGTAGGCGCCGCCCGGGACGTTGAAGCCGACGTTGTAGCCGGCCTCGATGAGCGCCCAGGCCTTCTTCTCCTCCTCCGCCTTCGCACGGATGAAGTCGAGGACGTCGGGGTGGTCGGCGTTGAGGATGACCATCTTTGCCGCCCGCCGGGTGGTGCCGCCCGACTTGATCGACCCCGCGAAGGAGTCGTAGCCCTTCATGAAGGAGACTGGGCCCGATGCCGTGCCGCCTCCCGAGAGCTGCTCCTTCGAGGACCGCAGGACGGACAGGTTGGTGCCGGTGCCGCTGCCGAACTTGAACAGCATGCCCTCGGTCTTGACCAGGTCCAGGATCGACTCCATCGAGTCCTGGACCGAGTTGATGAAGCACGCCGAACCCTGCTGGGAGCGGCCGGGCACGCCGAGGTTGAACCAGACCGGGCTGTTGAACGACGCGTGCTGCGTGACCAGGAGGAACCGCAGCTCCTGGGCCCAGTTCTCGGCGTCCTCGTCGGTGGCGAAGTAGGCGCCCTCGAGGCCCCACTTCTTGAGCGTCTCCACCACCCGGTCGATGATCTGGCGGACGCTGGTCTCGCGCTCCTGGCTGTCAGGGCTGCCGTGGAAGTACTTCTGAGCGACGACGTTGATGGCCAGCTGAGACCACGAACGGGGCACCTCGACGTCCTTCTGCTCGAAGATGAGCTGGCCCTTCTCGCCCGTGATGGCAGCGGTGCGGCGCTCCCATTCGATCAGGTCGTAAGCGTGGCTGCCCTCAGGTGTGAAGTAGCGTCCAAACCGAAGTCCCGGCTTGGCGGCTCCGTTCTTGTGATTCCCGTTCTTGCGAGTGGGGTTGGCGAGGTCAGCTGCGTTTTTGGCCATTTCTTAGAGAACGCCTCCTTAAATCATCCCCGAAGTGGGTTCATTCAAAGCTCTCTTCTGGTGGGACGTTGGCTGGGTCGTTGGACTTGTTCGTCTGGGGATGGAAGAGGCCCCGGAGCATGCCCGCCACTTATGCCCCAGGGCCTCGATCTAACGGCCGTAAATATACGAAGCGGTTTTGGGCTTGTCAAGACCAAAACACAAGATATTTGGTGTCGATGGTCGGCCAGGCACCACATGTTGGTGGATTACCTGTGGACAACCCTGGTGACGGAATGGGCACAGGCTCTGGATTAGCTGTGGGAAACCGGGCACAACCGGCCTATTGAGCTGAATCGAGGAGGGCGAGGCTGAGCGGCTCTGTGGAAACCTCTGCTGCCCCCGTTTCGGCGACCTGGACGCTCTGCGCGGCGGACCGGATCCGGGCCGACACCTGCTTGCCCTCGGTGTAGGTGTTCTGGAGCATGGTCAGCGCCCTCTGGAGCTTGTTGTCCAGGATCGCCTCCAGCGTGTCCAGATGGCGCTCCACGTCGATGAGGGCTGACTGCAGCCTCTCCATGTCCACCGTGCGGGCGAACTGAAGGTGGAGCTGGTACAGGGTGAGCAGGTATGGAAGGGCCATGGCGTAGCCGACGACCATCACGTGGCGCCGGTGGGCGGACACGATGGCGCCCCGGCACACGTCGTAGGCGGCGTCCGGGATGACGGCCAGGGCGAAGGTGGACGTCGCCGCCGGATCTATGTACTGGCTGACCTCACGGACCCGCCGCTCCACCTCGCGCTCGACCTGAGCGGCAAGCTGCGCCCGGCGGGCGGCGTCGAGGCCGGGCTCGGCAAGCTGCTCGAGCGCACCGCTGGACACCCATTTGGAGTCGATCGGCAGAAGCTTTCCACCGGGCAGCTGGAGGGCCAGCTCGACCACCTTGCCCCCGACCCAGACGTTTCGCTGCAGCATCTCGGGCGGAAGGTGCTTGAGAACCTCTTCGAGGATGTGCTCGCCCGCAGCGCCGCGGGTGGAGCTGCCGGCGATGACGCTCTCCAGGCGCTTGAGGCTCGAGCGCGCCTCGTCCTCGATGGACTGGCGTGCGACGAGGGCCGAACCGAGCCGTTCCACGACGGACTGCGTCTGGGCGAGCCGCTCGCGCAGCTCGGAGGCCCGGGACTCCTGCGTCAGGCCTCCCGTGTCGAGGCGCTGGCGCAGCTCCGCCACCGCGAGGGCCTGCACGTCGGCGCGCCGCATGAGGTTCCAGGCCAGGAGCGCCACGGCAGCCACGCCGGCCAGCACACATACAAGGAGGAGCGCGAACAACAGTTCGAATAGCGACATGTGGGGCATTGTAGTCCTGGAAGTGGGTATAGACAAGCGTGTTAACGTGACCAAAATGGGAGCTGAGGAACTGCTGGAACGGCCCGAGCCGGTGCCTGATCGCATCCCTCTCGAAGAGGTCTACATGCGCATGGCCGAGGAGCTCGCCAAGCGGTCCACCTGCGCGCGCCTCCAGGTGGGCAGCGTCATCACCACTGGCGACCTGACCCAGGTCCTGGGCATCGGCTACAACGGCAACGCCCGCGGCCTGCCAAACCGCTGCGACTCCACGCAGCCTGGCAACTGCGGCTGCATCCACTCGGAGCAGAACGCGCTCATCAAGGCCGGTGCGCAGCTGCCTGGCAAGGTGATGTTCGTGAGCGCCTCCCCCTGCGTGATGTGCGCCAAGATGATCATCAACACCAACGTCGCGCGCGTCTATTACCGCGAGGCATATCGCGACCCCGCCGGCCTGGACGTGCTGCGCCAGGGCGGCGTCGAGGTCGTCCACTACAACCGGTGGCGCGACTCCTGGCGGTAGCCGAAACCTAGACCAGGATCTCCCAGCCTGATGCCGTTCGCATCATGCGCGGCTCGACGATAGGCACGCTGGTCAGCCGCCGGACGCGCCTGAACAGGCCGTTCACGTCCTCGTCGCCGGCCACCGACTCGAGCACTTTCTGGGTCGCGTAGACAAGCGTTATGTCGGGGTCGCGCAGCGCTCGTTCAGGCGTGGCCCACACCCAGTCGATGACCTCGTCCGGCTGCACGTGCACGGTTTGGTTGGCCGGCAGGCGCGCCAGGTAGAACCGCGCGTCGTAGCGGCGGCTCATGGTCGCGGGCGTCACCCAGCGCGCAAGCATCACGAGGCGGTCCAGCGCGGGCTCCAGCGCGCACGTGCGCAGCGATTCTCCGAAGGTGCTGCCGCCCGCGACCAGCTCGCGTACTCGGACGCAGTCCCGAGCTTGAGCGAAGCGGCGACCGCCGCGGGCCAGCAAGATGCCGACCTCCTCGAACAGCTCGCGGACCGCGGCCGCGGCGATGTCGTCGCCCCACTCGGAGTCTCCGCCGTGCACGACTCCGCCGGGAAAGACGTATGCGCCGGGCGCGAAGTCCGCGCCTCGCGGTCGCCGCATGAGCAGCAGCTCCCATGGCCTCTTGCCGCGCGCCAGCAGCACAGTCGCGGAGGGTCTTGGTGTGACTGGCGGCCCTTCGAGGTTGAGCGCGCTCGAGGGCAGTGGCGGGATGGCGATGTCCCCAGTCTAGGATGCTCGGGTGGATTTCGGCATCGCCGGCAAGGTAGCCCTCGTGTCCGGCGGTACCAAGGGCATCGGTCTCAGCATTGCCCACGCCCTGGCCGGTGAAGGAGTGCGCGTCGCGGTCGCCGCACGCACAGAAGTCGACGTCAAGCGCACCGCGGAATCGCTCAACGGGCTGGGCGTGGTTGCGGACCTGCTGACCGAGGCAGGCTGCCGCCGCGCCGTGAGCGAAACCGAAACGGTGCTCGGGCCGGTAGACATCCTCATCAACAACCTCGGCCTGCGCGCCGGCAGCTCATGGGTGGACACGGGTCCCTCCGAGTTCGAAACCGCGTTTGCGGGCAACGTCGGCGTCAGCGTGAGGATGACGCAGCTCGTGCTGCCGGGAATGCTGAGCCGCGGTTGGGGCCGGGTGGTGGTCATCTCATCTGTCTGGGGGCGCGAGTCCGGAGGAGCGCCCGCATACAACGCCGCGAAGGCCGCCGAGATCAGCTTCACGACCTCGCTGGCGCGCGACGTGGCTTCGAAAGGGGTGACTGTCAACAGCATCGCGCCGGGTTCGATCCTGTGGGAGGGAGGGGGCTGGCACCGGCGCCAGCAAGCCGACCCCGAGGGCATCGCCGCGTTCGTCCGCTCCGAGCTGCCGCTGGGACGGTTCGGCACTGCGGACGAGGTCGCGCGCGTGGTGGCGTTCGTGTGCTCGCAGCAGGCGAGCCTGCTCAACGGTGCGTGCATTGCGGTGGACGGCGGGCAGTCGCGCTCGAACATCTGAATTGCACTCGGGTGCCCGGGGTTTCATTGCCGTGAGACGCGCATTGCTGGCGGTAGCCGTCGCAGCGCTGGTCGCGTGTGCCCCGGCCACAGGCGCCGCGCCGGCTCAGACCCCGACGCCGAGCCCGTCCCCAACCACGACCGCGGTCACGGGCAGCGTCGGAGCGGCCCAGTACCGCATCGAGGTCCCCGCGAGCTGGAACGGAACGCTCTTCCTTTACAGCCACGGATACGTGGCACCTGGGCGGATCAACCCGGCCACCGACTCGCCCACCAAAGACATCTCATCCTGGCTGCTGGACGGCGGCTACGCGATCGCCGGCTCGTCGTACAGCTCGACCGGTTGGGCGCTCGAAGATGCTTTTAAGGACCAGATCGCGCTGCTGGACCTTTTCGGCCAGCGCTTCTCGAAACCGAAGAGGGTGATCGCGTGGGGCGGATCCTTAGGAGGGATCGTCACCGCCGGCCTGGTCCAGCTGTATCCGGACCGGTTCGCCGGCGCGATTCCCATCTGCGGCGTGGTGGCCGGCGGGGTCGCGACATGGAACACGGGGCTCGATGCCGCCTACGCGTTCAAGACGCTGCTCGCGCCTGGCACTCAGCTTCAGCTGGTCGGCATCACCGACCCGCAAGCGAACATCCAGCTCGCGGCGCAAAACTTCGAAGCCGCGTCCGCGAGTCCCGCGGGCCAGGCACGAATCGCCCTGATCGCGGCACTAGGTGGCCTCCCCGGCTGGTTCGACCCGGCGGGCGCCCAGCCCGCGGCCGGAGACTACGCGGCGCAGGAGGCGGCGCAAGCGCGCTGGGAGTCGCAGGTGGATTTCCCATTCGAGTTCGAGTACCGGGCCGAGCTCGAAAAGCGTGCGGGCGGAAACCCGTCGTGGAACACCGGCGTCGACTACTCCCACCAGCTGGCGATATCGTCCAACGGCGCCGAGGTCACCGCGCTCTATCGCGCCGCCGGCCTCGACCTCGCGGCCGACCTGCGCGCTCTCAACTCTGGCACGCGTATCAGGGCCGATCCAAAGGCGGTGGCCTATCTCGACCGGTTCGTAAGCTTCGACGGCAACCTGCAGGCGCCAGTGCTGACCATGCACACGATCGGCGATGGGCTGGTCGTACCCCAGGAAGAAACGGCGTACCTCGACGTGGTGAGGGCCGCCGGCAAGCAAGACCTACTGCGCCAGCTGTTCGTACACCGCGCCGGGCACTGCGCTTTTTCGTCAGCCGAGACCATCGTCGCGATCCAGGCGATGATCGCCAGGCTCGACACCGGCAGCTGGGGCGGTCCGGCGCTCGCGCCGGGTTCGTTGAACTCCGCGGCCCTTGGTCTCGGCGACACCTACAACACCGTCGGCGGCTTTTTCAAAACTCCGCCTGCGTTCGAGAACTTCACGCCGGGCCAGTATCCCCGTCCATTCCCGGAGGGCTCGACCGCCGCGGCATAGAATCTCCCGTCGATGATCAAATTCAAGGGCGTGCTTACCGCCACGCCGCGGGGCGGAGGCGGCACCCTTGTGCCGATCCCCAACGACGTCGCGGCCAAGCTGGGCCTCAAAGGGATGCCGAAGGTCCAGGCCGTGATCGCCGGCACTCCTTATCGCGGCTCGCTGATGCCGATGGGCGACGGCACGTATTGCCTGGGCGTTTTGAAGTCGATCCAGGAGGCTGCGGGTGTCGGTCTGGGCGACACCATCGAAGTCGCGATCGAGCTCGATACTGCGCCTCGAACGGTGGAGCCGCCGGCCGACCTTGCCCAGATCCTTGCCAAGGACAGGAAGGCCGCCGTGGCATGGGCGAAGCTCTCCTTCACGAACCAGAAGGAGATGGCGCGGTCGCTCGAGGAGGCGAAGAAGCCGGAGACGCGCGAACGGCGGTTGAAAGCGGCGGTCGCCAGGCTCCGCTAGGGACCGAACGGATTGACGCCGAGCTGGGCGGCGATCAGCAGCGAGGTCGGGTACACGCCCAGGATCACCGAAAACACCCCGCTCAACGCGATCGCCATCGTGCTGCTGAACGAAGCCCGCAGCGGCTCGGCCCGCGTGCCGGTGGACCACACCGGGATCAGCACCCGCACGTAGTAATAGACGGAGACCACGCTCATGAGCACCGCCAGCACCACCAGCCACGTGTAACCGGCGCTCACGCCGGCGGTGAAAAGGAACAGCTTGCCGAAGAAGCCCACCGACGGCGGGAAACCGGCGAGCGAGAGCATGAAGATGGTCATGAGCACGGCCATCGGGAGGTTGCGTCGGTACAGCCCACCGAGGTCGGAGAGGCGGTCGCGGTCGCCCTCGGGTCCGGCGAGCAGCGTGACCACGGCGAAAGCGCCGAAGTTCATGAACATGTACACGAACAGGTAGTAGAGGACGGCGGCCAGGCCGGCCTTGCCGCCGGCGATCACCCCGATGAGCACATATCCAGCCTGGGCGATTCCGGAATACGCGAGGAGCCGCTTGAGGCTGGTCTGCGTGATGGCCATCAGGTTGCCGACCACCATGCTGGTGGCGGCCACGAAGGCGAGCAGCGCTTGCCATTCGGGCGCGAGGTGGGGGAGGCCGCCGGCGAAGACGCGCACGATCATGGCGAACGCGGCGGCCTTGGTCCCCACCGACATGAAAGCCGTGACCGGGATCGGCGCACCCTGGTACACGTCCGGCGTCCACATGTGGAATGGCGCGGCCGATACCTTGAATGCGAATCCAACGCCCATGAGCACGACGCCGAGGATCAACAGAGGGTTGGAAGCCGACGCGTTTGCCAGCTGCTTGGCGATGTCGGGGATGATGGTCGTGCCCGAGGCGCCGTACACGAGCGCCATCCCGTACAGCACGAAGGCGCTCGCGAAGCCTCCGACCAGGAGGTATTTCGC
>DASPYG010000084.1:0-47504 GCA_035636885.1 Candidatus Nitrosopolaris sp.
ATCATGCTCGCCCACGTCGCCTCATATGAAGGTATATGCGCGATCGAGAACATCGCCGGCCACGCCCGCGTCCCCGACTACCACGCGGCGCCCAACTGCGTTTACACCGACCCCGAGATCGCACACGTTGGCCTCGGCGAAAAGGAGGCCAAGGAGCGCGGCGTGGAGGTCAGGGTCGGGCGCTTCCCATTTGCTGCCTCCGGCCGCGCGCTGACCCTCGGCCAGAGCGAAGGTTTCGCGAAGGTGGTGGCGGACGCGAGCTCAGGGGCAGTGCTCGGCGTGCACATCATCGGCCCGCGTGCCACCGACCTCATCGCCGAGGCGACGCTCGCGGTTCAGAACGGTCTCACCCTGGACCAGCTCGACCTCACGATCCACGCCCACCCGACGCTGCCCGAGTCGATCATGGAGGCGGCGCTGGCCGCGCAGGGACGGGCGATCCACATTCCGAACCGACGTATTCAGGCTGCTGCAGCCAACCCTGCATCCAACCCCTCCCCCACCTCGACCACCGCGGCGTTGCACAATCGTGAGCAGCAGATGGTCACGCCGGTCAAGCCACCGACCACACCGGTCCCTGAATCGATCACAGCCAAGAAGCTCGAGCTGAAGAAGGAGAACCGCGACTTCCTGCTCGGGATCCACCGCATGATGCAGCTCATCCGCCGCTTCGAGGAGCGGGCGCAGGAGCAGTACACGAAGGCCAAGATCGGCGGCTACTGCCACCTCAACATCGGCGAGGAGGCTGCGGTCGTCGGCGGCATCCTGCCGTTGAAGCCCAACGACTACATCTTCACCAGCTACCGCGAGCATGGTCACGCGATTGCACGGGGCATCGACCCAAGGGCGGTGATGGCCGAGCTATTCGGCAAGGAGACGGGCACGTCGCACGGCCGCGGCGGTTCGATGCACATGTTCGGCGCCAAGCTGCGGTTCATGGGCGGCTACGGAATCGTTGGCGGCCACCTCCCGCTCGCGACGGGCGGCGCCTGGGCGGTCAAGTTCCGCAAGCAGAAGGACGTCGTCTCCTGTCTCTTCGGCGACGGGGCCACAAACATCGGAGCGTTCCACGAGTCGCTCAACTACTCGAAGGTCTTCGACCTCCCCGTCCTCTGGTACTGCGTCAACAACCGGTACGGGATGGGCACGCCGGTCGAGGCCGCGTCGGCGGTCAAGGACATCTACAAGAAGGCATGCGCATACGACATGGAATCGATCCAGGTCGACGGCATGAACGTGCGCGAGGTTCTGCTCCGCACGTCCGAGGTGGTCGAGAAGATTCGGGCCGACTCGCAGCCGCGCTTCATCGAGGCGCTCTGCTACCGCTTCAAGGGCCACTCGGTCGTCGACCCGGACAAGTACCGCTCCAACGAGGACAAGGAGAAGTGGCGCAAGGCCGACCCCATCGTCGCGTTCGAGCACGAGCTCGAGAAAGGTGGGCTCGCAGATGAGGAGTACTTCAAGACCGTCCGGCAGGAGATCGACTCCGAGGTCCAGGACATCATCAAGTTCGCGGACGAGAGCCCTGACCCCAAAGTCGAGGATCTCTACAAGTACGTCTACTGCGGCGAGTGGGAAGAGAGCCCGGCGCTGCGCGGGAATCCCTTGTAATGGCGGCCGAGGAGAAGCTCTATCGGGTTGCCCTGAGAGAAGCGCTCGCCGAAGAGATGGAGCGGGACGACTCCGTGTATCTCGTCGGCGAGGACATCGGCAAGTTCGGCGGCGCGTACCGGGTCACCGAAGGTCTCCTCGACAGGTTCGGCGCGAAGCGGGTCGTCGATGCGCCGATCGCCGAGGAGGTGATCGTCGGCAGCGCCATCGGATCCGCCATGCTCGGACTTCGACCCGTCGTCGAGTTGATGACGATCAACTTCTCGCTGGTTGCTTACGACCAGATCGTCAACAACGCGGCGAAGATTCGCTACATGTTCGGTGGCGAGGCGAAGGTGCCCTTGGTGATACGGATGCCGGGCGGCGCCGGCCACCAGCTGTCCGCCCAGCATTCGCACAGCTTCGAGGTCCTCTACGGTCTTATCCCGGGCCTGCTCGTCGTCGCGCCGACGACGCCCGAGGACGCGAAGGGAATGCTGAAGTCGGCCATCCGAACCGACAACCCCGTGATGTTTCTAGAGTCGATGAGCCTCTACAACGTCCGAGGGATGGTGCCTGATGGCGACTACACGACGCCCATCGGCAAGGCCGCTGTGCGGCGCAAAGGCTCCGACATCACGATCGTCGGCGTGTCGAGGATGGCAGTGCTTGCCAACGAGGCGGCCAAGCAGCTCGAGGAGGAGGACATCGATGCCGAGGTCATCGACCTACGCTCCATCCGACCCATCGACTGGCCGCCGATAGTAGAGTCGGTCCAGCGCACGAGCCGCTGCCTGGTGGTCGAGGAAGGTTGGGCGACTTACGGCGTGACGGCCGAGATCGCCGCCGGCGTGCAGGAGCGCGCATTCGACTACCTGGACGCACCGATTCGCCGGCTGGGAGGCGCGCAGGTCCCGATGCCGTACAGCCTTCCGCTGGAGAAGGCCTCGATCCCGACGAGCGAGGACATCAAGAAGCTGGCGCGCGAGGTGGTCGGCAGGAAGCCGCTCGATGTCTGACGTAAATATGCCGAAGCTCTCCGACACGATGGAGGAGGGCACGATCGTCGAGTGGAAGAAGAAGAGCGGCGAGACCGTCAAGAAGGGTGAGGTGATCGCCGAGGTCGAGTCCGACAAAGCCACCTTCGACCTCGAGTCGGAGGACGATGGCGTGCTCGACATCATCGTCGAGCAGGGCGTCCCGGCCAAGATCGGCGCCCCGATCGCTCGCATCGGCGCGGCCGGCGAAGCCCCCGCGGCGCAACCTGCGCCAAAAGAAGAAGCCACCAAGGCGGCGCCCAAGGCGGAAAAGCCGGCACCGGCTCCAGAAGCCCCCGCTCCCCCACCTCCCGCGCCGGCCGAGCCCGCTCACGCCACCGAGGACGGAAACGGGGCAGCGGCTCCGGATGTCCGCGCTTCACCGCTGGCCAGGCGACTTGCTGCCGAGCTGGGCGTGAACCTGGCGGGTATCAAAGGGAGCGGCCCCGAGGGTCGCATCGTGAAAGAGGATGTGCAGGCGGCGGCTTCAGACAGGGCCGCGCCGGCGCGCGCGCCGGCAGCCCCCGCCCCGCGGCCGTCCGGGCCAGACGTCGAGGTGGTCGAGCCCAATCGTATGCAGGCCACGATCGCGCGGCGAATGGCGGAGTCAAAGGCCACCGTGCCCGAGTTCACCGTCACAGTCGAAGCTCGCGTCGAGCTCGCGGTGAGCCTGCGCCAGCAGCTCAAGGACTCCGTGCCCGGGGCTGAGAAAGTGACGATGACGGACTTTTTGGTCCGGGCGTGCGCGCTTGCCCTGAGGAAGCTCCCCGAGGTCAACAGCTCCTGGGTCGACGGCAAGTTTCAGCGCAAGCGGCGCATCAGCATCGGGCTCGCTGTCGCGCCATCCCAGGGCATGGGCCTGCTCGTCCCCGTGGTGCATGACGCGGACATGAAGGACCTGGTCCAGATCTCGATCGAATCGAGACAGGTCATCGAGCGCGCACGCTCTGGCCGTCTCGCGGAAGGCGACCTCAGCGGGGCCACGTTCTCGATCTCCAACCTTGGCATGTACGGGGTCGACGAGTTCGTCGCGATCATCAACCCCCCGGAGGCCGCCATCCTCGCGGTCGGAGCGATCAAGGAGGTGCCCGTCGTCGACGGCGGCCGCATCGTCCCGGGCAAGGTCATGCGCATGACCCTCTCGGTCGACCACCGAGTGTTCTATGGCGCGACCGCGGCGCAGTTCATGGCCGAGGTGAAGAGGCTCATCGAGAACCCTGTCACATTGGTGGTGCCCCCGACCCAATGACGCCGGGCCAGGTCGCCGACCTGCTCGAATCGTCAGGCCAGGCGTTCGCTTCGACCCTGGATGCGCTCACACCTGAGGTGGCGTCATGGCATCCAGCCCCCGGAGAGTGGTGCGTCAAAGAGGTCGTCGGTCACGTGATCGAAGCTGAGAACAACGGCTTCGCCGGCCGCATCCGGCTCATCCTCGCCGCCGACGAACCGGACCTGCCGACATGGGACCGTGACGGGATCGCCAAGAAGAGGAACGACTGTGCCCGAGATCCCAAAGAGCTGAAGCAGGAGTTGGTCGAGCTCAGGGGCCACAGCGTTCAGCTCGTCCGGTCGCTCCGGCCCGAGCAGTTCCAAAGTGGCGGCACCCATCCGGAGGTGGGACGGCTTACGGTCGAGGACTTGATGCACGAGTGGGTCCACCACGATGGCAACCATCTGCGCCAGGCGCTTGGCAACGTGCAGGCCTATGTGTGGCCGCACATGGGGAACGCCCGGCGCTTCTCCCGCCCTGAGCAATAAATCATCGGGGACGGCTCACGCACCGTCCCCGACATGCCGAAAACCCTATGGGAGCCTGGTGACCTGGATGTTCAACTCCACGCCAGGCGCCGGATGGATCGAAACGTGACCTGGAACCGCGGGGATGCCGAGTCAGTGGAGTGTCAACCACCCGCAGAAAGGACAGACGCGGGGGCGGGCCCCACCCGCCGGGTCCGTGCCGCAGGCAGCGTGAGGTGCACGCGAAGATTGCCAGAGTCATCGATGTCCGCCCACAGGCGCCCCGACATCGCCGAGGCGAGCTCCCGCGAGATCGCCAAACCGAGCCCCACGCCCCCCGCCGCCCCGGAGCGAGACGCGTCGGCGCGGTAGAAGCGTTCGAACATGCGGTCAGGATCGGGAACGTTGGTGCCGGTGTGATTGGTTACCACGGCTTCGACCGAGCTGCCGGCAAGCCGTGCGCTGGCCACGACCTTCGAGCCGGCCGGCGCGTACTTGACGGCGTTGTCCATCAGGTTGTCAAGGATCTGGTGGAGGCGCTCAGGGTCGGCCGCGACAGGCGGGATGTCGGCCGGCACGTCAATCTCGAGAACGAGATCGCGCGACTCCGCGCGTGGTCGTATGATCGCGAGCTCCTGCTGAAGATGGCCCCCGAGGTCGACCGCGGTGATGTGGAGCGAGATGGTTCCGGCCTCGACACGGGCAAGATCGAGCAGCTCCTGCGCCATGCGCAGAACGCGTTCCGACTCCTCGTGAACGATCGTCGCTGCACGCGTTCGCTCGAGCTCCGTCTTGATGCTTCCGTCCACGAGCGCCTGGCTGAACCCGATGAGGCTGGTCAGCGGGGTCTTCAGCTCGTGCGAGACGTTGGCCAGAAACTCGCGCTGCACCCGGCGCGCTCGCTCGACTGCCTCCGCCATGCGGTCGAACGCGGCGCCCAAGGTACCGATCTCGTCCGTCCCGCGGATGCCCACCCGCCGCGAGTAGCTGCCGGCGGCGATGTCCTCCGCGGCCGACGCCAGCTTGGCCAGGGGCTGGGTCAGGGATCTGCTCACCAGCAGCACGAGCAGCATCGCCAGCAGCAAGGCGGCGCCACCCGCCAGCAGGAGGCGAGGCACGAGGTCGCCGGCGGCGGCCGCGGCAAAAGCACCCTGGGGCACGGCCAGCACCACGTAGGCGGCTCCGAGTGGATCGCGTGTCGGCGTGATGGTGGTGGCCGCTGCCAGGTAGACCAGCCCTCCGAGCGTGGTCCTCGCCTCCGCCACCCCTGTGACCCGCTTCGACGGCGTCACCGAGATGACCTGGCCGGCAGTGTCCTGGCCGGCGCCGTCGAAGACGACGCGCCGCTGCCTGTTGAGCAGAAGCAGCCGGTTTGCCCCAAGCTGCGAGGCCAGCACGTTGAGCCTCTCCTGGTAGTCGATGGGATCGTCCAGCCGGCAGGTGGTCGGCCCGGCGTTGGTCACGACGCCTACCTTCTGCAGGCACTGCTGATGCAGAACGAGTGGGCGCGTGGTGACGATCGTCCGGTCGAGCTGCTCCTGCGCGCTCTGCAGCTCGAGATCGCGCACCAGAACCCAGGTCAGGGCACCACTCAGCAGCAGGCTCACGGCGACGATGCCGGCGGCCGCCGCCAGAAGCCGGAGTCGAAGGCTCAGCTCGCCGCCAGCTCCAGCCGGTACCCGACGCCCCAGACCGTCTGGATGCTCGGATCGGAGATCTTGGCCGCGGCGAGCTTCTCGCGAACCTGCTGCACATGCACGTCGACCGTGCGGGTGTAGCCGGGGAAGTCATAGCCCCAGACGAGGTCGAGGAGCTCGCTGCGCTGGAAGACCCGGCCAGGGTGGCGCGCCAGCAGCGCCAGAAGGTCGAACTCCTTGGGCCGGAGCTGGACCCTTGCCACGCCGTGCCGCACCTCGTGGCGCTCGAGGTCGACTTCCAGCTTACCCGCCCTGATGACCTTGGGCTGATCCGGCTCGAGCCGAGCCCTGCGCAGCAAAGCCTTGGCCCGCGCCACGAGCTCCTGGGGATGAAAGGGCTTGGTCAGGTAATCGTCGGCGCCGACCTCGAGGCCGACGACCTTGTCGGTAACCTCGTCGCGCGCGGTGAGCATGATGATCGGCACCTGGCTCTGTTTCCGGATCTCCTTGCACAGAGTGAGACCGTCGGTGCCGGGCAGCATGATGTCGAGGACCACGAGGTCGGGCTTGACCTGGCCGAATCGGGCCAGGGCCTGCGTCCCGTCCCCCACTCCCTCCACGTCGTATCCCTCGCGCGAGAGGTACAGGCGTGCCAGTTCCACGATATGGGCCTCGTCGTCGACGACCAGGACCTTGAAGCTCAAACCGGCCATACCATCAATACATCACGACCCCGTCATCCGGATGTCCGGTTGACGTGAGCGAAATGTAAACGACCTGGCTTTTACCTCCCCACCTTGTGGAGAGGTCGGCGAGAAGCGCCGGGTAGGGACCCCCCGGTTGGTGTCCTTTTATCCGTGCCCGCGCGCAGCACGAGCTTCAGCGGGTTGCCCTGGAGGCCAAACCGCTCACGGATCGCCTTCTCCAGGTACCGCCGGTACGAAAAATGGAGCAACCCGACGTCATTGACGAACATCACCACTGTGGGCGCCTCCGACGCCGCTTGCGTGGCGTACCCGAGCTTGAGGCGGCGTCCCTTGAAGCTGGGCGGCGGGTGGTCGATGAAAGCCTGCCGGAGGACCTTGTTGAGCTCGTTGGGCGGCATCTTGATGCGCCGCTGACCGACGACCTCGAGGGCCGCCGGGATCACACCAGAAATGCCTTCTTTGGTCTTGGCCGAGACGGTGACGATCGGAGCAAAGGGCGCGAACTTGAAGCTGCGCGCCAGCTCCGTTCGCCAGTGAGCGGCCTTGCGCTTGGCAGGCTCGACCAGGTCGATCTTGTTGACCACGATCACAAGCCCTTTGCCGGCTTCGAGGGCGTAACCCGCCACGTGCTGGTCCTGGGCCAAGACGCCGGCCGATGCGTCGATCACGAGCAGCACGGCGTCAGCCCGCTCCATCGCGTGGATGCCGCGCAGCAGGCTGTAGTGCTCGAGGCGGTCGCGGGCGGTCGACTTACGGCGAATGCCGGCGGTGTCGATGAGGACCACCGGTACGCCGTCGAAGACAAGCTCCGTGTCGACGGGGTCCCGCGTGGTCCCGGGCACCGGGCTCACAAGAGCGCGCTCATCACCCAACAGGGCGTTGAGCAGGGATGACTTCCCGACGTTCGGGCGACCCATGATCGCCAGCCGGTCGGCCTGCGATTCTCCTTCCGATTCGCCCGCTTCAGGGAGCTGCGCGATCACCCGATCGAGGAAGTCGCCGACGCCGAGGCCGTGCTGGGCGGAGACGAGGCTGGGCTCGTCGAATCCGAGCTCGAGGATCTCGTGCTCGAAGTGCCGATTGTCAGGCGAATCGGCTTTGTTGGCGGCGACGAGTACGTGGCGGCCAGACCGGCGCAAGAGGCGGGCGATGTCGCGGTCGATCGCGGTCAGCCCTTCGCGGACGTCGAGCAGCAGCACGATGACGTCGGCCTCATCGATCGCGACCTTGGTCTGGGCCTCGATCGCCTCGCGCGACTCGCTCTCCTCGGCGACCTCGCCGCTGGGGCCCCACAGGTTCAGGCCTGCGGTGTCGACGATCGTGAATTCGCGACCGCTCCACTCGGCGACCCCGTAGAGGCGGTCGCGCGTCAGGCCCGACTGAGGGTCGACAATCGCCTTGCGCCAGCCGAGGATGCGGTTGAAAAGCGTGGACTTGCCCACGTTCGGGCGGCCCACGATGGCGACGATCGGCCTGGACACAGCTTCAATTAGGCCAGCTTTCGCTTCGCGGCGTATTGGAGTACCGTTGACTCCGGTTTGATGATGTCGACCATGCCCGACGGTTTGTGGTCTCGTTTTACCCGGGAGGTGCACCGGCTGATCACGTCGCCGTTCGCTCCTCCCCCATGCGCCTTGTGCGGGCGCGGACACGCATCGGTGGGATGGGCCGTAGATCCGTACGGCAGGATGCATGGACGCTGCCAAGGCTGCGTCGACGAGGGCTACTCCTCTTCTTCGCACATCGGCGCGAAATCGAAGCCCACGTAGTCGACCCTTAGTCCGGCCCGCGGGCGAGCTTGAGGACGTTGGCAGGGACGCAAGGGCGGGCATCGATCGGGAAGGCGAGCGCTTGCGCTTCTGGCTCGGCGAATCAAGGCGCTTGCTGCCGCGATTCAGCACGCGGCTGATGAAGGAGCTGGTGGCCGAAACCACAGTGCCAAAGCCGCCACAGCGCAGAGCACCGCGCCGAAGCCAAAAGCGGCCGCCGGGCTGACGAAGGTCCAAAGAGCGCCGGCAACGAGGCTTGAAGCCAGGTCGCCGACACCGTTGACCGCGTTGAGGACTCCGAACGCGGTGCCGAGGCGGCGCTCCTCCACAATCGAGCTCGTGAGCGAGCTTTCGACGGAGCTCACCACCGGGTTCTGAGCGCCGACGAACAGGGCCAGCAGCGCCACCGCCGCCCACCCATGCCCCAGCGCTGCGACCACGCACGCCGCGGCAAACGTCACATAAGCGGCGGCGAGCACTGGCGCCTTGCCGACCCGGTCCGCGAGCCAACCTGCCGGGAAGGACACCGCCGCGCCGACAGCGTTGTGCGCCAGGTAGAAGCCGACCGCGGCCGACAAAGCCACGGTCCGGCTCAGCTCAGGCTGCAGCATCTGGGCGGCGCGCAATGTGAAGAAGGCGGTGGCGAAGTTGCCGGCGCCGAACAGCGCCACGGGCGCGATCAGCCGCCAGAAAGGGCTCGGCAGGGGCACGCGGAGTGGAACAGGCTGCGCGCTGTGGTGCCGCGGGTCGTGCGTGAGGATGGCGAATAAGGCCACAGCCAGGACCCCTGGAATCAGGGCCACCGCGAACACGCTTCGAAATCCGCTGCCGGTCGCGAGCAGGAGGAACGCCATCGCCGGACCCAACAGCGCGCCAACCGTATCGAGCGCCTCGTGGAACCCGAAAGCCTTGCCGAGGTCGGCCTTGCCCACTGAGCCGGCGAGCATCGCGGAGCGGATCGGCTGGCGCAGCCCGCGACCCATCCATGCCAGCGCACGCGCGACGATCACCTGGGGCCAGCTCGTCACCGCGAGCAGCAGCCCGAGCCCGACCACCGTCGTCCCGTAGCCGCCGACCGCCAGTCCCTTGCGCCAGCCGATGCGGTCGCTGTACCAGCCGCTCCAGAGCTTCACCGCCGCGGCCGATCCGTCCGCCACGCCCTCGACGATGCCGACTGCCAGCGCCGGCGCTCCCAACCCCGCGGTGATGAAGAGCGGCAGGATCGCGAACACCATCTCGTAGTTGGCGTCGGCCGCGAGGTCGGCGATGCCGATGCCGACGACGTTTCGATTGAGCCACGAAGCCCGCCTGGTCCCCAGAGCCGGCTGTTGCTGGCTCAGACGATCTCTAGTGGCTCGTCTCGAAATGGACCGCCATCGTCATCAGCGACGAACGCGTTCGCGTCGACGGCCTTGCCCTTCTCGACCGAAACGATGACGTACACATAACCCGCCCATGCCCGCTCTGTGTCGAACACGGACGCGCGGGCCGGGTGGTCTGGATGGCTGTGGTAATAGCCGACAATGTCGAGCCCGGCTCCATCAGCCTCGCGCTGGATGCGGATGTGATCGAGAGGATCGATCTCATAACGGTCGCGGGATCGCTCGACAATGATGTTCCTGGCCCGCCGCACCTCGGTGGCAACGTGTTCACCTGGCGGACCAAGCATGATGCCGCAGATCTCGTTCGGATAACCCTCGGCGCCATGCGCCTGGACGGCCTCGAAAGCAGGCCGGCGGATCTTCATCGGTTGCCGTAGAGACCGGTCGAGAGGTAGCGGTCGCCGGAGTCCGGGAACACTGTGACCACCACGCCCTCGCGGACGGTCTCGGCCAGCCGCCGGACCGCCCACAGCGCGGCGCCGCTCGAGTGGCCGACCAGAAGACCCTCGGTGCGGGCCACGGCTCGAGCCAGGTCGTACGCCGGCTCGGTGGGGCTCCCCCAGACCTCGTCAGCGACGCTCGGGTCCCAGATCTTCGGAACGATTGCCGTCGGGAGATGCTTCAGGCCCTCGAGGCCGTGGAACGATTCCTCCGGCTGGACCGCGATGGTTCGGATCGAAGGATCGTGCTCCTTCAAGCGACGCGATGTGCCGACGAACGTTCCCGTCGTGCCGAGGCCTGCGACGAAATGCGTGATGTGGGCCGACGTTTGCGCAAGGATCTCGACGGCCGTGCCCTCGTAATGCGCCCGCACGTTGGCGGAGTTCGAGTACTGGTCGGGATAGAAATAGAGCTCCGGGTTCTTGGCGACGATCTCGCGCACCAGCGTGATCGCGCCGTCCGATCCCTCGAGCGCGTCGCTGTAAACGATCTCGGCCCCATAGGCGGTGACCAGCGTCTTGCGCTCGGCGCTCACATTGCCAGGCATTACGAGCTTGACCCGATAACCTTTGGCGGCGCCAACCATCGAATAGGCGATCCCGGTGTTGCCCGAGGTCGAGTCGATGATGGTCTTGTTGCGCGTCAGCGCTCCGCTCCTCTCCCCGTCTTCGATCATGGAGAGCGCTGCACGGTCCTTCACCGAGCCGCCCGGGTTGAACCATTCGGCCTTGGCGTAGACCTCGAGCTCGGGAAACTCGCGCTCGAAGAGCCTCACGCGAAGCAATGGCGTGTTGCCGATCAGTCCGATGATGCCGGGGCTCACGGTTCGCTGTGCCGCCATTGCGTCAAGGATAGGAACCAGGCCCTTGCGACCGTCGATTCCCGGCTAAGTGAGGAAATGGGCGGCGATGATGCCGATGACGACGTAGATGCCGCCCAGCGCGTAACCGATCACGGAGCGCCGGTATATGCTCCCGCCCTCAGGCGCGAGGATGTTGAGTACAGCTTTGCCGATCAGAAACCCCCCGCCGAGGATCGCGATCGAAGGCGAGCGGACCAACACGCCGAACAACAGCACAATGCCGAAGGCAAGGACCTCGACGAGCTGCAGGAGCGTGTAGGCCGACAACTATTCGGCGAGGGCCTGAGCGAAGTCGGCGACGATGTCCTCCGCGGCCTCGATGCCGACCGACACCCGGACGGTCCCGGGCCGCACGCCAAGCCGAGCTCGCTCCTCGGCGCTCAGAGCGCGATGGGACGTTATCTCCGGATACGACACGGTGGTTTCGAGGCCGCCGAGGCTGGCCGCGAACCTGACCATCTGGATCCGCGAGAGCATTCTCTGCACCGCCTCGCGACCACCTTCCAGGTCGAACGCGAGCATACCACCCGTCCCTTCCGGCATCAGCCGAACCGCAACATCGTGTGACGTCGAGCCGGGCAGACCCGGATGGTGGACCCGGGCGACACCGGGCATCGTCGGCAGTGCGCGCGCCAGGGCGATGGCGTTGTCGCTATGGCGGCGCATGCGTACATCGAGCGTTCGCAAACCACGCAGCGCCAGCCATGCATCGAACGGTCCCAGCGTGCTGCCGGTCCGCACCGATCGCGCGCGGGCGGCGGAGATCAAGTCCGCACTTCCTACGACCACCCCCGCGACAAGATCCGAGTGGCCGCCGATGTATTTGGTGGCGCTGTGCATCACCGCGGTTGCTCCCACCGCAAGCGGGCGAAAAAAGACCGGCGTGGCAAACGTGTTGTCGACGAGCAGCGGCACACCTCGATCGCGCGCGACGCTCGCGATCACCTCGACGTCAGGCACTCGGCACAAAGGGTTCGTGATCGTTTCGACCAGCGCGAGACCCGCTCCGTTCATCGCGCGTCGAACCGCGTCGAGGTCGGTCATGTCGATGAAGTTCGCTTCGTAACCGGCGGGCTCGAGGTCCTGCCTGATCAATGCGAGGGTGCCGCCGTAAAGCTCCCGCGTGGCAACAATCGTGACCGGACGCGGCGCGAGAGCCAGGATCGCCACGTGCAGCGCCGCCATCCCCGAGGCGGTGGCGAGACCGTCCTCTCCGCCCTCGAGATTCGCGACCGCCTGCTCGAGCATCGCCCGATTGCTGTTGGAGTTACGGCCGTAGTAATGTCCAGGCCGCTCGCCCCGGGCAACGGCGTCGTAGTCCTCGAGGTCCGTGTAGACGTGGACCGCGGCGAGGCTCAGGTCCGGCGCGAGCGGGCTCCGGGCGACCAGTTCGCGGCCGGCATGCACCGTCCGCGATGCCTGCTTCACGGCAGGCTCGAAGCCTGTGCGTAGTAGGCGCCGGCCCCGAGCTCACGCTCAATTGCAAGCAGCCGGTTGTACTTGGCGACGCGCTCCGATCGGGCGCATGCGCCGGTTTTGATCATGCCCACCCCGGTCGCGACGGCGAGATCGGCGATGGTCGTGTCCTCGGTCTCGCCCGACCGATGCGAGATGACGGCCGAGTAGCCCGCGGTGCGGGCGGTGTCGATCGCGTGCAGCGCCTCGGTCAATGTACCGATCTGGTTCACCTTGATCAGGATCGAGTTGGCGACCCCCATCTCGATCCCCTTCTCGAGCCGGCTGACGTTGGTCACGAAGAGGTCGTCTCCGACCAGCTGGACCTTACCCCCGAGCTTCTCGGTCAGCAGCTTCCAGCCCTCCCAGTCGTCTTCGGCCATACCGTCCTCGATGCTGATGATCGGGTAGCGCTCGATCCATTTTTCATACAGGCTGACGAGCTGCAGCCCGTTGAGGGCAAGGCCCTCGCCCGCGAGCTTGTACGCGCCGTCCGAGAACAGCTCGCTAGCAGCGACGTCGAGCGCGAGGGCGATCTGGTCGCCCGGTTTGTAGCCCGCCTGCCCGATCGCCTCGACGATGAGCTTGAGCGCGTCCTCGTTTGAGGGCAGGTCGGGAGCAAAGCCCCCCTCGTCCCCCACCGCGGTGACGAGGTTCTGGGACTTCAGGACCCGCTTGAGCTCGTGATACACCTCGGACACCGCTCGCAGCGCGTCTGCGAACGACGGCGCGCCAACCGGGCAGACCATGAACTCTTGAAGGTCGACCGACGTGTCGGCATGGGCGCCGCCGTTGAGAATGTTCGCCATCGGCAGCGGAAGCAGGTGCGCCTGCGCCCCGCCGAGGTAGCGATAGAGCGGCTCATCCCTCGCCTGCGCCGCCGCGCGCGCGACCGCGAGCGACACGCCAAGGATTGCGTTCGCCCCGAGCCGAGACTTGTCGATCGTGCCGTCGAGGCCGATGAGGGCGCCGTCGATGGCCGCCTGGTCCGATATGTCCATGCCGACGACCTGGTTGGCGATCGTCTTCTCAACATTGCTGACTGCTTTCAGCACGCCTTTACCGCCGTAGCGGTTGGGGTCTCCGTCGCGGAGCTCGATGGCTTCGTGCTTGCCGGTGGATGCGCCGGAGGGGACGATCGCGGTGGCGCTCCCGGACTCGGTGCGTGCGGTGACCGACACGGTGGGGTTCCCCCGCGAGTCGAGCACCTCCTGGGCGCTCAGGCCCACTAGCCGGATCACTTCCGGAAGTCTAAATGCTCGTCGTCATGAAGACGGCTCGGGCCATGGCGGGATGGGCAGCCGCGGCACCACGCTGAAGCCGTAGTTGAGAAGCACGGTGGCATCGGCGGCCGAGTGCTGGGTGGCGTTCATGACGACTGCAATCAGATGCCTTCCATCCCGTGTGGCGGTGGCCACGATGCAGCCGCCGGCGTTGTCAGTGAGCCCGGTCTTCAGTCCGGTGGCACCGGGATAGCTCCACAACAGTGGATTCAGGTTGTGTGGATAGAAAGCCTTGTGGTCCGCGGTGGCGGCGATCGCGACTTCCTTCTGGCTGGCGATCGCAGCCAGCGCGGGATAGTACTCGTCGAGGTACGCCGCAGCATGAGCCAGGTCGTGCGCCGACATCACATGACCGGGCGCATCGAGCCCGCTGGGCGTGACGAAGTGGCTCGCGCTCAAGCCGATGCTCTTGGCCTTCTGGTTCATCTGCCGGATGAAGCGGTCCCGCGGCACTATGCCCCCCGCCAAAGCTTCGGCCGCATCGTTGCCCGAGTCGAGAAACATGCCCTGGATGAGCTGCCGGACGGTGAGCCGCTCGCCGGGCGAGATGCCCATTAGGCTCGGGATCACCTGCGTCGCGGCTTTCGTGATGACGACCGTGCGGTCCAGCGACCCCGCGTCGTCGACAGCCACCATCGCCGTCACGAGCTTGGTGAGGCTCGCCGGTGCGCGCGGGGTCTCGGGATCGCGAACCCACATGACCTGGCGCGTGTCCAGGTCGACGAGATAGGCGGCGTGGCCGTGAATCGGAAGCGAGGGCTGTGGCTTGAGAGCGAGCCACAGGTTCGAAAAATCGAAGTGGTCGAAGTTGGCGGGTGGCGGAACGACCCCATCGTTGCCCGCAGCGGTGTGTTGAGCCGTGAAGACCACACCAGCAGGTCGATTCGCCAGGACGAAGCCGCTGGTCATGCCAGCGCTCAGGAGCAGAGAGATGGTGGCGAAGAAGACAACCCGATCGCGTCGACGCCTTCGTCGGCCGCGAATGCGCTGAAGGTCTGTTGCTGAGACGTGGGCTGGGACGGTGGGACCCCCTGATTAGGTTGCCGAGATTCTAAGACACTTCCTACTCCCGACCCGCCGGGCGGCTACGCGGGAGCCCTCCCGTCCCTACGGCGCGGGGATCGCAGAGGTGTGGGAGGGCTAGGGAGCGTGCTCAGGGGCGTACTTCGGCGGTGGCGGCATCGCGGGGACTGGCTTGGTCGTCGGCTCGCCGAGGCGTGTTGCAAGCTGATCGCTGGCCGCCTCCATGGTCGTGATCGCCGTGGCCGAGTCATTGGTATTCATGAACACGGGTTGTCCGTAGTCATAGATGCGCACTGCCTTCCACGACGCGGCCACGAGCTGCGTGCGATAGAAGGTGTATGTCCCGATCACGCCTTCACGAGTCTCCTCCGACCACATCTGGTCGAAGATGAAATTTCCATGCGCGTACGTGATGAGCTTTCCGTGGTAGATCTCGATGCCCTGGTACCAGTGGGGGTGGTTGCCGATCACGATGTCCGCGCCCCAATCGATCGAGTCGTGGCCGATGACGACCGGGTCATCTGGCGTCGGCACGCCTTTGTCGGCCATCGGCTGCCGCTCGTATTCCTTGCCCCAGTGAAACTGCACGACGACGATGTCTGCCAGCTGGCGCGCCCGCGCGATGCCGGCCTTCAGCGCGGTCTTGTCGATCGCACGACCGACTCCGTTGAAACCGATGAACCCGAACTTGACGCCGCGCACGTCGATGACGGCGACCGGACCGAGACCGCTGGTCAGGATCCCGTGGTCGTTCAACAGCTTGTCCGTCGCCGCGACACCGGCCGGACCGTAATTGGTGAGGTGGTTGTTGGCGAGGTTGACGACCTTCGCGCCCATCAGAGTGAGACCGCTCACGAAGCGCGGGTCACCGCAGAAGGTGAAGCTTGACGCGGGGCTGACCGGGCACCCCGAGAACAGGGGCGCTTCGAGGTTCACGTACGTGATGTCCGCGTTCTTCGTGAAATCGGCTGTCGGCCGGAAGGGCCACAGGTAGTCGTGCCGGACCGCGGCGAAGTACGCCACCCCGCGCGCCGGAATGATGTCGCCGGTCACGACCATCGTGCGCACCTTCGCGGGGTCGATGGGCACGTTGTACGTGGGATGAAACAGCTCCTGCAGGCTAAGCACCGGAGGCTGGCCGGTCCGATACGCAAACGAGGGTTGGTCGGCGCGGTCGAGGGCCGGCCCGATGACGGGAGCGGCCGTGACCGGCGTGGTATGCGCAACCGGCTGCCCGCCGCTCGAGCATGCCGCGCCAAGCAGGCCGGCCGCCAGGAGCGCAGCCGCGTACTTCATCGATCCAAGGGGAGGCTGACCAGGATGTCTTCGATGGCGATCAACCGAGCGACGTACGAGCGTACTGGATCGCCCAGCTCTGCGCTCGCGCGAAACAGCTCGCGGTTGCCTTCCGCGCGGCGGATCTTGAGCATGTCAGCGTGCAATGCGTCGAGGGCGCCTCGCCTCAGGGCGACCTCGACCATGCTGCCGAGCCACGAGGCGTAGAGGGCCACCTCCTGGGACCGCGGGTCGGCGCTCGTTTCGGGGAACGGCCGGTGAACATGCTCGGTCCAGAGGCGGCGCAACCGCCTCAGGTCATCCGATTCCTCACGCACCCGCTTTGAGCTGCGCCACCACCGCGTCCGCGACCTGGCTGGTGCCCACCGAGGTCGGGTCATCACGCATCTCTTTGAGGTCATAAGTGACGCTCTTGCCGAGCGCGATCACGTCGGCGATGGCAGTCTCGAGCGCGTCGGCCGCGGCCACTTCCTCGAGGTGGCGGAGCATGAGGACGCCCGAGAGCATCACCGCCATCGGGTTGACCTTGTTGAGGCCCGTGTACTTCGGCGCGCTGCCATGGGTCGCCTCGAACACCGCTCCGTTGGTCCCGATGTTCGCGCCGGGGGCCAGGCCGAGGCCGCCGATCATGCCGGCCCCGAGGTCCGAGATGATGTCGCCGTACAGGTTCGGGCAGCACAGGACGTCGTACTCCCTGGGCCGTAGAACCAGCTGCATGCACATGTTGTCGACGATCCGGTCCTCGAACTCGATTTCTCGGTTGCGTTCAGCCACCTTGCGCGCGACGGCAAGGAACAGGCCGTCGGTGTGTTTCATGATGTTCGCCTTGTGCACCGCGGTGACCTTGCGGCGCTTGTTCTTGCGCGCATAGTCGAATGCGAATTGCACGATTCTCTCTGAGCCGCTGATGGAGATTGGCTTGATAGACAGTCCGCTGTCGGGGCGGATCTTCTTCTTGGCGAGCCCGGAAATCTCGTCGATGAGATGTTTGGCGTCTGCCGTGCCCTGCTCGAACTCGATGCCCGCGTAGATGTCCTCGGTGTTCTCGCGCACAATCACGAAGTCGAGGTCGTCGCGCAGGTTGCGAGCACCCTTATAAGCCTTGACCGGACGCACGAGCGCGTAGAGATCGAGCTCCTGGCGAAGGGCCACGTTGACGCTGCGGAATCCCGAACCGATCGGCGTCGTGATCGGCCCTTTCAGCGCGACCTTGTTCCTGCGGATCGATGCGAGCACCGGTTCGGGCAGCGGAGTCCCGAACGCCTTGATCGCAGCCTCGCCGGCCTGCTGGACATCCCAGTCGAACTCCACTCCGGTGGCTTCGATCACGCGTACTGCGGCATCGCAGATCTCTGGGCCTACCCCATCACCAGGAACCAGGGTGACTGAGTGCCGCGCCAAACCTTAAGAGTGGTCTAGGAGCTTACTGACGATTCTTGAAGTAGTCGGCGTTGATCTTGATGTACTCGCGCCACTGCTCGGGGACTTCGTCCTCCGGAAAGATGGCGTCGACCGGGCACGGATCAACGCAGGCGCCGCAGTCGATGCACTCGTCGGGGTCGATGAAATACATGGTCGCGGCGTCATCGGTGTGAATACAGTCGACGGGGCAGACCTCTACGCAAGAGGCATCTTTGACCCCTACGCACGGCTGAACAATGACATAAGCCATGTGCCGCAAGGGTACCATGCACCCGTTATGCCGGAGAGCGAGCCGAAGCCGAAGCTGATCGAACTCGTAGCGCCTGGCGCCGGCCAGGGCTGGAAGGCCGTCTTGAAGAACGGCAAGCAAGCCGTCGTCCACGAGATCAGCGCCCCGGCAGCTGAAGCTGCGGCTGCAGTGCCACGTATTCAGAGGCTGGCCGAGCACCGCCATCCCTCGCTGGCGCCTGTCCTGGCCTGGGGCACCGACCCCAACGGACTGTGGGTCGCGGTCGAGCCGAATGAGGGCACGCCGCTGGGCACGATCCTCTCCCGCGGACCGCTGACACCCCCAGCTGCGGCCGCCCTCGGCGCGGCCGTGCTTTCAGGTGTGGCCGCCCTGCACGAAGCGGGCATCGCGATGGGCGGCTTCGGCGCCGCCGCGATTCGGGTGACCGGGAACGGTGAGGTGCGCATCAGCGGCCATCCCGCGGCCGCCGTGCGCGGCGCCCCGTCACAAAGCGACCTGCGCGCCGATGTCCGCTCGTGCGGCATGGCCATCTGTGCCGCGTTCGGCGTCGATCCCGCCGGCGCGCCTGCCCCGCCCACCATCCCACCAGGGCTCGTGGTGACGATGCGTTCGATGGCCAGCGGCGCAATGGGCCCGGCCGCTGATCGCGCCCAGGGCGCGCTCCGAGAGATGGCCTCAGCCCTGCTGGCGCCCGACCGCATGACCGCCGCGCAATCGGAGCTCGCGCTGCGCGCGGGCGGCCGCGAGATGCCCTCGATCACCCCATACCTGCCCAAGGACACATATCCGCCCGCACCCGCTCCGCGGCCGACGGCGCCGCAGCAGACCCAGGCCCCTCAGCCATGGGGCGCGCCCGTGCCGGCGCCTTCACAGACACAGACCTCGCAAACATGGGGTCCGCAGGCCGCAACGCCCGCTCCTTCGGAGGAGACGCAGGCTCCTGCGACCTATACCCCGCCTCCGCCCGACGAGCCGGTCCGGCCCTCGGTCTCCTACGATCCGCCCGCGCGCCCGACGGAGACATACCCACCGCTCCCTGGGCCGCCGGAGCCGCCTCCATACGTGCCGCCCGCGCGCAGCGAGCCCGCACCGTCGGAGCCCGCCCCTTACGAGCCGCCTCCGCGCGCGGCCGAGACTTTCCCTCCGGTCGCCCCGCCTCCGGCCGCCGCGCCCGTGCCGACATGGGACGCGAAGCCCGCGGCCCCCGCGGCACAGCCAGGCGAGGACACCTGGGACACCGTGCCCACTCCCCCTTCCGCCGCGACGCCGCCAGCCCCTGCAACGCCCGCGGCGCCTGTCGCACCCAAGGCGTCGCCCAGCTCCACATGGGATACGTTCCCGCCGGCGCCAGCACGAAGCGAGCCGGGGGCCTCAGCGCCGGCTGCCGTCCCGACCCCCCCGCCCCCGGCACCCGAACCTCCTCCGGAACCAAGGCCCACCTGGACCGCGATCCCGACCCCGGTCTGGACGCCGTCGGCCGATGTGGCAGCCCCGGGGGCACCGGCACCGCCGGCGCCCGCTCCTCCCCCTGCGCCGGCCGCACCTTCATACGTGGCTCCGGCTGCACCCTCGTACGTGGCGCCGTCCCCTTCGGCCACCACCAGCACAAGCGCGCCGGCTCCCCTCACCGCCCCGGGTCCGACGCCTGCCCGCAAGCCCCCCGCTCCCCGTCGACCAACCCGCGACGAGCGTTCCGAGCGGCCGCCATGGCTCGTGCCCGCGGCCATCGCGATCGTCGTGCTCCTGCTGCTCGGCACGGTCGGAGTCATCGTCCTTGCCAGCCGCGGGGGCGGGTCGAACAACAACATTGCGACCACATCGCCCAAGACCTCACCGAAGGCATCACCAAAAGCGAGCGCCAGCCCATCTGCTGTGGTCGGGCTGCAGCCCGTGCCAAAGTACGCACCGTCGTCGAACCCGCCCGTCACCAGCGTTGAGTTCCTGCCCGACGCCACCTGCACGCTCACGAGCTGCAGGGTCGACGTGGAGATGAAGTATTCGCCCGCACAGGGCGGCGAGCTCGGCTATACGCTCAAGTTCTTCGACCGGTGCACGGGGACCACCACCGACCTCCCCGGGAGGCATTTCACGCCTCCCGTCGCATTCATCCGTGCGGATCCCGGCTTCCAGAACGTGACGCTGCCATCGGCCAAGTCCGCGGCTCTAGTTGCCGTGAGCACGACTCCGGCCGTCGCTGCCTCGGCGCCTATGTTGCTCGGCGCCGACTCCTGCTCCTGACCTAAAGTCAACAGATAAGCATCACCATCACCAAGAACAACCTCACTCGTGAGGAAGCGCGGACGCGTGCCGCGCTGGTGTCCAGGCCGCGCTACACAGTGCAGCTGGACCTCGACCGCGGCTCCGAAACCTTCGCGTCGCGCACCCGTGTGACGTTCGACTGCGCGCGTCCCGGAGGGGCCACCTTCATCGAATTCATCGGCCCCGCGGTCGAGACCATCGAGCTCAACGGTAAGGCGGTTCCATCGGCAGCCTTCGACGGCGGCCGCATCCAGCTCAACGATCTGGACGAGCGGAACGTCCTCGAGGTGTCGGCCACCGCGAAGTACATGCACGATGGCACCGGCCTGCATCGTTTCGAGGACCCAATCGACGGGCGCGCCTACCTGCACACCCACTTCGAGAGCAACGACGCGCATCGGGTGTTCGCCTGCTTCGACCAGCCGGATATCAAAGGCACCTTTTCATTCGAGGTGAAAGCGCCCGCCGGCTGGATCGTGGCATCGAACACGTCCGGGCTCCCGAACGACGAAGGGGTCTGGCAGTTCCCAACCACCAAGGTGATCTCGACCTACCTGGCCGCGCTGGTCGCGGGCAAATACCACTCGGTGCACCAAGAGCACCGCAACATCCCGCTTGGCATCTACTGCCGGCAGTCGCTTGCGGACTACCTCGATCCCGACGAGATCTTCGAGATCACACGTGCCGGCCTCGACTACTTCGAATCGCGCTACGAGATTCCCTACATGTTCGGGAAGTACGACCAGCTCTTCGTGCCCGAGTTCAGCGCCGGCGCCATGGAGAACCCGGGATGTGTGACCTTCAATGAGCGATACCTCTTCCGGTCGCGGGTGTCTCAGGCCGCTCGCCAGAAGCGCGCCGACACGATCCTCCACGAGATGGCGCACATGTGGTTTGGCGACCTGGTCACGATGAAATGGTTCGACGACCTTTGGCTCAACGAGAGCTTCGCGACCTATATGGGGAGCCTCGCGAGCGCCGAAGCGACACGGTTCAAGGCCGCCTGGACGTGGTTCGCGGCCGAGGTCAAGGTTGCCGCAAGGGCGCATGACGAGCTCCCGACCACCCACCCGATCGTGGCTGACATCCCGGACATCGACTCGGTCCACCTGAACTTCGACGCGATCACGTACAACAAAGGTGGCGCGGTCCTCAAGCAGCTCGCCGCGTGGCTGGGCGACGAGACGTTTTTCAAGGGCGTTCACGGCTACCTCGAACGCCACGCATACGCGAACGCCACGCTGGCCGATTTTCTCGCGGCGCTGGAGGACGCGTCCGGACGGGACCTCAAAGGCTGGGCTCGAGTGTGGCTCGAAGAGGCGGGATTGAACACGCTGGCGGCCGAGCTGGAAGTTGACGAGGACGGGCGGATCAAGTCCGCCGCCGTCGTGCAGTCCGCGCCCGAGACGCACCCGGTGCTGAGGCCCCACCGGCTGCGGGTGGGACTCTTCGACCTCACCGACGACCATGGCTGGGCTCTCAAGCGGAGGCGCGCGGTTGAGCTCGAGGTGGACGGTGCTCGGACGCCGATTGCCCAGCTTGTGGGCGAGCCGATTCCCGACCTGGTTCTCGTAAACGACGGAGACCTGACATACGCGAGGGTCTCGCTCGACGCCGGCTCACTCGACGTGGTGCGCGAGAGTCAGATGCGGCTCGACGACGACCTGGCCCGGGCACTCCTCTGGGGTGACCTCTGGGACATGGTGCGCAATGCCGAGCTGCGCGCCGCGGACTACGTCAACACGTCATTGCGATGCATCGATGTCGAGACGGACCCGGCGGTGTTCCAGCCGCTCATCTTCCGTGTCTTCGCGGCGTTCGACAAATACGCCGATCCCTCACATCGCGCCTTGCTGCGCGAGTCGCTCGCCCAAGGGGCGTTCGAACGGCTGTCGCGAATCGCGCCGGGCAGCGACCTCCAGCTGCACTGGACGCTCGCCTTCATCGACGCGGCGCGGAAGCCCTCAGACGTGGCGTGGGTTGCCGGCCTGCTCGACGGCACCACGAAGCCTGCAGGCCTGACCGTCGACTTTGCTGTTCGATGGGCGGCCGTGGACGCGCTCGCGACGATCGGGGCCGCCGGGCCCGCGGTGATCGCCGACGAGCTCGAACGCGATCCGACCGACATCGGCAAGCGCGAGGCCGCCGCGGCGAGCGCTGCTCGCCCGGTCACTGAGGCCAAGGAACAGGCATGGGAGGCCGTCACCGCGGATGACCGCCTGGCCCTGGCGACGAAGCGCGCGATCGCGGCCGGCTTCCATCGACCCGACCAGGAGTCACTGCTCGAAGGCTACGTGCAGCCTTACTTCGGCACGCTCCTGCCATTCTGGGAGTCGCACGAGATCGATGAGGCGTTGATGTTCGTGAGGTCGATGTACCCGTTGACGATCATCACACCCGAGGTCGTGGAGCTCGTCGATCAGTACCTGCAGCGAGACATACCAGGGCCGATGCGGCGCGCGCTGCTCGAGGCGCAGGACGGGACCAGGCGTGCTCTTAGGGCGCGAGCCCTGGACGAAATCCCCTCTCCCCGCAGGGGAGCGGGCTAGGGAGAGGGGCTCGCCAGCCCATAACGCAGAAACAGGAAATCCGCCTGCCGCCGGACGCTTAGGAGCCGGCTCCGCACCGGTATCGACGGCAGCAGCTCCACACCCTCGACCATCCCGAGCCGGCGCGTTTTGCCTCGCCCGGCGATCACCGGCGACAGGGTCAGGAACGCCTCGTCCAGCAGCTGGTTGGCGACCAGCTCGCCGACCAGGTGCGGCCCGCCCTCGGTGAGGATGACCTGGAATCCCCTCTTCCCCAGCTCGTCGAAAGCGCGCTTGACCGCGAATTTCTTGCCGCGGCCGAGAACCATGACTTCACACGGCGCGGGCAGCCTGTCCCCGATTCGCTCCGCTCCGCCATGAGTGGTGAGAATCGTGGCGCCTTTCTGCAGCGCCGGATGATTGACGTCCAGGTCGCCCGCGCCGGTGAGCACCACCAGGCGTGGTTGGGGCGCCCGACCGAGTGTCTCCCTCAACGCGGTGAACGAGGAGGCGAAGTCGGGATATACATGAGCCGGCGTCCAGAGATGGCCGGGCGTCGCCCGCATGGTGCCGGCGCCGATCACGACAGCATCCGCGCACGCGCGTAACAGAGCCATCAGGAATCGATCCGCATCGAACTTGCCGCTGATCACCGAACCTGCCGAGAAGCCCGACCCCAAGGCCACCACGCCGTCCACGGACGAGACGAAGTTCGAGTAGACAACGCGGTCAGCGAACCCGAGCCGGCCGTAGAGCCGGCCGAGATCCTCAGGCAGCTGGTATGTGGGCAGGTCTGTCTCGAAAAGGACCTCGAAGGGCGCCAGCACCCCTGTCAGTGGTTGTTCTGGACGAACGCGGCCTGGAGGAACTCGGTCCGGAGCTGAGGATTCGTTTCGTAGTTTCCCCGCCAGAACGAGGTCCATGTCCGCGAGTGGCCCTCGCGCACGCCTCGCATCTGCGTGCACAGGTGCATCGCGTTGAGGTGCACCGCAACACCGTGAGGCTGAAGGACACGCACGAGCTCGTCAGCGATCTCGACACCGACGCGCTCCTGGACGGTGAAACGCCGTGCGAATACCCGCACCAGCCGGGTCAGCTTGGAGATCCCGATGATCTCTTCGTGGGCGATGTAGCCGATGTACGCATGCCCGTGAAACGGCAGTGCGTGATGCTCGCAGAGTGAGAAGAATTCGATCGGCCCTTCAATCACCTGCGCGATGCTGCAGTCCGGGCCGCCCCGGCACTCGGTCGGGAAGGCGGTCAGCAGCTTGGGATCGCCCTCGTAGCCGTTGGTCGCCTCGAACAGCGCCCGCAGGAAGCGGATTGGCGTCTCTTTGGTGCCCGGCGTATCGAGATCCATGCCCAGCGCGGTGAAGATCTCGGCCGCGTAGCCCTCGAACTGCTTCCATTTCTCCGGCGGAATCGTGCGCGGACGGGTCTTCTCCCATTGCGTGGTCTCTTCCGGATCAAAGGCGAGGCTCGACATTGCGGACTCCTTGAAACAGCCGGTGTGTCCGCACCAATGTACGTATTCACCTCCCCACAGTGTGGGGAGGTCGGCCGCGCAGAGCGCGCGGCCGGGTGGGGCTAACCCCGAACCCCTACTGCTGGATGTAGATCACCAGCCTGGTGGGGTTGGTGAGGAAGGTGTAGGCGTAGCACCCACTGTGCGAGAGCCCGAGCGCCCACTGCACCATCCCCTCGAAGTCCTGCACCTGCCGAAGCTCCTTGAGCTCCGAATAGTTGGTCTTGAAGTCGGTCGGCCCGGTGTACTGGGTGTGCCCGTCGGCGGCCGTGATGGTGATGAGAATGCCGGCCTGCCCGGCCAGGGTGACCGGTGTCCCCTTGGGGGACTCGGTGAACGTCGCGCTCGACTGCGGCTCGATCTTCACGTCGCTCGGCTGGCCGTTGCTGAACTGGATCGTCACCTGGTCGTAGCCCGTATGCGTGCCCGTCCGCACCGCGTTGACGAATGCCGACAGCGGTGCGTTCGTGTCGCCGACGGCCGAGCTGTTGCAGATGTACGCACCCGCCGGCGAAGTCGGCGAAGCCACCGGTGACGGGCTCCCGCTCGGCGTCGCGGTTACCACTGGGCTGGTAGCCGGGCTCGGGCTCGGGACGGTCCCGGGCACGATGCCTGTCTGGTGCCGGTTGATGTTCGAAGCCACGAGCACGCTGACGATGATCAGCGCGATCACTGCCGCGGCCACACCTGCCATCCACACCGGCCCCGGCCGCGCAGGCCTGCCCTCAGCAAGGGCTGACCGCACGCGGGCCGACAGCGCAGGGCTCGGCGACCCGCTGATCGCGTCGAACTCCCGGTTGATATCTCGGCGGAAACTGTCGCGGGTCATTTCAGGTCACCTCCTCCAGGGTCAGGTCGGAACGAAGGCGCCGCGCGGCCCGATAGATTCGCGACTTCGCGGCCGCAGGCGAAACGCGCAGGGTGCGCGCAACCTCGTCAAGGGGTAGATCGAGATAGAAGTAGAGGACGAGCGGCAGGCGCTCGTCGAGGCTGAGCTTGCTGATGGCCCGGCGGAGGTCGGTAGACGCTTCCTGGGTCAAGCCGCCACGTTCGCGGTCCGATTCGACCTCGGCGAGCTTGACGACAGACCACCAGCGGCGGCGGCGGGCCATGCGGCACTCGTTGGCGACGATGGAGAGGAACCAGGCTCGGAGTGAGGTCTCGTCTCCCCGCAGCTGCCCGAGGTTGCGCCACGCCTTCACAGCGGCCTCCTGGACGGCATCCTCGGCTGCCATCCGGTCCGAGAGCATCACCGCGGCGAGCCTGTAGGCGGGATTGAGCAGCGGATCCAGGACGAGCGCAAACGAGTCCGCGTCTCCGTGGGCGGCGCGCTGCATGGCCGTCGGCCGCTGCTCCATCAATGCGGACATCATCGTCTGCCTGTTGGATGCGGCGGATCGGCGTTTGGTTGCAGAAGGGGTCGATTCAGCTGTCCCCGTAGGGACGCCGACTCAGACCCAAACGGTTCCCGAGTCGTCCCGGTCGAGGAGCTGCACCTCGGCCGAGCCTACGGTCCGACCTGACTCCTGACCCTCTACGCGAACAACCCGCGGGCCAACATACTGGCGGTCCGGGCGTTTTGGACTATCTGGTCGCGCGTTGCTGGCGGTCTACCTCCGCTTCCGCGGCGGCCCGATCCGGATAGGGGCCGTCCAGCCTAACGCCTTCGGCGCGGCCGGTCTCGTTGAGCTCAGCGCTGACGACGTACCACCGCTTTCCCAGGTGCATCACGCCGTGGTGAAGCTGGGTCGTCCAGCTCTTGGGGGTTATTCCTACCCGGTCTGTCTCAGCCATGTTCAACTGAGTCTAAACCCCTCTTCGCAGGGCGAACAGCAGGGCCCTTTCGCGCGTTGGAGATCACGTGAGCCGACTCAACCGGCTACTCGCCTCTTTGGGGCCCTCCGACCGTACCTGGTGCTGCGAGCGCTGCCGCAACGCCGCCCTTGCCGAACACCACGCCATCACCTGGAAGCACCTGCTGCATCCAGGTGAGCCTCACTCGGACCTACCCGAGCTCGAGTCGAACGAAGGCGACCCCGCCCAGCAGGTGGAGTAGTCGACGGTCATATCTGGTGCAGCGTTAACAGCCGGCAAGGCTGGATCGCGCACGACCTCCTTGTCGCTCCCTGAGGATCGCGGCACGCTATTTGCCGGTCGAACCAACCTGGAAGGCGATCACCAACCTGGTGGGATTGTCGAGATATGCGGTCCGGAAGCACGGAACCTGGGAGAGACCGATGGCCCATTGCACGACTCCGCTGTCGTCCCTGACCTTGCGCAGCTCGATGACCGGGTGATCGCCCGTTTTGATGTCAGATGGCCCGGAGTAATGGGTGTGCGCGTCAGCGGTCTTGATCGACACCAACGCGCCATAGGCGCCATCGAGAGTGGCCGGCTTACCGCCCGCCTTTAACGTAAACGTGGCGCCGACCTGGGCGCTGATGCTCGTCTCCCCCGGGCGCCCGCCGGCGAATTGAAACGTCACCAGGTCTTGGGCACCCCGGACCCCTGTGCGTACGCCGTCGACATACGCGACAGCCGGAGTTGAGGCCAATCCCAGACCGACGCCGGCCATGCAGTTCAGCGGGAGCGCTGAAAACCAAGCGGGCATCGCGAAGTCGGTTGCGGTGGCGCGCCAGGTTTGGGGAGCAGGAACGGCCCCTCCTGGGGGGTTGTGGTGCAAGTTCGCCAGCAGGAGAGCAGCGGCCACTACGGTGACCACGAACGCCGCTGTGGGGCCGGCGAGCCTGTAGAGGTCCCGGCCATTTGGGCGCGTGGACGCAGCACCTGTTCGCGGTGCTCGAGTGATGACCGGAGGTAATTTCACGTGCGGCGGTTCACGTCGCTTCGCGTATGTACGACCCCTCCATCCTTCGACCGTTCGCCCGCCACGTCAATCGGGCAAATGGCGCAGCACAGTGACAAGAGTCATTGGTGACGCTGGAAGGGGCCTCGGCTACGGGAGGCGCACTGAGCCGTCGGCGGCAATCACCCAGTCAGGGTTGTGCGCGACCTCCCAGACATACCCGTCCGGGTCGGCAAAGGCGCCGGAATAGCCGCCCCAGTCTTGGCGAGTGCCCGGGCGCGCGATCGTCCCTCCGGCGCGCTCGGCTGCCGCCAGCACCGCATCGACCTCCGCCGCCGAGCGGACGTTGTGCGCCAGCTCGATGCCCGGCGCGCCGTGGCCTCCCAGAGCCGTCCACAATCCGAAGACAATGCCGCCGGCCTGGAAGAAAGCCACTTCATCGTCGGGCTGTTGGGCGCCGCGCCACCCGAGCGCTTCGTAAAAGGCCCGAGCTGACCCGAGATCTTCGACGCCGAGCGTGATGAGGCTGATGCGCTGCTCCACAGACCATAGGGGTAGTAGCGCTGGCGCGGACGCTTGCTTACTGTGGCTTGAAGACTGCGCAGACCATGAACCACTGCACCGATGCCGCGAAAGTGAACCTCATCTTGTACCCCGCTCGAGCCGAGAAAGTCCCGGCTGATTGGCGGACGGGTTGGGATTTGAACCCAAGACAGCCTTGCGGCTGTACAGCATTTCCAGTGCTGCGCCTTCGACCGGACTCGGCCACCCGTCCTGCGGGGAAAAGTCTAGTGGCGGCCCTCCGGGGCCTGCCCCGCCGGCGCCCTCCCGGCGATCACCCGCTCAGAACAAGACATCGACTACCCAACCTGTGTCCGGCAGGGCCAGCGGAGGTCCGCCGATACCAGGGACGGTCGAGGTCATGTCCACCCGTGCGTCGCGACCGGTGCCGAGGTCGTGGGCGACGATCACCCCATCCGGAAGGCTCTCGCCGCCCGGCCCGCACTGACCCGGCTTCTCCTCGTTGGACCACACGGCCGTTCGCGTCACGAACACCGGTTCCGAGCTGATCACCGGGGAAAGCTGCGAACCCGAGCGACTGGCAAGAGTGAAAGTCCACAGATGCGGCAGGCCTCCACAGGTGTCGCCGGATGAGCTGACATATCTGTTGTAGATGACGGCGGCGCCCGCAGGCGTAAGAGTCGGCCAGAAGAATCCCTCGATATTGCTCGCCAGCGGTGTGCGTCGCCCGGTGCCGTCCAGGCTGTCTACCTCGCCGGCCAAACCATTGCCTGGAGCGAAGATGTACAGCGTGCTCCCCGTCGGCGACCAAGCGCCGCGGACCACGGTGCTCGATTGAAATATCCGGAAGCTGTCGGGAGGCGCATAGGTGCCGAGGATTCCCGCGACGCGGTAGACCAGGAACGTGTCGAGGCCGGATGCGCCTCTGAACGCGTTGTAGTCGAGCAGCTCCGTCCCGTCCGGAGAAAACTCGATCTGGTCGACGGGACCGCTGCCGGGTGGCGGCCCGCCGTGGCCGCCGATCGGGCCTTGCGTGTAGAGCGTCCGGTCGTACCCGCCGCTGTCGAGGTGCGAACCGAGCGTGCCGGCGGCGTCCTCGGTCGCGCGATAGGCGAACAGGCTGCCATCGCGGCTGAAGGCACCTTCGATTGCGGGTAACGGCAGCTGTGCGGTCTGCATCACGCTGCCGGAGCCGAGGTCGGCAGATCCGAGCTGGTCACCTATCCAGAACACCAGTTGATTTGACGTCTGGGTGAAACGGCCGCCTTGAGCCGGACCCAACAGGCATAGAAGAGCGGGTTTCAAGGGATTGGAGACGTCGAGGATCTCGAGCATCGGCGGCTTCGTGGACAGGGCGTAGAGCGCAAGCCCATGCGTCGCGCTGACGGACCCGCCGCAGTTGAGGCGGGTGGTGAACGGCTCGGTGGGCGAAGGCGTGCCCCCGCTCGACGGCGTGGCCACGCTGGACGACGGCGACTGTGAAACCCTGGTGGACGCCGCGCCAGTCCCGCCACCACCACTGCATGCCATCAGGGAACAGAAAGCGATGAGGGCCATCGACGCGACCTTCAATGGACTTCGAACGAAATCGCTACCCCGCGCCGCCGGAACGGCCCAGCATCCTCGGACCGTCGGGGCCGGCAACTATGCACGAATCCGTCATTCCGACGAACAGCCCGTGCTCGACCGCGCCAATCGTCATCTTGAGCGAGGTCGCTATCGCCTTCGGATCGGCGATGCCGCCTTCGAATGTCAGGTCGAGGATCAAGTTGCCGTTGTCGGTGATGTAGGGCGAGTCCTCCCCACCTCGCACGGTCAGGGACGCCCCCAGCGCCGCAAGCCTCTCGGCCGTCGTCCGCCACAGAAACGGCAGGACCTCGACGGGCAGCACGCCAGCGCCGAGCTGCTTGACCAGCTTCGACTCGTCCACGACCACGACGAAGCGCTTGGAGGCGGCGGCCACGATCTTCTCGCGAAACAGTGCACCGCCCCGTCCTTTGATCAGGTTCAAATCGCGGTCGACCTCATCCGCGCCATCTACCGCCAGGTCGATGTCGCCCACGAGCTCGGTGACGATCGGAATGCCGGATGCAGCCGCGAGCTCGGCCGTCTCACGTGACGTCGGCACGCCTCTCACCCGGATCCCGCCCGCCACCAGGCGGCCGACGCCCTCGGTGAAGTAGCGCACGGTGGTGCCGCTGCCCAGGCCCAGAAGCATTCCATCGCGAACCAGCTCGAGGGCCTTCTCCGCTGCAGCCCGTTTCAGGGCATCTTCTTCAGCCAACTGCTGTACGTAACGCGCGAATGCCGGCCTGTATCCCATTCTTGTGGCCGAAGACCGAGCTGCCCGCCACGAGCACGCTCGCTCCGGCCTTGACGACCAGCGGGGCGGACCTCGCGTCGATGCCCCCGTCGACCTCGATCTCGACGTCGGGCGCCATCGCCCGCAGGCGGCGAATCTTGTCTGGGCTGTGGACGATGAACTTCTGCCCCCCAAATCCAGGCTCGACGGTCATCACGTTGACGAGGGTGATGTAGGGCAGGATCTCTCGCAGGGCTTCGATCGACGTCGCAGGGTTGATGGCCACGCCCGCATCCGCGCCATGCTCCTTGATCGATTCCACCGTCCGGTACAAAGAGGTCGTCGATTCCACCTGGACTTCGATGAGGCTCGCTCCCGCCTTCGCGAACGCCTCGATGAAGAGCTCGGGCCGCTCGACCATCAGATGAGCTTCGATCGGAAGGTCGGTGACCTTGCGCACGGCCTCGACCACGAGCGGGCCAAAGGTGAGGTTCGGGACGAAGTGGCCGTCCATGACATCGACCTGGATGCGGTCGGCACCGGCCGCCACGGCCTCACGCACCTGGTCACCGAGTCGGGCGACGTCGGCGGACAGGATCGAGGGGACAACCTCGATCTTTCTCACCGATTCCCGGCCGCCTCGCGGTCGATCAGCCATCGCGCGCCCGCAATCATGCCGGATGGCACTTCGCCGCGTTTCGCCCTGGCGACCGCGTCGGCCTTGCCCGCGCCCGTCGCCAGGATGATGACGCGGCGCGCACCGCGCAGCGTCGGCAGCGTCAGCGTGACGCGCTCGGGAGGCGGTTTCGGCGAGTCGCTGATACCGATCGCCCATCCCCTGGCCTGGACTGCGGGGTGGCCCGGAAACAGCGATGCGGTGTGGCCGTCTTCGCCGATACCCAGGATCACCAGGTCAAGAGGGGCGAGCGTCGCCACCACCGAGGAGTAGAGCGCAGCACCTTCATCAGGACCGAGCTCGGCGGGCATCCTGTGCACCGTCGCCGGTGCGACCCGATCCAGTAGGGCTTCCCGGGCCATACGGTAGTTGCTGTCGGCATGATCGGGCGGGACGCACCGCTCGTCCCCGAACAGCACGGTGACCCGGCCCCAGACCACCGGCAGGTCGACCAGCAGCTCGTAGCAACGCCGCGGGGTCGTGCCGCCCGCGAGCACCAGCGTTCGCGCCCCGCCGGCCAGAGCTGCCGCGATCTCGTGAGCCGCCTGGGTCGCCACAGCCTCGGCCGACTCGAGAACCGTGGACTCCGCCTTCACAGCGCTTGCATCAGCTCCGCTCCTGCCGCCAGCGAGCGCGTGAAGATCGAGTCGTGCGCGCCCAAAGCGAGCACCTGGATCAGCAGCGCGGCATCTTGCGTCGACTCGATGCGCTGCACGTGTCGCAGCGTGTCGGCCCCGCCGATGTCGATCAGCGTCAAGACAACCATCGAGTTGTCTGGGTTCCGACGCTCACGTACGAAAACGGTCGACCCTGGTGGCACGCTCTCGCCAGGAGCGTCGCCCGTGGCCGTGTGGTGGAGGGACCCGCGATTCTGGAACGCCACCTCCCGGTGCTGGATGGCCCTGCGCTGCGCGATCTCCATGCCCGCCTCATCCTCGCCGCCGGTCGGATGCAGGCTTCTGAACCCAAGCGGCCCGAGGTCGGGCGCCGCCGGCCGCATACGCTCAGGAGCCCGGGCGATCGAGAGCTTGAACGTGATCCCACCGGCCGTGCCTAAGATGCGCAGGGCGCCGATCTCGCCTTCGACCAGGCCCCACTTCGGGACCGACCGGAATGCGACCTCCACCGTCCGCCACCGCTCGGCCTCGTACTGCGCAGACACCACGCCGCCTGCGCCGCCCGCCGCTCGCTGCAGCTTCCAGCCCAGCGCGCTCGCAATCCAGCCGATCAGGACCGAAGACGGGATGCGATTGCCGCGGCCCTCGCCCGCGTAATCGATGCCGATCTCGCTGATCCCCGACAGGTAGGGCCGGCGAGCCACCGGCGCGAAGAACTGCGCGATCGTCTCGCGCCACGGGTCGAGGCGAGCCCATTGCAGATCGGCCAGGCCCAGTCGCTTGTGGGCGTGGGCGCTGGTGCCGGCCAGCGCGAGGAAGGAGTGATAAGGCCGTGTGAATCGGGCCGAGTCGACCACCAGCGCGTCTGCGATCTGCAGTCCGTCACGCAGCTCCGAGGACCCGAAGGGCGGTGTTCCCAGCCACCAGAGGTAGGTCGGGACGCCACTGAGCAGGAGCGGATCGACCAGGGCCGCGAGGTGTGTCGCCGCCGCGCCGTGCACATGGAGCTTGACCAGCTCGTAGTGCATGGGCGAGATCGCCCTGGTGTCGGCGATCTCCGGAGCGGTGATCCACGCGTCGATGCGGCCGGCTTTGACGCTCGGCTCGTCCCTCACGATGATCGCGAGCGACGGATGGTGCACCGCGATGGCGGTGATCTCCCTTTCGGCTTTCTTCTCCTCAGCCTCCGTCGCCGCCACCGCAATCAAAGTCATGACGCAGTTGCGCGGGTGCGGGTGGTCGTCGTCGGCAACCCCCGTGCGCGCGAACCTGTGCCGGAACTCGGTCAGCGCGTCGAGCACCTGCGCGATGGTGACGCCCTGGCCTGCCCAGTCCAGATCGTGCGAACCGACGTTCAGGGCCTGTGCCATTCCCTGCCGTCCGCCTCCAGCAGCTTGGCCGACGCTTGCGGCCCCCATGTGCCTGACTGGTACATCTGCAGTGGCGGCCGCCCGTCACGCCACGCCGCCTCGATCGGGTCGACCAGCGTCCAGGCTGTTTCCACCTCGTCCGCACGGGTGAAGAGCGTCGGGTCGCCAATCATGCAGTCGAGCAGCAGCCGCTCGTATGCCTCCGGGACTTCGACCAGAAATGACGACGCGTAGAGAAAGTCCATCGCCACGCTGCGCAGCCTGATTCCGGCGGCTGGAACCTTGGCCCCGAACTTGAGCGATATGCCCTCTTCCGGCTGGATGCGCAGGGTGATCGCGTTGGGGTCCAGCTCCTGCGCGGCCGGGCGCCCAAAGGTGAGGTGCGGAGGGCGGTTGAAGAGGACGCGGATCTCGGTCACGCGCTTGGGCAGGCGCTTGCCGGCGCGGATGTAGAACCGAACGCCGGCCCAGCGCCAGTTGTCGATGAACAGGCGGAGCGCGACGAAGGTCTCGGTCAGCGAGCCCGGCGCTACGTTGGGCTCGTCCCGATAGCCGGGCACGTGCTCCCCCAGCACCCATCCGCTCGTGAACTGGCCGCGGACGGTGGTCTTCGCCACCTCGTCGTCGGCGATGGGGCGGATCGCGCGGAGCACCTTCACCTTCTCATCGCGTACGGCGTTGGCTTCGAACGCGATCGGCGGTTCCATCGCTGTGAGCGCCAGCAGCTGCAGCGCGTGGTTCTGCACGATGTCGCGCAGTGCACCGGCTTTGTCGTAATAGGCACCGCGATTCTCGACGCCGATCTCTTCTGCCGCGGTGATCTGCACGGAGTCGATGAAGTGGCAGTTCCAGACCGGCTCGAAGATCGTGTTGGCAAACCGGAACGCCATGATGTTCTGAACCGTCTCCTTGCCCAGGTAGTGGTCGATCCGATACACCGAGTCTTCGTGAAAGACACGCTGCACGATCTTGTTGAGCTCGCGCGCGGACTTGAAGTCAGTGCCGAAAGGCTTCTCGATCACGATCCGGTGATAGCCATCGCCACCGTTCAGGCCCGCGGCCTTGAGCTGCTCCGTGATCGTCTCGTACGTCGGCGGCGGCGTCGCGCAGTAGAAGACGCGGTTGCCGCCGACATGGCGCGCGTGGTCGAGCTCGTCGAGCTTTCGTGCCAGCGCCTTGAAGTCGTCGAGCTTGCTGAAGTCGACCTTGACGTAGAAGATCGCCTCGAGGAACGACTGCAGCACCTGCTGGTCGACGGGCTGGGTGCGCGAGAACGTCGAGATCTTGTCGGACGCGCGCTTGCGGAACGCCTCGTCGGTGAGATCGTCGATCGCCGCTCCCACCACGGCGAAGCCTGCCGGCAGAAGACGCTGCTTGGCCAGGTTGTACAGCGCCGGCAGCAGCTTGCGGCCGCTGAGGTCGCCGGTCGCGCCGAAGATGACCATCAACGCGGGCTCCGCGACGCGATAGTCGTGCAGGCCTTCGGCGAGCGGGTTCGGAGCCACGGTTGTGCTGGCGCTCACCGCCGCGGCGCCCGTCACCGTTTGACGGTTTCTCCAGCCGCGTCAGTCACCACCGCGTGGCCGCCGAACTGATTCCGCATCATCGCCAGCAGGCGATCGCCGAACGTGTTCTCCATGCGGCTTCGGAAGCGGGCGAAGAGCGACTCGGCGATGATCGGCACCGGCACCGATTCGTCGATGGCGGCCTCCACGGTCCAGCGTCCCTCTCCTGTGTCTTCGACGTAGCCCTTGATGCGGGCGAGATCGGGATCTTGCTCTAAGCCCCGTGCGATCAGGTCGAGAAGCCAAGAGCGCACGACGCTGCCGGATCGCCACGCTTCCGCGATCGCGTGCATGTCCATGCCCGGAAAAGCCTGGGAGAGCTTCATGACCTGGAAGCCTTCGGCGTAAGCCTGCATCAGCCCGTACTCGACGCCGTTGTGCACCATCTTCACGAAGTGGCCCGAGCCTTCAGGCCCGGTTCGCACCAGGCCGCCGTCGTAAGGCGCCAGGTCCTTGAGCAGTGGAAGGCAGTGATCGTAGATCTCCTGCTCGCCGCCGACCATGAGGCAGTAACCGAACTCGAGGCCCCAGATGCCGCCCGAGGTGCCGGCATCCATGTAGTGCATGCCCTTCGCCTTCACGCGCGCGGCATCCTGCAGGGCGATCTTCCAGTTGGTGTTCCCGCCGTCGATGATGATGTCGCCGGGATCGCCCAGGGTGCTCAACTGGTCGATGGCCTGCGTCGTGGGATCGCCCGCCGGCACCATCACCCACATGACGCGGGGCCTGGACTGGAAACTCTTGACGAACTCTTCCACAGTCACCGCCCCGACTGCGCCCTGTGACGCCTTGTCCTTGACCGCGTCCGCGGACCGGTCGAACGCGATCATGCGGTGGCCGCGCTTCATCAGGCGCAAAACCATGTTGCCGCCCATGCGGCCCAGGCCGACCATCCCCATCTCCATAATCAGCGCCTCTCCCTTACCCTCTCCCCTGCGGGAGAGGGGACTTTACTTGACCGCTGACTTGACTGCCACCGCGAGCGCCTTCCAGCCGGCCGCAGCCTCCTTGCCGAGCGTGACTCGCAAGACCGGGAGGCGGCGCGACGTCAGCGACTCCAGGTCGCCCAGCGACTGCGCCTGCTTGAGGATCGAAAAGCTGTAGGGCTGACCCGGGATGGGCACGTCGCGCGTGTCGTCCTGGACGATCTGCAGGAACAGCCCGACCTTCGGGCCGCCCTTGTGGAGCTGACCGGTCGAGTGAAGGAAGCGCGGCCCGTAGCCGGCCGTGGTGGCGTAATGAGTGCCGTCGCGGACGGAGGTCCGGATCGACGCAATCGCAGACTCCGATGCGGTTGAGCGAGTGGTGTAGGCCATGATCGCGAAGTAGGACCCGTGCTTCGCGCGGGCGAGCAGCGCGTTCAGGCCGGCTCGCGACTTGGACGCCGGAACCGACTCCGCCGAGGGCAGCTTGCCATTCGACCGATATTTGGCGAGGACCTTCCTGGTGTTGTCCTTCGACTCCTGCACGTTGGGCTGGTCGAATGGATCGATGCCGATGATCGAGCCGGCGATCGCGGTCGCGATCTCCCAGCGCAGAAACTCTCCCCCGAGGTCGAGCTTGTCGCGCATCGTCAGAGTGACCACGGGGTGGCCCGCCTTCTCCAGAGCCTGGACGGCCCGGTTGGGCGGATCCGCATCCATACGGATGTACACGAACAGCCGGTCGTCTCCGTAGACGTCGGGCTTGCCCAGGGGCTCGCCCTCCACCGGAACGATCCCCTTGCCTTGCTTGCCGCTGCTCTCTGCGATGAGCTGCTCGACCCAGTATCCGAAGGTCGAGATCTTGGGTGAGGCGATGAGCGTGAGCTTGTTGCGTCCCTGCACGGCGAGCTCGCCCATCACCGCGCCGAGCCAGACGCCGGGATTGCTCTCTGCAGGCACGGAGTCGGCGCACGAATGCCCCATCTCGACGGCGCGCTCGAGCAGCTCCCTGACGTCGACACCCATCAGCGATCCTGGCACGAGCCCGAAATAGCTGAGGGCCGAGTAGCGGCCGCCGATGTCGGGCGGATTGCGGAAGATCCATCGGAAACCGTGGTCTTTGGCGAGCTTCTCCAGCGAGGTGCCCGGGTCTGTGATAGCGGCGAAGTGCCGTCCCGGCCCGGTGGCGCCGTCCTTCCCACCCCCCACCTCGCCCCAGAAGTACGCGAAGTGCGAGAGCGTCTCGGTCGTCTCGCCCGACTTCGACGCGACGATGAAGAGCGTGTCGTTGATGCGTATCCGTGAGCGCACCGCGAGGATGGTCGCGGGATCTGTGGTGTCGAGAACGTGCAGCTGCGGATGGCCCTTCATTCGCCCGAAGGTGTTCCTCAACACGTCCGGGCACAGGCTGGATCCGCCCATGCCCAGCAGGACCACGTCCGAGTAGGTGCGCCCGTCTGCGGCAAGCTGCTCGAGCTCCGACGCGTGCTCCAGCATCTTCTCGGCAACGTTCAGCCAGCCCAGGCGATCTCGGATTGCCTCGCGCTGCGCCGGGTCGGACGTCCACAGCGTCGAGTCCTTCGCCCACAGCCGGCGAGGCGCGTCCGCTTTCTGCACCTGGGCGACGCGCGCGTCGACCTTGGGCTGGAGCGCACCCAGGCTGTACCACTGGCGCGGGCCCTTGCCAGCCTTGATGTTCTGGCTCTCCTTCTTGATCGTCGCGAGCAGGCTTTCGAATGACTTCGTGAAAGCCTCCACGCCTTCGACCTCGAGCTCACGCGTCACCTGGTCGAGGTCGACGCCGAACTCGGCGAGCTGCTTCAGCTGGCGCTTTGCGCCCTCCACGTTTTCGTCGATGCTGCGCCTGGCCTCGCCATGCTCGCGAAACGCCGCAAGCGTCGCCGGCGGAATGGTGTCAACAGTGTCCGGACCGATCAGCTCCTCGACGTAATAGGTGTCCGGGTAACGCGGGTCCTTGGTCGACGTGCTGGCCCACAACGGCCTCTGCAGCTGCGCGCCCGCCTTCTTGAGCTTGTCCCAGCGCGGACCGTCGAACAGCTGCCGGAAGCGCAAATACGCCATCTTCGAGTTGGCGATTGCGGCCTTTCCGTACAGCTTCTCGAGCGCCCGTTTCTGCGCGGGGTCGGTGCTCAGCTCGATCTTCTGGGCGAGGATCTTGTCGGCCTTGGTATCGAGGCGGCTGACGAAAAAGCTGGCCACGCTCGCGACCTTGCGGAGGTCGCCGCCCTGCTTGTGAAGCTTTTCCAGGCCTGACAGGTACGCCTCGACGACCTCGCCGTAGCGATCGACCGAGAAGATCAACGTGATGTTGATGTTGTGGCCCTTCGCGACCTGGTCGTAGATGGCCGGGATGCCCTCCTTGGTGGCGGGGATCTTGACCATCACGTTCGGGCGGTGACATCGCGTGCGCAGGTCCTCGGCGTACGCGATCGTCCGGCGGGTGCTGTTGGCCACCGTCGGCGACACCTCGATGCTCACGAATCCGTCGTGGCCCTTCGTCTTGTCGTAGATGGGACGGAATACGTCGGCCGCCGCGGAGACGTCTTCGACCATCAGCTCCCAGAGGATCTCCTCGGGCTTGTGGCCGGCGCGCACCAGCTGCACCATCGCCTCGACGTAGTCGCTCGAGCCGCTGACCGCCTTCTCGAAGATCGTCGGGTTGGAGGTGACTCCGCTGATCCCCTCGTCACGCAAGCGGGCCAGCTCGCCCGAGGTGATGAGCTGTCGGCGGATGTTGTCCAGCCACAGCGACTGCCCGAGCCGCTTGAGCTCTTTGATCGGGGGCGCAACCCGCGTAGCCATCACGCTACTTCCCGGCCAGCAGCTTGGTCGCCGCGGCCACGATATGCCGCGCCGAGATGCCAGCCGCGTTCATGAGCTCTTCCGGCTTGCCGGACGTGGGCAGGCCCTTCACCGCCAGGTGGGCCACGTGCAGCCCGTCCTCAGGCGCAAACGCCTCCAGCACGGCCGCCCCCAAACCACCCTGTGGGTAGTGATCCTCGACGATGACGAACTTACCCTTTGTCGCGCGCGCGGCTTCGCGCAGCGTCTTGGTGTCCACGGGCTTGACCGAGTAGAGGTCGATCACCCGCGCGGCGACCTTCTTCTGGGCCAGCGTGTCCGCGGCCGCGAGGCAGTTGTGGAGAGTGACGCCGGCGCCGATGAGGGTCACCCTGTCCTTGGTGCTCTGGCGGACCACCTTCGCGCCGCCGATCTTGAATGCATCGGTCGGCGAGTAAATGGTGGGATATGCGCCCCGCGTGGTGCGCATGTACACGATGCCCGGCTCATCCGCCATCAGGCTCACGAGCCTGGCGGTCTGGTTCGGGTCGCTGGGGTAGAGCACTGTCGACGAATGAATGGCGCGCATCGATGCAAGGTCCTCGAGCGCCATCTGCGACGGGCCGTCCTGTCCGATCTCGACGCCCGCATGCGAGCCGACCAGCCGGATGTTCGCCTGCGAGATGCCGGCCATGCGGATGAAGTCGTAAGCGCGGCTGAAGAAGGCCGCGAACGTGGAGGCGAAGGGCCGGTAGCCGCGCACGCTCATGCCGACCGCCGTCGCTATCAGCTGCTGCTCGGCGATGTAGATCTCGAAGAACCGGTCTGGGAAAGCCTTCGCGAACTCGTCGGCGTGCGTCGAGTTGGAGACCTCGCCGTCCATCGCTACGACGTCTGGGATGGCGCCGATCGCAACCAGGGCGTCGCCGTAGGCCTTGCGGGTGGCCACCTTTTCCTCTTTCGTGTAGGTCGGCAGCTTGACCGGCACCTCGACGTGCTTGATCGCGGGCGTGCCCGCCTCCGGTTTAGCCGTCTTGACCTTGAGGTGACGGATCCCGCCGAGCTCTTTGATCGCCCGCTCGGCCATGTCCGGAGGCAGCGCCTTGCCGTGCCAGCCGTCCTTGTTCTCGATCTCCGAGAAGCCTTTGCCCTTGACAGTCTTGGCGAGGATCACCGTCGGCTTGCCGGTCGACGAGAGTGCGTTTCCGTACGCCCGGTCGATGGCGGTGACGTCGTGGCCGTCGATCACGATCGGGAAGCAGCCGAAGGCCTCCACGCGGCGGCGGTACGTGTCGAGGTTCCAGCCGAACTCGGTCTCGCCACGTTGGCCGAGCCGGTTTATGTCCATGATGGCGGTCAGGTTCGCCAGCCCGTAGAACCCGGATTTGTCGAGCGCCTCCCAGATCGAGCCCTCGGCCAGCTCCGAGTCTCCGCAGAGCACCCACACGTGATACGGGAGCTTGTCGAGGTCCTTCCCGGCCATCGCTACGCCCACGGCGATCGGGAGACCCTGGCCCAGGGAGCCGGTGGCGACGTCCACCCACGGGAGCGCGGGCGTCGGGTGTCCCTGGAGGCGCGACCCGAACTTGCGGAAGGTCAGCAGCTCGGTGTCCGTGATGGCGCCGACGGCCTTGAGCATCGCATAGTACAGCGGCGACGCGTGGCCCTTGGAGAAGATCAGGTGGTCGTTGTTGGGGTCCCTGGGCTTGTTCCAGTCGTACTGGAGGTACCTGGCGATGAGGACCGCAATCAGGTCGGCGGCCGACATCGATGAGGTCGGATGTCCGGAGCCGGCGGCCGTGCTGCAGCGGATGGAATCGACTCGCAGCTGCTGCCCAAGCTGACGCGCAAACTCGAGATCGGTGGTGGCCGGCGCCTCGGTGGTGACTGACATCTCACTCCCTACCACAACAAATGTGGCTCGACCCTCCCGCGACGGCGGTCGCGGGACCCCGGCGTGTATTGAGTTAAGTCTAAGGGTCTCCAGAAATCCCCTCTTATCGCAAGGGGAGACGTTCGATTACGCCAGGCTCTCGACCTCGGTGACCATCCCGTCGAGGATCTTCAAGCCGGCATCCCAGAACCCTGGATCGGTGATGTCCATGCCCAGGCGGCGAACCAGCTCGTCCGGCCGGGTGGAGCCGCCGGCGGCCAGGAAGTCGATGTACTTGTCGACGAAGCTGGGTCCGACCTCGAGGTAGCGGTGATACACCGACAGCGCCAGGAGGTTGCCGAACGCGTACGCGTACACATACCCCGGCGTGTGCAAGAAGTGGCCGACGTAGCTCCACCAGACCTTGTGCTCATTGGTGAGGGTGAGCGCGTCGCCGAACATCGCCTGCAGCTTGTCCTGGAAGATGTCGCCAAGCTGCTCGACGGCGAGCTCGCCCTCCTTACGCCGCAGCGTGTGGCAGGCATCTTCATAGCGGTTGAACGCAACCTGCCGGAACACCGTCGCGAATGCGTCCTCGCACTGCTGGCACAGCATCGCGAGTCGGACCTTGGGATCCTTCTCCTCGGCCATGATGCGGTCGAACGTGAGCTGCTCCCCGAAGACGGACGCCGTCTCGGCGAGGGTCAGCGGCGGGTGGAAGTCGAAGATGTGATTCTTCGAAGCCAGGCGGTCGTGGAGTCCGTGCCCGAGCTCGTGCGCCATCACCGCGGCGTCGCGCAGCTTGCCGGTGAAGTTGAGCATCACATACGGGTGGTGGTGGGGCGTGACGGGCATGCAGTAGGCGCCGCCGGCCTTCCCAGCCACCACCGGTGCGTCGATCCAGCCGTTTGTGAAGAAGTCTTCGACCAGCTCGCCCGTGCGTTTTGAAAAGCGGTAGTAGGACTCGAGCACGAGTGCTTTCGACTCGTCCCAGCTGAGGCTTCGGGCGACCTCGCCGACCGGCGCATAGCGATCCCATTCGTGTAGATCGCCGACGCCCAGCAGCCTCTTCTTGACGCGGTAGTAACGGATGCAGACGTCGTACCGACCGGTCACGGCCTCGACCAGCGCCTGCACCGCCTCGTCCGAGGTCTCATTGGCGAGGTTGCGCGACGAGATCCAGGTCGGAAAATGGCGAAGCCGGTCATCGATCGCCTTCTCGCCGAGGATGACGTTGTAGATGTAGGCACGGGTGCGCACGTCTTGCCCGAGCGCCGTCGTTATGGCGCCGCTGGCAGCGCGGCGAATGTTGCGGTCATGCTCGCGCAGCCGCACCAGCGCTTCCTCGAGTGGATGCGGCTGGCCGTCGAGATCCACGCGGATCCGAGCGCACAGCTCTTCGAACAGGCGGTTCCAGGCGGCATTCCCGACCGGGCTGAAGTCCGTGAGCACGCGCTCCTCGGGCTCCGAAAGCTGGTGCGGCCGGAACTTGCGAGCCTCCTCCACCATGTGGCGGTAGCGGGCCGCATCAGGATCGGCGTAAAGGCGCGCCGCCTGCTCGTCGTTGATCTGGGCCAGCTCGAGCGTGAAGAAAACGCCGTGGCTCCCGCGTTCGGCGCCGGCCTCGCGAACACGCGCCAGCAGCCGCCCGGCGGCGTTGTCCTCGGTGTTCTGGCTGTGAAGCAGATACGCATAGACGTCCGGCTTGGTCGCGAGCTCCTCGTCCTCCTCAAGCTCGCGCATCATCGCGGCGAACTCTTTCGGCGGCAAGGAGGTGACCTTGCCCTTGTAGCGTGCTTCGAAAGCTTGCGCTCGTTTGAGGGCATCGGCCAGCGTCTTCTCGATCGCAGGGTCGGTCGGAGACTTGAAGAGGTCGGTCAGGTTCCAGCGAACGTTCTCGGCGCCGGTGGTTTTTGTCCCCTGGGCCATGGGACGGTCAGGATACCCGCTACAGCGGTTGAGCTTCCAGAAGGCTCTCGCGCTCCCAGATCGGAGTAACGCCGGTGAGCCGCAGGTCCGCCGCTCCGAGCAACTCTCTGTATTGCTGTTCAGTCCGCTCGCGTCCGGTCAGCAGCACCATCATGTTCACGTCGGCCATCGCCGCAATCGAAGGGTTCCCATGCTCCGGCAGGACCGCTTCCAGGAGCAGCACTGTGGCGCCCGGCGCCATCGCCGCACGACAGTTCCGCAGAATGCGGAGCGCCCGCTCGTCGTCCCAGTCATGGACGATGTTCGAGAGCACATACACATCGCCGCCTTCGGGGACGGATTCGAAGAAATCGCCCGGCACCAATCGGCATCGCGACCTGACCCCTGCTTCGCTCAGGTAGCGGTCGGCCGCCCTCAGCACCTGGGGCTGGTCGTAGATCACGGCCTCCAGGCTTGGGTTGCGCTTCAGGACCATCGCCGAGACAGAGCCGTTGCCACCACCGACGTCGACGACAACGCGACTTTTCGAAAAGTCATGGGTGTCAGCCAGCGACGTGAGCAATACATCCATGCCTGCGCTCATCGCCGCATCGAACGTGGCCTGGACGTCGGGATGAGCTGCCATGTAATCGAAAAACGGCGAGCCATACACGCGCTCGAAGGCGGGCTCGGATGTCCTGACCGAGTGAAGCAGTGAGCCCCACGCCCCATAGTGCTCCTCGCCGAGCATGATCGCCGTCGCCCGGACCGAGCCTTCGACGTCGGTGCCCAGCAGCCGACCCAACGAAGTCAGCTCAAAGCGTTCGTCTGGCACCTCCGCAACCAGTCCGAAGAAAGCAGCCAGGCGAAGCACGCGGCTGAGACTCTCGGGTTTTACGTTCACCCTCGCCGCCAGCTCTTTCGCGGTGAGCGACCCGCTTTCGAGCTGATCGGCCAGCCCCAGCTTCGCGACCACGTACGAGGCCTGTGTCGATCTGTATCCATAGAGCAGCTTGAGCACGCTCTCGACCGCCAGGTGCGCGTCAGTCACCGCGTTGTCAGGATAGCCGCCGCTCGAGCTCGCGCACGCGTGCCCGGTCCGGCCAGCGCCCAGCGTACACGCCTTCGTTGACCGCGTCGGTGACCTCTTCAAGTAGCAGCAAGGGAACCGTGTGCCGCATGTACTCGAGCGGCGTTTCCGGCGGCGCCCGACGCCGGCCGAGCCGGCGCTGCAAGCGGTCGTAAAGGCGCAGCAGCTCGGACTCGCCAGGCGACGGCTGCCTCCCACCTCGGCGGCGGCGTCGCGTGCGCATCCATGCCCAAAGGAACGTGACGATGACGGCGATCGCGACCGCAGGCGGAATCGCCGCGAGCAATCCCAGCGATCCGAGCGCTGCCACCGGGCCGCCGATGGTCAGGTGTGGGATGAGGCGCGCAATGCCCGACGCGGCCCAGCGGCTCGGAAACTGGGTCGCCGCCAGCGCGGAGAAACCCGGCGAGGGATCGACCGGAACCCAACCATGGTTGGGGAACCACACCTCGACCCACGCGTGCGCGTCGTGCTCGCGAACGATCGATTGGTCGAGGACGGGGTTGTAGTCACCCGTCGAGTACCCGGTGGCCAGCCGCGCCGGGACGCCCAGGCTGCGCAGCATCAAGACCTCTGCGGTCGCGAACTGCTCGCAGTAACCCTTCTTGACATCGAACAGGAACCAGTCCACGGGGTCGCGGCCGGGAGGCACGTGTCCCAGCTGCTGCGTGTACCCGAAGTTCTGCTGCAGGTAGCTCGTGAGTGCCATCACGAGGTCGTACTCGTTCGAGCTGTGGTCGCGGGTTACCCGCATCGCCAGCGCTTGCGCGCGGACGGACAGCGAGGAGTGATCCAGGTAGGCGGGGTCCCCGTCCGGAGGATTGAAGACATACGGGTCCTGCCGCAGCTCCTCGGGGCTCAGGTTGGGCAGGTAGGAGACGACCGAATAGGTCTGGCCGGGTCGCAGCAGATCCGGAGTTCGAAAGGTCCCGTAGGCGTCTTCGCGCAGCGATGAGACCGGCGCGTAAAGGCTCTGGATCGGATACGCGGCGGTGATCACACCCGGCAGCGGCCTCACGATGCGAAAGACCTGCACGAAGGTGCCGAGGTTGTTTCGAGGTGCTGGAGGGAGAAGCCGCGGTGGGATGTATGGCTGCAGCGTGGCGTACTCGTGGTTGGAGGCGGTCCATATGCCGCCCTTGTATGTATCGAACACGAGCCCTCGCCAGTAGGCTGGAGCGCCGGTCCGCACGTACATCACCGGCTGATCGCCGAGGCGGCCGCGGAAATGAAGGTCGAGGCTCCCGGTTGCTCCTGACGGGTCGCCCGTCAGCTGCACGAGCGGGAGCGCAGGGTTCTCGAGCTCGCCCTTGAACCCGACATAGTTCGGCAGCGAGACGAGCACTGGCCCGTTGGGCTCGATGCTCGGCTGGGGGATGAAGACGAACGCCACAACTCCGAGCAGGAGGGCTCCGACCAGCGCGGTAGCGGCCGCGGGCACCGGCATCCCGACGCGCGCTTCCATTCTGCGCAGGTGTGATGAGACCCAGAAACCGATCAAGCACAGCGTCCACAGCGCGAGCAGCACGCCGAACGGATAGTCCCAGGCGTAGACGGCGGCCAGGTAGAGAATCGCGAGGCTGAGCCAGAGGCTCGAATAGCAGTTTCGCCGTGTCTTGAGGTCGAAGCTCGTGACGGCGACCAGCAAGATTGCGAAATTGGCCTGCGGCAACGTGCCGCCGAAGAAAGCACCAATCGAATCGGCCAGGAAATACACCAGCGCCAGGCCAACGAGACTGGCCAGCAGGATCTGTCGCCGCATCCCACGTTTGAGGCCGCGCTCGCGGTAGCTGACGATGTGGCCGACCGCGGTTGCGGCCAACCCTACCGCCGGCACGACGTAGTCCTGTCCGTACAGCACGACGGCCAGCGAGGCGACGGAGAAGCCCGAGAATACGAATGCCCGACCTTCGAGCGAGCTTTCGACTGGCGATGCCGGGAGCCTGATCCTCACAGGGGCCACCCCAGCCCTGCGCGCTGGTGCGGCATGTCGACATCGAGCTTGGCGTCGCCCACGACCCACGCGCGCACGCTGCCCCCCTGCCGCTTGACCGTCTCCATCGCGTCATCGATATCCGGGTTGGCGACGGCGGTGACGCTGATCGCGTCGCTCGTTGCGGGAGGCGCCGTGCTGGTTTCGCCAACATGGTCGGGATAACGAGCGAGCCATTCGAGGAGCGCCCACAGCGAGCGGGCTTCGGCTGGACTCGTCGGCTCGGCGCCAGGCGCCCACATGACCACACGCCCTCCTGCGCGCAAGCAGTCCCAGGCCTCGGAGGCGGCGAGGCGGGCAATCTGGTCGGCGACCTCGGGCGCCGCCGGCAAGGGGTCGCAGAAGATGCCGAGCGTCTGCACGCCCGGCGGCTCGAACTCACGGACGATCAGCTCGCCGTGGCGCGCACTCGAGCGCCAGTGGATCCTGCGAAGCGGGTCGCCGGCGCGGTACTCACGTATGCCGAACATCTCGGTTCCCGAGCCTGCACGCGGCGCGGCATGGCTCGCTTCGACCTCCCGCATATGAGGGCGGTCGGCGAGCGATGTGAATCGAGGCAGCACCAGCGCCAGCTCCGAATCGACCCCAGGGCCGTGGTGCCGGAAGAAACCGAGCGGATCCCCACTTTCGAGGACCCAGCTACGAGCACCCACCGGTCCTCGCCGGAGTGGTCCCACCGTGCGCTCATCGCCCCACCCACCTCGAGGCACCAGGCCTGAGGCCGCCGAAAGCTTCGCTGTGCCGATGGAGCCGGAGAGTCGCGCGGGACCCCGAGCTCCGCGGCCGGACTCTATGCGAATCTCGACCCGAGCGCGGTCCCCCTCGAACACGGGCACGGCCGGCCCGCTGCCGAGGATTCGAACCGTCAGCTCGTTTATAGGTGAACCCTCTCCGCTTTCTGTGCCGCGCACGTGCAGCGAGCCCCGAAGTCCGCGGTTCCAGAGCGCATACAGGGCCGCAACCACCACCAGCGCGACGATCCAGTACGACAGCAGGTAAAGCCACGGCACATTCGAAGTACCGCCGTAGTAGAAGACCGCGGCGGCCAAAGTCAGCGCGCCAAGTAGGCGTGGGGTGGGTCTCAGCTGCGCCTCTAGTGGTGTCTCAACGGTGGTAGCGGCACAGAAGCGACGACCTCCTCCAGCACGTCCGCGGCCTTTGCGCGGCCTCGCATGCCGAGCCGGTGCGCAAGCACGGGCCCGACGAGAAGTTTCACGTCGTCGGGCAGCACGAAATCCCTGCCCTCGAAAAGGGCCCAGGCCTGCGACGCGCGCTGCAGGTACACGCCGGATCGCATGCTGGCCGGAAGGGACACCTCAGGGCGGGAGCGGACGGCGTCCATCAATGAAACGATGTAGGCGCGGATCGCCGGCGCGGCGACGACGCGCAGGCATCCTTCCTGCAGCTCGACGACGTCGGCAAGGCTGACCACCGAGCCGAGCTCGGCGATGGGATCGCCGTGCTCCCGGCGCGCGAGAACCTCCATGGCTTCTGCGTCCGTCGGCGGCCCCATCTCGGCCGCGAGGATGAAACGGTCGAGCTGCGATTCAGGCAGCGGATATGTGCCGTGGAACTCACCTGGGTTCTGGGTGGCGATGACGAAGAACGGCCGCCCAAGCGTGCGGGTGACGCCCTCGATCGTCACCTGCCCCTCCCCCATCGCCTCGAGCAGCGCTGACTGGGTGCGTGGCGTGGCGCGGTTCACCTCGTCGGCGAGGACGATGTTGGCGAAGACCGGTCCCGCCACGAACTCGAAGGTCAGGTCCTTCTGGTTAAAGACGCTCGAGCCCGTGATATCCGAGGGCAGCAGGTCAGGCGTGCACTGGATGCGACGAAACGTTCCGCCGACGGATGTCGCAAGCGCTCGCGCGAGCATCGTCTTGCCTGTGCCCGGCAGATCCTGGAGAAGGACATGGCCGCCTGCGACGAGCCCGGCCGCGGCCAGCCGCACGACACGATCCTTGCCGACGATGACATGGTGGACGTTCTCCTCGATGCGGCCGAGGAGCTCCGCCGCCCGACGAGGTTGCAGCTCAGCCTGAGGCGCCGTCGACACAGCGCAAGTCTAGTTGTCGGTCACCCGCCCAGCCCCCGTTATGGAAGAGTTGCGACCAGCTCGCCGTCCGATCCCCACTCGAGCTTGATGCCGCCCTCATGGGTGAGGTGGTGATGTCGACCGCAAAGGAGCGCGAGGTTGAAAGGCAGCGTCGGCCCGCCATCCGCCCAGTGTTCGAGATGGTGACCCTGCGTCCAGGCCGCCGGTCGATCGCAGCCCGGGAACCGGCAGTGCTTGTCGCGCGCAATCAGCGCCCGCCGCATCGATGGCGGGATAACGCGGCTGGTGCGACCGGCGTCGACCTGGTGTGACTCCGCACTCATGAACACCGGAGTGACCGTGCAGTCGCAGGCGAGGCGGCGAGCGGTCTCGGCCGGGATCGGCTGCGCCCACTCGAGCTCTGCGGCGTGTGAACCATGCTGCTTGGTGAGCGTGGTCACATCGACGGTGACCATCAGGTGCGGCTTCTGGCCGCCGACCTGAGGCAGCTGACCAGCGTCGAGCTGACGGCGCGCGATCTCGACCCAGGCATCCGCCCGGCGCTGGGCGGCGGTGCGATTGTCGTCGGCGGCCGGCGGACCCATGACCGAGTTGATCGCCGTCTGCAGAACCGCTCCGCCCTCGGCGTCGAGCTGGCCGTCGATTCGAAACATGCCGTCGAAGGTCTGGCTCAGATAGAGGTAGCGGCGCTCGTGCTGATCGTTGGCGTCCTTGAGGACCTCGTCCGGCTGCAGGCAGTGGCGCAGCTGGGCGGTCGCCCGGCGTAGGCGAAGAGGGTCGAGCTCCTTGGCCGCGGTG
>DASPYG010000085.1:0-30229 GCA_035636885.1 Candidatus Nitrosopolaris sp.
AAGGTGCGACAGGTCACCACGGTGGCGACGCCGGCGACCGAGCACATCATGTTGGAGATCGCCCGCGGCGCCTCGGGTCAACAGCTGGCGCGGATCTGCAAGTCGATGCGCCGCATCGCAGATGCCAACGCGCCCAAGCAGTCCGACGAGCACCTCCGCCTGCGCGGGCTGTGGACGCGCTGGGACGACGACGGCATGCTCGAGCTCAAGGCCAGGCTGACGCCCGAGGACGCCGCCGTCGTGCAGGCGGCGCTGGAGTCGATCACGGGCTCGAAGCCGGTGCCGGAGGCGTCCGACGATGGAGTCAAGGACCCCACCGACGACCGCTGGGCAGCGCGCCGGTCGGATGCGCTGGTCGCTATGTCCGAGAACGTCCTCGCCGGAGGCGCCGACGCTCTGGGCAAGTCGGGCGCCGCCACCCAGGTCGTGGTTCATGTCGACGTCGGCGTGCTCACTGGCGAGTCGAGCGACGGGCGCTGCTACGTCGAAGGCGGCTCTCCGCTTTCGGCGGACGCCGCGCGCAGGCTCGGCTGTGATGCCGAGGTCATGGCTGTGACCGAGCGCGACGGTTTGCCGATCGACGTCGGCCGCAAGCAGCGCCTGGTCACCGACCGGCTGCGGCTGGCGCTTCACGTGCGAGACCGCTTCTGCCTGTTTCCCGGCTGCGGCGTGCCCGCTGCCCGCACCGAGGCTCATCACCACGAGCATTGGGTCCAGGGCGGCCAGACCAATCTCGCGAACCTCCTGCTGTTGTGCGGCTTCCATCACCGCCGCCACCATGACGGCGCCTTTGAGATCCGGAAGACACCCGATGGCTTCGTCTTCGAGACCAGCGACGGCCATCCGATCAAACCGCCACCCCGGGATCCGGTGGTGCTGGAAACGAATCCGGATATCGGTCCGCTGACGGCATGGTCCCTTTGGGGCGGTGCACGTATGGACTTCGACTACGCGGTCAGCGTGTACGCGGACGCATGCGAGCTCGCGGAGGCCCGCGCAGCGCCCTCCAACTGACGAGCTCTGGCGTCGCCATACTTGGCGTTTGCCGATGGCAGTTGTCGACCGATACCTCGAGGCGATAGACCGCCTCGACTCGCGCATTCATGCGTACGTCCATGTCGACCGCGGGGCGCGGGGTTCCGAAGGCGCTCTTGGCGGAATGACCGTTGCGGTCAAGGACAACATCCCGGTGGCGGGGTTGCCATGGACAGATGGCAGCGCGGTGTGGCGCGATCGAATCGCCGAGCAAGACGACTTTGCGGTCGCGCGGGTAAGGGCTGCAGGCGCAGCCATCCTGGGCAAGACGAACCTCCCGGAGCTGGCAGCCGCGGTGGGCACGACCAACGCCATCTTCCCCAACACCAACAATCCGTGGCGCGAGGGCATCACGCCGGGAGGCTCGAGTGGCGGCAGCGCCGCCGCGGTGGCCGCGGGCATGGCGACCGTCGGAATCGGGACAGACATGGGCGGCTCGATTCGGATCCCAGCCTCCTGCTGCGGGATCGTGGGCCTTCGCCCCTCCCCGGACCGCGTGCCCAGCAGGTCGGTCGACCCCGCCGGGCTCTCGGTGATCGGTCAGCTTGCGCGGACGGTCGCCGATGTGAGGCTGCTCTTCTCGGTGATGGCGGCTGATGCGCCACAGTCGACGAATGCGAAGGCGTGCCGGATCGGCGTCGCCGACACCACCGCCCTCGGCATGGATGCCGCCTGCGTGGACGCGTGCAAGCGGGCGGCAGACGTGCTCGAGGCCGCCGGCCATCACGTCGAGCGGATTGCGTGGGAATCGGAGGAGGTGGCCGCGGGCTACGCGGTGGTGCGGCGGGCCAGCATGGCTTCCTTCCCGGCCGACCCTGCGCTCTTTGCCCCCGGCATCCGCAAGCTGGTCGAGCAGGGCCGCGCCCTCGGCGCCATCGATTACTTCCAGGCCTTCGAAAGCGCCACCACTGCGGCGCACCAGGTGGTGCTGAAACCTCTCCTGGCCGGCTTCGACTTCCTGCTCACACCGACGCTCGGCCTGGTCCCGATGCAGATCCAAGACGTGCCGCCTTTCCTCAGCGAGCCCTACGGCCTCTACATACAGTTCGTGCTGCCGGTCAGCTTTGCGCACACTCCGGCCGTGTCGCTGCCCGCCGGCCTGCATGACGGGCTCCCCGTGGGCGTGCAGCTCGTGGGACGCTCCGGCCGCGAGTCAGAGCTGCTGGACCTCGCGGAGCAGCTCGAGGCCGTGGACGGTTTCGGCTACCAGCGCCCTCCAGGCCTGGATTGACATTTCAGAGGTGATCGCATGAAGGCACAGCGTGTGGAGATGTTCGTGTGTCCGAGCGCCACACCTTCCGATACGTCGGGCTTGCAGGCATTGGCCGATGCCGGAAAGATCAGGCCCGACACGCTGGTCGCGCTGGTCGGAAAAACCGAAGGCACTGGCGCCCACGACGACTGGGGCCGCGTCTGGGCCGATGTTGCACTGCGCGAGTGGACCGGCAAGTTTCTCGGCGTTCCGCCGGACGAGGTCGCCAAGCACGTGATCTTCGTTCTCTCCGGCGGCTGCCCGGGCGTGATCACGCCTCATATCGCCGCGGTCACCAGGGAATGGATCGAGGTCCCGGACCTCGGCGAGGACAAGCTGCTGGTGGTCGGCAGGGCGGGCTCCGAGCCGATGGCACCGGAGGAAGTCGGGCGGATGGGCCAGATTCGCAAGGTCGCCGAAGCCACGCATCGCGCGATGGCGGACGCGGGCCTGACCGATCCCAAGGACGTCCACCTCGTCATGGTCAAGGTGCCCGGGCTGACCACCGCGAGCATCAAGGATGCGGAGTCGCGCGGCAAGACCGTGGTCTCGCACGACCTCACGTTCGGGCCGGAGGGCGCCGGCGTTTACGCCAACGACGCGGCCGCTTTGGGCGTGGCGATGGCGCTCGGTGAGGTCCCGGAGGCGCTGCTGTCCGACGCCGTGGTGCGCCGAAACTGGGACCTCTACTCAGAGGTAGCCATGACCTCCTCAGGAGGCGAGAAGCGCCATGGGGAAGTTGTCGTCTTCGGCAACTCGAACGCTTCGCGCAGCGCGCTGCGCATCGGCCACGCTGTCACCAGCGACTTCATCGACGCCGACGGCGTGAGGAAAGCGCTCCGGTCGGCCGGACTCCAGTTCACCGACGGGCTGCCCGATCCTGCCGACCTGTCGTCACGGCTCGTGCACGTCTTTGCCAAGTCGGTCATTCCCGGGAGCGACCAGATTCGCGGCCAGCGCATCACCCTCCTCGACGACGCCGACGCATACCAGATAGGAAAGGCGTTGGGAGGGATGCTCGTGGCGTCGGTCACCGGCCGCACGACCAACTACGTGAGCGGGGGCGAGCGCAACTCACACCAAGGACCGCCGGGCGGCAACATCGTCGCCGCCGTCGTGAGGACCGAGCCGCAGACCTAGAGGCTCAGAGGTCTCCGAGATCGAACAGGCGCGGCGGCAGGTCGTGGCTCCACGCGCGGGTGACCGAGATCTCGACCCAACGCGTGCGGCGCCGGTCGATCAGCCGGTTGACCAGTCCTGCGAGCCTTCCCCAGAGATACATGGTGACGTCAACCTAGGCCCGTCACGCCGCGTTGTCTCTAGGACTTTCGGCCCTCCCCCAGTACTCCCGACACACTCAGCTCGTAGAGCTTCAGCGGTGAAAGCGGCATCTCCGTGATCGGGACGCCGAGGGCTTCTTCGATTGCCGCGGCGAGCACAGCGCCGACAGGGATCACGCCCGCCTCCCCCGCCCCCTTCACACCCAGCGGGTTCAGGGGTGAAGGTGTCTCGATGTGGTCGATCTCGATCGCCGGGATCTCGGTCGCATACGGCATCAAGAATTCCATGAAGGACGCGTTGCGCAGCTGGCCGTCGGCGTCGTACGCGAGCCGCTCGTAGAAAGCGCCTCCGATCCCCTGCGCAACCCCTCCCTCGATCTGGCCCTCGAGGACCATCGGGTTGATGACTCGGCCGCAGTCGTGGACGACCACGTACTTCAGCACCTCCAGCCGGAAGGTCTTGGGATCGACGCGCACATACGCGGCGTGGCAGCCTGACGCCCATGTGGAGCCGGGCGGGCTGTAGTACCCCGTGGCCTCGAGGCCGGGCTGCTCGCCCTCCGGCAGCGGCGGCCCCGGGCGCTGTCGAGGGGTGAACTGCGTTGCCGCCTCGGTGCCACCGCCGAACGCATAGCGCATCGGATTGGCGTGCACGGCGACGGCAGCGAGCGGGACGCCCCGGTCGGGCGCTCCTTTCACGCGCACCCGGCCGTCAGCCAGCTCGAGGTCGGCAGGGTCCGCCTCCAGAAGGTCGGCGGCGATGTGCTTCGCCTTCTCGGCGACCATGCCCGCCGCCACATGCATCGCGTTGCCCGCGGTGACCGCGCCCCGCGATGCGAAGGTGCCCACCCCCCACTGCAACTTGCGCGTGTCGCCGCTAGTCACCTCGACGTCGGCGACGTCGACGCCGAGCTGGTCGGCGACGATCTGCGCCCACACGGTGGCGTGCGCCTGGCCCTGATTGGGAATCCCTGTCGCCGCGACCACCTTGCCTGACACCAGCACCTGCACGTGCGCCCCTTCGTACGGCCCCACGCCAGTGCCCTCCACATAAGGGCTGAGGCCCATGCCGATGTGGTCTCCGGCCGGCCGGGGTCCGAGCATCTCCAGCGCACGCTCCAGTAGCGCGGGGTAGTTGCCGCTGTCGTACACGGCGCGATTGCCGTCCTGCCAGGCGACCCCGACCTCATAAGGAAACTGGTCCGGCTGGATGAGATTGCGGCGGCGAACCTCGACGCGATCCAGGCCCAGCTCGGCCGCGATGGCGTCGAGCGTGCGCTCCATGACAAAGCACGCATGTGGCCGGCCGGCGCCGCGATAAGGCGACGTCGGCGTGGCGTTGGTGTAGACGTCGCGAAACCGAACGCGATAGTTGGGCACGCGATACGGACCTGGCACCTGCGCCGCGGTGATGATCGGCAGGATGATCCCGTACGGGGTGTAGGCGCCGCCGTCGTGGATGAAATCGTCGCTGAGCGCGAGCAGATGCCCCTCGGCGTCGAAGCCGACCTCCACCTCGTGGACCTGGCCGCGCTCCTGGTTGACGGCGGTGAAATGCTCCTGGCGGTCTTCGGTCCACTTGACCGGACGCCCCAGCCGCATCGCGGCGAAAGGAACGAGGAGCTCGTCGGGGTAGAAGAGCATGATCTTCGGCCCGAAGCCACCACCGACATCCGGCGCGATGACGTCGACCTCTGATTCCGGCAGGCCGAACAGAACCGCGAGGCCGCCGCGGATCGAGGTCGGCGACTGCGTGGAGTCGTAGACGGTGAGCTTGTGGTCGACCTCCGACCACCTCGCCCACACCGCGCGCGCTTCCATCGGGCTCGCGGCGCCGCGCTCGAAGCGCAGGTGCAGCTGCTTGCGATGCGGCGCGGCGGCCAACGCCTTGTCGACGTCCCCCGCTTCCTGGGTCATCTCCGCGGCGACGTTGCCCTGAACGTCGTCATGCACCAGGTGCGTCGCCGCCGCGGCTGCCTCCGGCGTGATCACCACCGGCAGCGGCTCGTAATCGACCTCGACGAGGTCGGCCGCGTCCTCGGCGATGTAGCGGCTCTCCGCGACCACGAACACAACCGCTTCGCCCACGTAGCGGACGACCTGCGACGCGAGGCAACGCTGCGTGCGGCCGTGCGTGAGGTTCGGGTGCGGAATGAGGATCGGGAGGTCGGTCTGGCCGAAAGGAAGATCCGCGGCGACGTACACCGCGACCACGCCCGGCAGGGCGCGGGCCGCGCTCACGTCGATCGATTTGATTTGCGCGTGCGCGAAGGGCGACCGCACGAGGACGGATTCGTAGGCGCCGTCGTCGATGTCGTCGGTGAAGTGGCCCTTGCCGCGCAGCAGGCGGTCGTCCTCGACACGCTGGACCCTCTCCCCGAACCATCTGGTCGTCACTTCGAGAGCTCAGCCGCGCGAACGACGGCTCGACGGATCGACGCGTAGCCCGTGCACCGGCACAGGTTGCCCGCGATCCCTTCATCGACCTGTTCCGGCGTCGGGTTTGGGTGCTGCTGCAGAAGGCCGACCACCGACATGACGAAGCCCGGCGTGCAGAAGCCGCACTGCAGGCCGTGGCATTCATGAAACGCCTGCTGCACCGGATGCAGCGGCGATCCCGGCGCCGCCAGTCCCTCGATGGTCGTGACCTCGTGGCCTTCGGCCTGCACGGCAAGCATGAGGCACGACCGCAACGGCACGCCGTCCAACAGCACCGTGCAGCAGCCGCACACGCCGTGCTCGCACCCGACATGCGTCCCGGTGAGGCCGAGGTCGTGGCGAAGGTGGTCCGAAAGCAGCCGGCGCGCGTCGGCGGGCTCCGGGTGGATGACCCCGTTGACCTTCATGCCGCAAACAGGCGATCGGTCAGCGCCTGCACCAGGTGAAGGCGAAACTCCGGGGTCGCCTCGAGATCGCCGCTGGGCTGCAAGCCCTGCGTAGGGTGGCGCGGATCGGCCATGACCGGAGTGGCCGCCACGCCGAACAGGGCCATCCGGTCGCCGTACCGCACCGCGCCCGCGAGTGCGAAGTCGCCATGCCGGCGGGATTCCTCCGCGATCCCGTACTTGCCGTGCGCACCTGGGAACCAAGCCTCCACCAGCAGCTCGTCAGGGGCGAGCGCGGTCTGCATCACACTCGTGAAGAGCTCAGACGCCGGGATGATGCGCGTGCCCCTCGTCGACTGAACGACGACGTGGCCGTTCAGCGCCAGCAGCACGGCGGGCAGCTCGGATGCCGGGTCGGCATGGGCCAGGTTCCCGCATACCGTGCCGCGGTTGCGGATCACGCGGTGCGCAACCACACGCAGCGCCGCGGGCAACAGCGGGCAGATGCGGGAGGCGAGCTCGGAATCCTCGACCGCCGACTGCCGCACGAGCGCCTGCACGGCGACGCCTCCGTCGCGCTCGTAGATCCGGTCCAGGTTCGAGATCCGGTTGATGTCGACCAGGTGCGCCGGCCGCGCGAGCCGGAAGTTGAGCAGCGGGACCAGCGATTGGCCGCCGGCGAGCACCTTCGCATCTTCGAGCGAGGCGAGCAGTGCGCAAACCTCTTCGACCGACCTGGGCGCGTGGTATTCGAACCGGGCGGGCTTCACTTCACTCGACGATTGCGACGGCGCGGCACGGCGACGCCTCGCCGCCCTGGAAACGCCACGGAAAGCAGCCGAACGTGATCTTCTGGTCGAGCACCTCGTCAATTCGGCCGCCCAGGTTCTCGATGTGGATGACGTCGTGCGGAAACAGCAGCGTGTGCATGATCTGGTAGTCGGCTTTCGGGAACACCTCGTCCAGGCTGCGGCCGAGCTTCTTCTCCGCCTCCTCCGCCTCGTCGGCGCGGATGCGGCGGATGACGGTGTTCATCGGGTGGTCGGCGCTGCCCGCGTCGACCGCGATCCAGCGCACACCGCGCTCGAGCACCCACTCCGCGAATGCGCGCGTCGGGCCCGGGTGACGGATGAAGTATTTCGTCTCGTCGACCTGCGAGCGGTCGGCCCAGTTCTCCGGATAGTGGCGGTGATATCCGGTGTGGATGGCAAGGATGTCGCCGCGCTCGATCCGGTGTCCGGTGTCCTTCTCCCAGCGCTCGAAGTGCTCCGGCCCGTACAGGTCGAAGTCACCGAGGCCCATGCGTTCGAGATCGACGACGCAGGCCGGGCCGATGAGAAAGTCGAGCGGGAGATCGCCGATGAACTTGCCTCCCGACAGGAAGTGCGCGGGCGCGTCCAGGTGGGTGCTGACATGCATCGTCATCGTGACCTCCTGCCCGCCCGCCTTGTCGAACGCCAGCCTCTTGATCCAGCGGATTGCCGGCCCGGCGTAGCCCGCGAAGGCAGGCGTGTGCAGGGAGAAGTCCTGGGTGAGGTCGATGAATCTCACGCGCGCGGTCAGCTCTTGCCGCCCTCGAGCGTCGCGATCAAGTCGCTTGCCGAGATGAGCCCGATCGGAGTGCCTTCGGAATCGACGACGGGCAGATGCCGGACGCCCAGCCTCATCATCTTCAGCGCCACCACCGCCACCTCCTCGTCCGGGGTCACGGTGGCGGGGTCCGCCGTCATGATCACCTCGGCCTTGGTTTGCTTCGGATCCAGGGCGTCCGCGATTGCGCGCACCAGGTCGCGCTCGGTGACGATTCCCACCAGGCGTCCCTCCGACATGACCGCGGCGGAGTCGGCGCCTTCGCGGCGCAGGCGCCTGGCCACCTCCGCGAGGCTGGTGTTCGGATCGATCGAGAGCAGCCGCCCGGGCGGCACGTCTTCCACCTTCACTGTTCCACCTCGTACCTGACCGGCACCAATCGTTGGGAGCTCTTGGGCGGCCGGTTGTATTTGCGCTTCTGCCGCGGCGGCAGCTTGATGTCCTCGTGCGGCACCTCTTCGTGCGGGATCAACTTCAGGAAATGGCTGATGAGGTTGAGGTGCGCGGCGCGCTTGTTGTCCGTCTCCACCACGTGCCAGGGCGCTTCCTTGATGTCGCAGACCGCGAACATCCTGTCCTTCGCCTCTGAGTAGTCGACCCACCTGGCTCGCGCCTGAAGGTCCATCGGGCTCAGCTTCCACCGTTTGCTGGGATCGTTGATCCGGCCCAGGAACCGCCGCTCCTGCTCCTCGTCGCTGACTGAAAGCCAGTACTTGATCACGATGATCCCGGAGCGCACGAGCATGCGCTCGAACTGAGGGCACGTGCGCATGAACTCCTCGTATTCGCCGTCGGTGCAGAAGCCCATGACGTGCTCGACTCCCGCCCGGTTGTACCAGCTGCGGTCGAACAGGACCATCTCGCCGGCCGACGGTAGATGGCCGATGTAGCGCTGGAAGTACCACTGCGTCCTTTCCCTTTCCGTCGGCGCGGGCAGCGCCACCACGCGGCAGTAGCGCGGGTTGAGCAGGGCCATGATCCGCTTGATCACCCCTCCCTTGCCCGCGGTGTCGCGCCCCTCGAACAGGACCACGACGCGCAGGTTCCGATTTCGAATCCATTCTTCGAGCTGAACCAGCTCGACCTGCAGGCGCCGAAGCTCCTTGTCGTACTGCTTGCGCGTGAGCGCGTTCACGCGATGGGGTCGATCAGCGCCCTTCGTCCCCTTGTGATTCTTACCGGCGGGCATTACGGCTGACCTTAGCTTGGCGCGACCACCTCCGGTGGCTCCGCCTCCGCGTCACGCATGTGCCCTGGCCGAAGGATCTGGTAGAGAACGATCGCGCCAAGTGCGCCTATGCCGAGGTTGTTGATCTCGAACGACCCGATCTTCAGGTCGGCTCCGCCGGCCGCGAGGATCAGGGGGATCGCGGCCACCGCCAGGTTGGCCCGCTTGGAGAAGTCGACCTGCGCGTCGACCCAGATCTTGGCGCCGATCACGGCGATCAGCCCGAAGAGGTAGAGCTCGATCCCGCCCAGCACGCTGATCGGGATGCTCAGGACCAGCGCTCCGAACTTGGGGATGAAGCCGAGGAGGATCGCGGTGATCGCGGCCACGATGAACACCCAGATCGAGAAGACCCTCGTGATGCCCATGACGCCGATGTTCTCGGCGTAAGTCGTCTCGCCCGTGCCGCCAAACAGCGCGCTGACGGTGGTGGCCAGGCCGTCGCCCATGAACGTCCGGCCCAGGTAGCCCGACAGGTCGCGCTTCATGATGCCGCCGATCGCGAAGACGTGGCCTGTGTTCTCGGCCACGAGCACTATGGGGATGAACCAGAACAGGCTGAACGCCCGCACCGGATCGCTGAAGTCGGGGAACGTCAGCTTCGGGTAGCCGACCCAGTCGGCGCTGCCGATTCCCGACGTGTTGACGTGGCAGCCCGACGCGGCTGAGGCGCACGCGCCGCCGGCGGCCTGATCGAGCCCGGCGACTACGTACCCGACGACGACTCCGATGAGCACCGGCAGCAGGCGAGGAAAGCCGCGCAGGTAAACCGACGCAATCGCCGCCGCCAGGAACGTGATGGTGCCGGTCACCAGCTCCTTCTGCCAGTTGCCGACGGCCACGCTCGCCAGCGCGATCCCGATCACCGCGACCACAGTGCCCGTGACGATGGGCGGCATCAGGAAGCGGATGACATTGATGCCCGCGAAATGGACGACAACCCCGACCAGGAAATAGATGACGCCCGCGACCAGGATGCCGGCGAACGCCAGGCCCTGGTGCTGGCCGGGGCCACCCTGGATGGCCAGGACGGCGCCTATGAACGAGAAGGATGAGCCCAGGTAGCTCGGAACTTTCCGTCCGGTGACGGCAAGGAAGATCAGGGTCCCGATGCCGGAAAAGAAGATGACGGTGTTCGGGTTGAAGCCCAGGATCAAAGGGACCAGCACGGTGGCGCCGAACATCGCCATGACGTGCTGGACGCCGAGGAGGATCGTCTGCGGCCACGGCAGGCGCTCCTCGGGGAAGACGATGTCGCGCTCGCGCGACTTAGAGGCAACAGCCATGGCACGTACCCCCATACATGCGCCCCGACCCCATGTGCGGGGCTGGCGTTATGGTAGCCGCCCGTGTGGGCTTTGCAAGGTGTGCGGCTCCCAGGCGGCGAGGTCGCGGATTTGGTCGTCGACGGCGAGCGCGTTGTGCGCGTCGGCACCGGCGCAGCACAGGGCATCGCCGCCGCAGAGGACGGCTCGGGCAAGCTGCTCCTCCCCGCCTTCATCGACGGCCACGTCCACCTCGACAAGGTGCTGATCCGTGACGAGCTCCGCGAACACGACGGCACCCTTGGCGGTGCCATTGGCGCCATCCACGAGCGCAAGCGGCGATACACGGTTGACGACGTCAGCGCACGCGCGCGCTCCGTGATCGAGGCCTCCGTCCTGCTGGGAACCACGCGCCTGCGATCACACGTCGACGTCGACACCATCGGCGGCCTGACGCCGCTCGAGGGTGTGCTGGCGGCCGGCGCGGACTGCGCGGACATCGCGGAGGTCCGCACCATCGCCTTTCCACAGGAGGGATTGCTTCGCGACCCCGGCGCCTACGCGCTGATGGAGGCTGCCATCGAGGCGGGCGTGGACGCGGTCGGCGGCATGCCGCACTGGGAGATGGACGAGGCTTCGCAGCGCGAGCACGTGCGCCTCTGCTTCGACCTCGCGGAGCGCTTCGATCGCGACCTCGACATGCACGTGGACGAGACGGACGACGGCGGCGTGCGCACGCTCGAGATGGTGGCCGACGAGGCCCTGCGACGCTCGTACATCGGCCGCGTGGTCGCGGGCCACGTGTGCTCGCTGGCTGCCGCGCCGCACGACTACGCCGAGCGCGTCATCGACAAGTGCCTGCGTGCAGGCATCTCGATCGCTGCGAACCCGGTGACCAACCTGGTTCTGCAGGGCCGGCAGGACCGCGGTCTCGTACGCAGGGGCGTGACCCGCATCGGCGAGCTGCGCGCGGCCGGCGTGAACGTGCTCTTCGGGCAGGACTGCGTGAAGGACGGCTTCTACCCGTTCGGGCGAGGCTCGATGGTGGAGGTGGCGCTCATCTCAGCCCACGCGGCACACCTCACGAGCCGCTCGGACCTGGCCTTCGCGTTGAGAGCCGTGACCGAGGCGCCGGCCCTCGCGTGGCGATTGACCGATTACGGGTTGAAGCCTGGGGCGCGGGCGGACCTGCAGCTGCTGCCGGTGCCGACGTGGGAGGAGGCGCTCCGTTTGCAGCCGCCGCCTGAGAAGGTGTGGTTCAAGGGCAGGCTGGTGGCCGAGAGCAGCGTGCGCTCGGAGCTGCACCGCAGTCGTCGATCAAACTAGGCCGATGAAGAATCAGCTGCGGATCTACACGATCAAGCCTGGTGAGATGAAGGACTGGGTCGAGGAATGGGACGCGAAGATCGCCCCGCTGCGCCGGCGCCATGGCTTCGAGGTGGTCGGGTCGTGGACGGTCGACGGCGAAGAGCGATTCGTGTGGATCCTCGGCTACGCGGGACCGAAATCATGGGCTGCGGCCGAGGCTGACTACTACGGCTCGCCCGCGCGCAAGGCAATCACGCCGGACCCCGCCCGCCACATCGCATCCCAGGAGCACCACCTGATGTCGCCGGCCGTTTGACGAATCGCGTTCTACGATCGGGGTATGAGCACGACCACCCATACCAGAGAGTTCATTTCCCTGCTGAAGAGTCTTCGCGCCGTGCGCCAGTTCGCGGATAAGCCCTTGCCCCCAGAAGCGGTTCGCGACATCCACGAGGTCATCCGCTGGTCCGGCAGCGCGAGCAATCAGCAGGCGTTTCAGGTCCTCTGGATCGAAAATCGCGCGATCCTGAAGCGATTGTCCGAGCTGCCTGGCTATGCCCATCATCTCGGCGGCGCGACGGCAGGCGCTGCGATCGTGAGCCTGTTGGACAGGGACGAGCTCAACGCCTTCGACGAGGGCCGGATCTCGGAGCGCATCATGCTGGCCGGCCTCGCGCACGGCATCGGCTCGAGCATCGGGATGCTGACAGGCGATGGGCGCAAGGATGCTGCCCGGCTGCTGGGACTTTCGGCCGGCCGCACCGTGCGGACGACCGTGTCACTCGGCTACCCGGCCGAGGGTGGGCTCCGAGGGGGACGGCGGAAGCCGGCGGAGGAGCTGGTCAAGGCAATTACCTAAGGCGAGACCCCCACCCGGCAGCGCCATGCGGCGCTGCCGACCTCCCCACAAGTGGGGAGGTGAGAGCTGCCTCCCCACCTGCTGGGGATGTATCCCTTGGAATTGAAATGGTGGCCCTGGTGGGTATTTCTGTGCGTATGAAACTCGAAGGCATCCACCACGTCAGCTCGATCACCGGCGATGCGCAGGCGAACGTCGATTTCTATGCCGGGGTCCTGGGGCTCCGGATGGTCAAGAAGACCGTCAACCAAGACGACCCCACCGTCTACCACCTTTTCTATGGCGACGACGCCGGCAGCCCCGGCTTCGATCTGACGTTCTTCGAATATCCAGGAGCGGCGCCGGGCCGCGCGGGCCAGGGCATGATCCACCGGATCGTCCTGCGCGTCGGCTCGGAAGCGGCGCTCGATTTCTGGGAGCGGCGCCTGGGGACCGGCAAGCGATCGCCTGGTTCGTTCGAGTTCTCGGACCCTGAAGGCCTGGGCCTGGAGCTCCGCGTAGTCGAGACCTCGGACGCCTCGCTCACTGCGTCGAATCCAGAGATTCCCGCCGAGTTCGCGCTCCAGGGCTTCGAAGAGGTCCGCGCCTACACCCACGACCCCGAGCGGAGCCGTGAGCTGCTCGAAGGCGCGCTCGGTTTCGAGCGCGAAGGAAGCTCGGCATGGCTCGCCCGAGGCTCGAGTCGTGGCGGCCGCTACGTCTACGATCACGCGCCCGCCGAGAACGGCTATCCCGGCGCGGGGACCGTCCATCACGTGGCCTGGGCGTCGCTCGACGACGAGCAGGTGGCCTGGCGCGGGCGCGTAGTCGAGGCCGGGGCCCACCCGACGCCTGTGATCGATCGGTTCTGGTTCAAGTCGGTGTACTTCCGCGAGCCGAGCGGCGTTCTGTTCGAGATCGCCACGATGGGCCCGGGATTCACCGTCGACGAAGATCCTGCGCACCTGGGCGAGCGACTTGTTCTACCGCCGCGGTTCGAAGACCTCCGCGAGCAGCTCGAGGCAACGCTGACGCCGATCCACGTTCCGGCTGCCGCTACCCGGCGCTAGGACCTACCAGCTGTCGTGCGGGATCGCGTGCAGCTTCGCGCGCCCGGGCACGGCGCGGACCGGGACCTGGTACTTGATGACCACGACCGGGATGTGCCGGCATGAGTCGTCGGATCTGAGGGCCTGGATCAGCGGCACCGTCGCGCCGGTCACGAGATGGACGAAGATGACCGCCGGCAGCGCCTGCTTGGCGCGACTCAGCGCATCAGCCTGATTCGCGGCCACGAACACTGTGTAGCCCTCGCCTTCGAGGCGCGTTTGCTGGGCCCCGCGTGAGACTACTTCATCGTCGACGAGAAGGGCGACGCGCGCGTCAGTCGGGGTCTTGACGGCAAGCAAAGCGTCGGCCCGTTTCATCTGCCACCTCGATTGCCGGCCGGACGGCGCCGAAAACGGTTTCGGTTCTGCTGCCCTGACCTGGATGCGAACGCGGCCGGGATATGAGCCGGCTTGTGCTCCTGGTACTGCCAGCTGCCTTCGTCGATGAAGAGCCTGGCGTTGAGCTCGCGAATCTGGGGAGCGCCCTGCCGGCTGAGCTTGACCCAGGCCAGCTCGTCCTCCGGGGTGACAAAGGTGAGCGCGCGTCCAGCCACGCCCATGCGAGCGGTGCGGCCGACCCTGTGCGTCAGCCACTGGGCAGAATCGGGCAGCTCGAAGTTGACGACCAGGCCGACGTTGTCGACGTCGATCCCGCGCGCCGCCACGTTCGTCGCGACCAGGACCTGGCTGCGGCCGTCGCGGAACGAGGCCATGGTCCGATCGCGGATGGCCTGCGAGAGGTTGCCCTGGAGCTCGACAGAGTTGTGGCCGAGCTGGCGGAGGTTGCTGTTGAGCTTCTTGACTCCGTGCTTGGTGCGGCCGAAGACGATCGCGGTGCCGCCATGGCGCCGCAGGACGCGGCTGAGCGTCTGCAGCTTGTGCTCGCGGGGGACGCGGAGAAGCCCGTGCTCGAGATCAGCTTCCTTGTCGCTCTCGACGCGGACCTCGGCGTGGTCGTGCGTGTGCTTCTCGATCATGTTGGTGACCCACGTCGGCATGGTCGCCGACGCGAGGACGGTTTGCGGCTCGTATGTGAGGCCGAGCAGCTTCTCGACCGCGGGCGCAAATCCGGCGTCCAGCATCTCGTCAGCCTCGTCGAGCACGAGGTACTCGACGCGTGACAGCGAAACCTTGCCCTGCGATACCAGGTCGAGGATGCGGCCTGGCGTGCCCACCACGACATCGACACCCTTCTTCAGCGCGACCCGCTGGGTGGCGTAACCGACGCCGCCGTAGAGCACCGCCGAGCTGAGGCCGGTCGCCATCGATCGGAGCACCTTCTCGACCTGGAGCGCAAGCTCCCGGGTGGGGGTGACGATGAGGGCTTTCGGCCCGGCGCCGCGGCGCGGTAGGTGCTCGATCATCGGGATGAGGAACGCAAGGGTCTTGCCAGACCCGGTCGGGGCCTCGATGACGACGTCCCGACCTTGATTGATAAGCGGGATGGCTTGCGCTTGAACGGGCACCGGTTCAGTGATGCCAAGGGCGGCCAGAGCCGCCAGAGTATGCGGGCTTACGCCCGCGTCTGCGAATGACTGCAACGCTTTCTCCTGATCCTCTCCGAGGTCGTATTTGGCGCGACGATCAGGACACCGTCAGTTTGACGGGAGAGAGGACCCGAGCGAGCGGGCCGGCAAGTGCCGACGTAGACAGTCTACCCGTTTGACGCCGGCGTCATTCCTTTTCGACGGCGTCTTCCGAGTCCGCGTCCTCCGCGATCGTGTCCTGGCGCTCGTCTCCCGCGACGAGGGGGTCCTCATCGCTGGCCGAATACCGGTCGCGGACCTCGGCGCCGCCGGTCTCGGAGTCTCCAATGCCCTCCGTGGAATCGTCCTCGACCAGCTCGCCCGCCTCCCTGGCCTCGCGTAGGAGCTGCTCGAAAGCCTGACGGGCCTCGTCCCAGGTCTCGTAGTCCCAGAACTCCGTCCCAGCCGGCACTTCGGCTCCCTCGGTTTCGTCGAAGCCGTGCTGGAGGATGTACCCGCCCCTGGTTTCCGGATCCTGGATGAGGGCGATGTAGCGCTCGCCGCTCAGCTCCGCGCGACGCTCGGCCTGGCCGCTGTTCTCCAGCTCCAGGAGGCGGCTGATGATCTGCTCCTCGCTTCTCTCCTGCATGGGATTGATTTTGACCCAACGGTGGTTTGAGGATGTGAGCGAGGGCAACCATCAGCAAAGACATTCCCGAAGTCCTGTTCGTATGCGTCCACAACGCCGGGCGGAGCCAGATGGCGGCCGCCCTTCTCACCAAGCGCGCGGCAGGTAGGGTGTCCGTGCGTTCGGCCGGCAGCGAGCCTGCGAATCAGCTCAACCCGCGCGTGGTCGAGGCGATGAAAGAGGTCGGCCTCGACATCAGCCGCGAAGTTCCGAAACTTCTCGCCGACGCCTTCGTCCGCGAGGCGGACGTCGTCATCACCATGGGCTGCGGCGATTCGTGTCCGATCTACCCGGGCAAGCGATACGAAGACTGGGATCTCGAAGACCCTGCCGGCAAGGACATCGACACGGTGCGCCGGATCCGCGACGAGATCGACGCTCGGGTTCAGACGTTGGTCGATAACCTGGCCCCAAGTCGAACTTAACGCCGTTCTTTGCATAGCCGGACTGCAGACCCTAACCCGCGCCGGTGCGCACGCCAAGCTCGCGCAGCCAGCGGCGGTAGGCGATCGCAGTCCGGTCGCTGCGCAGGTGCAGCTCCGCCTGCAGGTCCAGCGGGAGCAGCTCGGGCCGCTGGGACTCGAGGATCGGCCAGTCCTGGGCGAAGATCCGATCCTGGAACTCGACCATCGGCGAGGTCGGCTCGTAGTTCATCGCCATCCACATCCACGCGGTGCTGTCGACCGCGTCGTGCGGCGTCACCGACAGAAGCATTCCGAACGAGTGCTCGCCGTGCTTCACGAACGACGCAGTAAGCGGCCGGTGGACGCGGTACGTGTAGGTCACCACCGAACCCTCGCCGGTCCCGTACGGGTCGGGCTGAAAAACCTTCACTCCCTCCGCAATGACACCGCCGGCCTCGATCGTCGCTGTGTAGTCCTCGATCTCCGGCCGCGCCCGGTCGCCGAGGATCCCTTCGTGCACGAAAGGGAAATGACCGACATCGAGGAAGTTCTCGACGATCCGCGGCCCGCTGGCCTTGACTCGGTACGGTCCTGCCAGCAGCACGCGGTGCGTTGGGTCCTCGAGCAGGCCGAACGTCGGGATCTTCTCGGCGCCGCCGCCGAGCGTGATCCAGACGACGCCGTGGGCGGCCGCCGCGCGATAAGTGACAACGCATGCCTTCGCGGGCGGAGCCTGTTCGGGGTGGGCGGGCATGAGCACGCACCGTCCGTCCGTGGCGTAGGTCCAGCCGTGATATGGGCATTCCAGGCGAACGCCGTCGACCACGCGGCCGAGCGAAAGCCGGGTGCCGCGATGGACGCACAGGTCACGCCACGCGAAGAACTGCTCGCCGGAACGCCACAGGACGATGTCCTCACCGAGCAGGCGGGCTGCGATGGGCCCGCCGCCGGCTAGGTCTTCGACGCGCGCCACCGGGTGCCAATCCTCGATGAGGACCGGGTCATCGATCATCGCCGGCGAGTATATGTGGGTCGGGTTACCTCACCGGCGCGAGCGCGACGGCGACCTTTCTACGCCGCCGCCTCGCAGTCGAGACAATCGTCCTGCATATCCACGGTGCGGCGCCTACGCAGGACCAGCACAGTCAGCGCGAGCGTCACCACGACAGCGCCGGCACAGACAAGCCAGGCGAGGTGGTAGCCGCCCGCGAGCGCAGCGGCGCCGTCAGCGCCGTCGTGAAGGAGGTTTGTTGTGCGCGCACCGGCCATGGTGGCGAGCACCGCGAGACCGAGTGCGCCGCCGACCTGGCCGGCCGTGTTGAGGATCCCGGACGCCAACCCTGCGTCGCTCGGTTGGGTGTCGGACATGGCGATGATTGTTAGCGCCGGGAAGGTCAGGCCGCCACCGAGGCCAAGGAGTGCCAGGGGCACCATCAGCTGAAGGGCGTAGCCGGCATTCGTGGGCCCGAAGCCGAGCATCGCCAGCGCGATCGCGGCGACGACCTGACCGGAAACCATCACGGCGAGCGGACCAAACCGGTTGATCAGCTGCGCCGAGAAGCGGATCGAGAACAGCCCCATCACCGCGGCGACGGGAAGAAACGCGAGCCCGATCGCCAGGGGGCCGTAGCCCAGCACGCGCTCGAGGTCGAGCGACCCCAGGAAGAAGAAGCCGAGGAAGGCGCACGACATGAGCGCCTGCACGACGTTGGCGGTGGAGAGGTTGCGCGAGGCGAACACCCGCAGCGGAAGGATGGGGTTGCGTCCACGCGCCTGGCGGACGAAGAAGGCCGCGAGCAGGGCCAGGGCCACCGCGCCGAAACCGATGGTGTGGAGCGAGCCGAGCCCGTAGCTCGACGACTCGACGATCGTGTACACGCTGAGCATGAGGGCCACGGTGACAAGGAGCGCACCGAGGACGTCCGCTCCCCGGCCGATTCCAATTCCTCGATCGGATGCCAGGAGCCGGGCCGACAGGACGGCCGTGACGCCTCCGATGGGCACGTTGACGAAGAAGATCCAGTGCCAGCTGACGGCCTGGGTGATCAGTCCGCCGGCGAGGAGTCCAATCGCAGCTCCAGCCGAGGCGACGAAGCTGAAGACGCCAAACGCCTTCGCCTCCTCGTCAGGCTTCGGAAAGAGCGTCACGATCATCGCGAGGATGACCGCGGAGCTGACCGCGCCGCCGATCCCCTGGATGAAGCGCGCTGCGATCAGCATCGGCTGGCTCATAGAGAGGCCGCACAGCACAGATGCCCCCGTGAAGATGCCAAGACCGATCAGGTAGACGCGCTTGCGGCCGAACAGGTCGCCCAGCCGGCCCGCCAGCAGCAGGAGGCCGCCGAACGCGATCAGGTACGCGTTGATGACCCACGCGAGCCCTGATTGGGAGAAGCCAAGGTCGCGCTGAATCGAGGGCAGGGAGACGTTGACGATCGTCATGTCGACGACGATCAACAGGAAACCCGTGCACAGGATCATCAGCGAGAGCCAGCGTGAGTTCTTCATGCTGGTTTAGACGACGACTTTCGTTGAAACTCATCGGTGGGATGGGTCTCCCCACCCGGTCGCGCTTTGCGCGACCGACCTCCCCACGAGTGGGGAGGTGAAACCCCGATTAGTTTCGAGCGCCGGTGCCGTCTAAATCAATGATGAGGTCTGGCCGGATCGTCCTGGACTGCGGTCCATTCAGTGCGCCAACGGCCGGCACGGTAGATCACCTTGCCCGCCTGTGCGTGGCCGCGCATCGCTGCGACTGTGAGCTCGAGCTGACGAACGCGGGCCCGGGCCTGCTTGATTTGATCGACTTTGCGGGGCTGGCCGACGTCCTACGAGTCGAGGTGCAGCGGCATGCCGAACAGCGGGAACATCCGCTCCGTGTCGAGGAAGAAGGTGAACTCGGCAATCCGGCCGCCGGATAGCTCGAGCACCTGAATCGCCCATGGGTCGAAGCCGCCGTTCGGGCTCGGCTTGTACTGAGCGAACGTCGGCATCCCGTTTGCACTGATCGTCGGGATCACGCGCGAGCCGCGGCAGCCGATGCCGGGCCCGAACCACCAGGCCATGACGTCGTCACGGCCGCTGAGCCACATGTCGTAGGGCGGCATGGACTGGGTGGCGTCCTCACGTATCAGCGAGGTCAGCGCATTGATGTCGTATCGCTCGAAAGCCGCGACGTAGCGCTCGAGCATGGCTCGGTCTGCATCGCTCAGCGGCGGCAGTGGATCGGTCGACGTCACCTTGGACGCGGCCAGTGTGGCCCGGGCCCGCTGGAGGGCGCTGTTGACGGACGCCACCGACGTGTCCAGCAGCTCGCCGACCTCGGAGGCCTCCCAGCGAAGGACCTCGCGCAGGATGAGCACAGCGCGCTGGCGCGCCGGCAGCTGCTGCAGCGCGGCGACGAACGCCAGGCGGATGGATTCGCGTTCGACGGCCAGGTCGGCCGGATCTCGCTCAGGCGCGATCAGGTTTTCCGGGATGGGCTCGATCCAGGTCTTGTCGGACCTGACGTTGAGGTTGGACTCCACCGGTTCGACCGCGGGTCCGAGATCCATTGCCCGGACGCGGCGGTCTCGGCCCTTGATCATGTCCAGGCATACATTCGTCGCGATCCTGTACAGCCACGAGCGCATGGCCGCCCGGCCCTCGAAGCGGTCGCGGCTTCGCCAAGCCCGCATGAAGGCGTCCTGGACCGCGTCCTCGGCGTCGAAGGGCGAGCCCAGCATCCGGTAGCAGTAAGCAGTCAGCTCCGCCCGATGCGGCTCCAGCTCGCCAAATGCGGGCGCGGCCGAAATCGACGATTGGTGCACTAGACAGATTGTAGAGACGATGGCCCCTACTGCTCTTTGGCGGGAACGTATTCGAGGATGACGATGCCCTTGCCGAAGCGCTTCGTCTGGGTCAGTTCGAGCGCTCGCCTGTCTCCCTCCGGGAAGAGGCGCATGCCCTTGCCAAGGACGACCGGGTGCAGCATGAACCGATACAGGTCAATGAGGTTGTCTTTCATGAGGGCGTTGAAGAGCCGGCCGCTGCCGGCGAGCAGGAGGTCCTTGCCCGGCTCCTCCTTGAGCTTGCGAATCTCTTCCATCGCGTTCTTCTTGATGAGCTTCGAACCCGCCCAGTCAGCCTTTTCGAGCGTCGATGACACCACGAACTTGGGCATGGTGTTCATCTTTTCGCCGAACTCGCCCGTGCCTGGCATTGTCGGCCAGGCGGCCGCGAAACCCTCGTACGTCTTGCGGCCTAGGAGCTGCGCGTCGCTGGCCTTCAGCTCGTCCCATTTGAACTGGCCGGCCTCGTCGTCAAACCAGGGGCCGGACCAGTGACCGGGCTCTTCGAAAACTCCATCGAGTGAGATGTACTCGGTTGCTACCAGCCTCATATGGGCCTCCTGTTCACGTTGAATGCGTCCCTTCGTTTAGACGATAGAGGCCGCCAAACTCATCGGCTGCCGACCAGTTGCACCCCAGTCGCGGCTAGACGTATCAGGAAATAGCATTGAAACGTGCGCTCAGTGTTGATCGCTCGTGTGCTGACGTTGATCGCGCTTGGTGTCTCGATCATCGCTCTACAACTTGATGCTCCGGCAGGCGCTGATTTCAATCCCCAGCTCGCGGTCGTGCCGACGCTGCGCGAATGGCATGGCTACGAGGGATATTTCCGGTTTCAAGATCGCGCGCGCATCGTCGTCGATTCATCCGATGCAGAGGCGCTGATCCCGACCGCTGACGTTGTCCGGCAGGACCTGGCCTCGTTGACAGCCACACGGCCCGAAATCGCGCAGGGCGCGTCAGCGCTGCCCGGTGATCTGTTCTTGACGCTTCACACCGACGACGGTGCGATCGGGGCCGAGGGCTACCTGCTCGAGGTTGGCGCTGCCGTGACCATCCGAGCCCACACCCCCGCCGGCATCATCTATGGCAGCCGCAGCCTGCTGCAGATGCTCATGGCCGGCCGTTCGCGCTCCTTGCCGCGTGGTCGCGGCCGGGACTTTCCGCAGTATCCGGAGCGCGGCTTCATGCTCGACGTTTCGTCCCAGTTCGTTCCCATCGGCCTGCTGAAGCGGTACATCTGGTACCTGGCGTTTTACAAGTTCAACGATTTTCAAATCGAGCTCAACGACAACGGAGGGTTTCGCCTCAACAGTCCGGCATACCCTGGCCTCGCCGCGAAGGATGGTTCCTACACGGAATCCGAGTTCGAGGATCTCGAGGCGTACGCCTCGGTGCGCGGCATCACCATCACGCCTGAGATCGACAGCCCAGGCCACGCCGCAGCGCTGACGCGCTACCGCCCTGATCTGGCGAATCCAGAGAACGCAAATTTCCTCGAGCTCGCCAATCCTCTGACCTACTCGTTCATGGCGTCTGTGTGGAGCACGTTCCTGCCGTGGTTCACGGGCCCGCGCGTCGCGATTGGGGCCGATGAATACGACCCCGCGGATGGCGATCGTTATCGAAGCTATGTCAACTTCCTCGACGGTCTCCTCAGGCAGGGCGGTAAATCCGTGCGGATGTGGGGCAGCCTGTCGCGAGAGTCGGGCAGCATTCCCATCCGCTCAGACATCACGCTTCAGGAATGGGACACGAGTTGGTCCAACCCGACGGCCATGGACCAGCTCGGCTTTCCAGTCATCAATGCCAGCTCGGAGTTTCTTTACATCGTCACCCCCAGGTCCCCATGGTTTGCCGATCACATCGACGCTCGGAATCTCTATGAGAGCTGGGAACCACGCATCTTCAGTCGCGACAACCAGGCCCTGAACCTTCCCCCCGGTGACCCGCGGCTTCAGGGTTCGATGTTCGCTTTCTGGGGCGATGCCTCGAGCCAGGATGCCTTCGATCGCGTGAGTGCCGCCATGCCGGTCGTCGGCGAAAAGCTGTGGCACGACGCCTCCGCCACGATGACCTACCACGACTTCGCAGCCGCGGCCGAGCGCGTCGGGTCAGTTCCCTAACGCGTCTGTCAGGCGGCGCAGCCGGTGAGGGGCATCGGGTCGGTGGGCACACCGCCAATCTCGAACTGCAGATGGAGGTGCGATCCAATCGAAAGCCCGGTGCTGCCGACCAGACCGACTTTGTCGCCCTGCTGCACGAGCTGGCCGGCAGCGACGGAGACTACGGACATGTGGGCGTAGATCTCGACCAGCCCATAGCTGTCGGTCACCTCGACGCGAATGCCGAAGTCACCCGCGGGTCCCACCGCGGTCACGACTCCGCCGGCGGCTGCTGTGATTGGAGTGCCGTACGTCGCGATGATGTCGACCCCGGTGTGGAAGTGCAGGTAGCCGTCGTAGGCAGGCTCCAGCTGGAACGACGTCGGGCCGAATTTCTGGATGATCTTGGCTCCCGCGATCGGGCACACCAGCTGGCCTGGCTTGATCGGGTCTGCCCGCACTCCAGACGAAAGATTCGGACCGACCTCAGGGTCGACTGGGATCACGAGCAGCGATCCGGCCGCGAGCGGGCCGCTGACGTGATTGAAATCGACGATGGTGACCTGGTCCAGGCCGTAGGCCGCCGCCACGCTCGTAAGCGAATCGCCCTTCTTGACCGCGACCACGAAGCCAGGGACCGGAGGAAGGCGGAGAACCTTCCCCGCTGTGAGCGGGACGTGGAAGCCCGGGTTCGACCAGGTGATCTCTCTGAGGGGAACGCCAAGCGTTTTCGCGATGCCGTCCAGCGTGTCGCCGGCTTTGACCGTGTAGAACATCGGCACTCGGTTCGGTAGCGCCGAGGTCGGGATGGATACTGGCTTGACGATCGTCGTGTCCCTGCCCATCGAGACATCGCCGACGTTGGCCGCCCGAGCGGCGATCGGGCCGTTCGTCGGGTTCAAGTAGGTCGAGAAGTTGTAACTCGACACGACCGCCGCGATCAGCAGCACCACGGCATGGGTCATGTAGCGGTTGATACGCAAACGCCTACCCCCAGACGTCTCCTTTTCGCGCCTCGGGCGCGAAAGTGGGCCAAACCGTAACAGACCGTCTCCCGGACGGTCAAACGCGCTCGAATCCAAAGTCCGAGATCAGCTCGATCCATGGGCCCGCTTCCATCCGGCATCCGGCATCCGCTCGAGCGATGAATCGACGGCCCATTCCCAGTCATTACCTTTGAACCATCCCGAGTTCGGGTGGACCAAGGAGGCACGAGATGGCTGCCGTAACCAGGATCGGCGAGTTCGGAGACGAGCTCATCCTGCCTGGCGACGACGCGTATGACCCGAGCCGGGCCGTGTGGAACGGCATGGTCGACAGGCGCCCGGCCGCCATCGTTCGCTGCACGTCCCCCGAAAGCGTGGTTGCAGCTGTGCGTTTGGCACGTGAGTCCGACCTCGAGATCGCCGTGAAGTGTGGCGGCCACAGCGTGCTCGGCCTGTCCGTGCCAGACGGCGGAATCATGATCGACCTGTCCCCCATGAGCGCCGTTCGCGTCGACCCGGTTGAGCGCAAAGCATGGGTTGGCGGCGGCTCACTCCTTCGAAACCTTGACCGGGCGGCCCAGGAGCAGGGCCTCGCCACGACTGCAGGCAACGTCTCTCACACAGGTGTCGGCGGGCTGAGCCTTGGCGGCGGAATGGGCTGGCTTGCCCGACAATTCGGACTCTCCTGCGACAACGTGGACGCGTACACCGTCGTGACCGCCGACGGACGCATCGTGAGCGCATCTGAATCGGAGAACCCGGATCTGTTCTGGGGCCTTCGCGGGGGCGGGGGTAACTTCGGCATCGTGACCGAGTTCGAGTTTCGCCTCCACCCGATCAGCGGGCGCGCGCTCGTCGTGGACCTCGTCTTCGATCGCGGTCATGCCCGCGACGCGCTGCGCGGCTGGCGGGAGCTGCTGCCCGACGCACCCCGGGCAGCGACCTTGACCGCTAGCGCGACGACGGCCGGAGATCGGCCCATCGTCAGCGTCGGCTACGTCTGGGTCGGCGATGTCGACGAAGGCCTCAGGTATCTCTCAACGATCCGCGAGCTCGGCACGCCCGCGACCGAGAGCGTCCGGGAGATGAGCTACGAAGAGCTTCAGTGCATGAGCGACGACCCGAACGGCCATGGCCGCCGCCGCTATTCCAAAGGGCACTACCTGACGGAGCTCAGCGACGATGCGATCGACGCCTTCCTGGCACGCGGCCTACCTGCAAACCGGGCCGATCCCGACTGGCCCCGCGTCCCGAACGGCGGATTCCAAGCGTACGGTGGGGCGATCGCCGATATCGGAGACGACGATGCCGCGTTCAGCCATCGCCGAACGCTCGTCGAGTTTGGTTGCGGGACGACGTGGGTGGATCCGGAGGAGGATGGCGAACGCGTCTCCGCCGCTCGGGCCTATGGCGCGGCCCTGGAGCCATACGCGAACGGGGTCTACGTCAATGCCCTGGCCGACGAAGGTCAGGACGGCGTGCGCCGGGCATATCCCGCGGCCAAGCTCGCGAGGCTGGTCGACCTCAAGCGCCGATACGATCCCGAGAATGCGCTCCACCTCAACCAGAACATTCGACCGCCGGCGCTGTAGGCGTAGGACGCGATCTGTCGGGGGCGTGGAGGCGACCGTCATCGGAGACGCGACATCGCCGGCGGCAGCGCAACGCGTTTGATGGGCTGGTGGGCCGGGAGGGATTTGAACCCCCACAGCTTTCGCGGGTGGTTTACAGCCACTTGAGCTCGCCAATGCCCAGCCGACCCACATGAGCCCGCCGAAACGGGCGAAGGCTGACGTAAATGCTACCCGTTCCGAGGGCGGCGCCCGAACCATAGAATGGCGCCGTGTCGCGAGGCTACGCCCGCTACGTCCTCGCGGTGATGATCGGCATCAACTTCCTGAACTACCTCGATCGCTACGTGGGCGCCGCCCTCGTGACGCCCATCAAGACAGAGTTCAATTTAAGCGACGCGCAGATCGGGCTCCTGGCCACCGCCTTCCTCCTCGTCTACGCGATCGCCGCCCTTCCCTTTGGCTACTGGGGCGATCGCGGGGTGCGCCGAACTGTGATCGGGGTCGGGGTGACCATCTGGAGCTTCGCCACGCTCTTCTCGGGGCTGGCGGCCAACTACGTCCATCTGTTTCTCAGCCGGGCGGCGGTGGGGATCGGTGAGGCCAGCTACTACCCGGCCGGCACCTCCCTTGTCTCGGACTACTTTCCCAAGGAGCAGCGCGGGCGCGTCATGTCGATCTGGGGCGCCGGCAGCGTTTTCGGCATCGCCGTGGCGTACGCCGGCGGCGGGTTCGTCGCCGACCATTTCGGCTGGCGCAGCGCCTTCTACATTGCCGCGCTGCCTGGGCTGATCCTGGCGTTTCTCGCCTTCACATTGCGCGAGCCGCTGCGGGGAAGCATGGAGAAGGTCGGAGTTGCCGTCAGGCGCACGACCGACGCTTCGGCCCGAACCTTCCTCAACCTGATGCGAATTCCGACACTGCGCGCCGCGGTCCTGTCGCAGACCGTCCTCTATTTCGTGCTCGCGTCCAATGCATTCTGGCTTCCAACCGTCCTTCACCGGCGATTCGACATGTCAATCACTGGCGCGGGCCTGCTCTCTGGTGGCGTCCTGGTGGCCGGCGGACTCATCGGTACGCTTGCCGGGGGCTGGATCGCGGATCGCCTGGCGAAGACGCGCCCGGCCGCGCACCTCGAGGTCGGCATCGCCGGCTTTCTTATCGGCGCCGTCTTCATCACGATCGCGCTGATCGCGCCGCTCAACATCGGGCCGGTGCCGGTTTTCGTGCCGGCCTTCCTCATCACCGTGATCGCGCTGTACCTGCAATCGGGCCCGTTTACGGCGGTCTCGCAGAACGTGGTGTCCCCGGCGTTGCGCGCGAGCAGCGTCACGCTGCTCCTGTTCGTCTCACACGTCTTCGGCGACTCGCACTCCACCTTCGACGTGGGCTGGATCTCGGATCAGATCCACAACCTTCAGGTCGCCCTGCTGATCACGTCGCCGACCCTGCTGGTCGTGGCCGCGATCATCGCCGCCACCGGGCTGCGGACAGTCAAGCCGGACACGGATTTCATGGAAGCCGAATGGGCTACGAGAACCGTCGAACCGAGCGCCGCCGCGACGGTCTAGTAGATGAACCCCACCAGTGCGCCGCGGAGCTGGCCAGGCTTGATCACGCGCTGGTCGATGACTCCGAACGCGACCCAGTTCATCTCAGTCACGACCCACGATCCGTCGGCATTGACCGACTCGACGTACGCCACATGGCCGGCCCAGCTCTCCCAGGTGACCATGATCGCGCCCGGCTTGGGTGTGGATCCAACCGCGTAGCCTTTGGCCGCGGCGTTCTGGTACCAGAAGCCCGCGTCGCCGGTCCAGGTCACCAGGCGCTTGGTCGCGACGTAGTAGGTGCACCACCCTCGCGGGAAGCTGTTCTGCGGGGGACCGGTGTACGGGCCGAGGCAGCAGTTGAGCACCGTCACCTGGTATGCGCTGTGAATGCCGGAGCGCATCAGCTGCTGGTACACCGACGGCGGCGGCGGGAAGGCGCCACCGACGCCGTTGGGGATGACCAGCGCCGATCCGGCCACGAGCTGCGGGGTGCGCAGCCGGTTGAAGTCGTAGATGACCTGCGGGTCGACCTGGTACTTGACGCCGAGAGCGTCGAGCGTGTCGCTTGCCTTGACGGTGACCACGACGCCCGGGATAGGCGGAATCACGAGCTGGTCGCCGGTGGCGACGGCATCAACCGAGTAAAGGTTTGAGTTGGACCAGCGGATCTGGTTCACGGTCACGTGGAACTTCGCCGCGATCGAGCCCAGTGAGTCTCCTGGCCGCACGGTGTAGGTGAAGGGTTGATGACTGACCGGCGCTGCCGTGGGGATCGCCACCGGCTTGATGATCGTGCTGTAGCGGCCGAGAGTGACATCACCCGCCATGCCGCCTTCCCCCGCCACCACCGCTTCGGCGTTCACGGTGCCGAGTCGAGATGTCAGATAAGCGGGGACGTGGCGGTCCATCGATGCGTAAGACGAAATGGCCACAGCTATCGCAAGCACGACAGCATGTGTCAGATATCGATGGACTCGCAAATGTCTACCCCTAAACGTTGCGATCGTTGTGAACTCGGTCCGCGGGCTGGACCGATCCCCAGAGAACGGCGGTCAACGTAACAGACCCCCGCCAAGGCCGTCAACCAGGTCCGGCAATACACGGGCACGCTCGAACGCAAGTTCGCCTTCGGCGGGTGATCTCAGCTCGAGCGTAGCGGTGGCGCGGTTTTTGACACGAGATCGAACGAAGGTTCGGACGGCCAATGCAGAGCGCCGCCGTTTCGCGATCAATCCAGGCCCCAGCCTCATGGGCGGTACAACGCTCGACTGCACTCCAAGCTTGCTTGGGGCCGATCGAGGTGAGATCGGCGCTAGGGGCCTCCGCGCACGTAGATCGTCTGCCCTGAAACAAAGCTGGATTCGTCGCTGCATAGAAATGCGATCACGCTCGCGATGTCCTCGGGCTGGCCGATGCGCCGAAGGGGGATCTGCGAGGCAGCCCCGAGCTTGAACGTCTCGAAGTCCATGCCCATCCGCTCCGCGGTGGCGCGAGTCATGCGCGTCTCCACGAAGCCGGGGGCCACCGCGTTCACGTTGATGTTGAACGGCCCGAGCTCGATGGCAAGTGTGCGCGCCATCCCCTGCAGGCCGGCCTTCGCGGCGGAGTAGTTGGCCTGGCCGCGGTTGCCCAACGCGGACGTCGAGGAGAGAAACACCATCTTTCCGTACTTCCTGTCGACCATCACCTTCTGTACCGCTCGAGCACACAGGAATGTGCCTTTGAGATGCGTGTCGATGACGACATCCCAGTCCTCGTCGGTCATCTTGAACAGCAGGTTGTCGCGGATGACCCCGGCGTTGTTCACCAGCACGGTCGGCTCGCCCAGCTCGGCGGCCACCCGCTCGACCGCGGCCCGGACCTGGGCGCCGTCGCTCACGTCGGCGCCCACCGCGAGCGCGCGGCCGCCCGCGTCGGCGATCTCCTTCACCGTCCCGGCGCACGCGGCCTCGTCCAGGTCAAGGACTGCCACGGCCATCCCGTCCGTGGCCAGCCGGCGCGCGGTGGCGGCACCGATGCCGCGGGCCGAGCCGGTCACGATCGCGATTCTCTCTGTCACCTAGGTTCCTCTCTTTTAACTCCCTAACAGGCCCGGGTGCGCACCAGTGCCACCGCTCAGCTCGTCAGGCGGCGGGCTGGTGGCTTCATGCTCAGCTCAGGTAGTGGCCTTCCGCAGCTCGTGGCGCGCCAGGGACCTCTTGTGCACCTCGTCGGGGCCGTCGGCGAAGCGGAGCGTGCGGGCGCTGGCCCACAGGTGCGCCAGCGGGAAGTCCTGGCTGACGCCGCCACCGCCATGCGCCTGGATGGCCCGGTCGATCACCCACTGCGCCATCGCCGGGGTGACGATCTTGATCGCCTGGATCTCGGTGTGCGCTCCCTTGTTACCGACCGTATCCATCAGCCACGCGGTCTTGAGCACGAGCAGCCGTGCCTGCTCGATCCGCACCCTGGACTCGGCGATCCAATCCTGGATGACGCCCTGCTCGGCCAGGGGCTTGCCGAACGCGGTGCGGCTGACGGCCCGGCGGCACATGAGCTCCAGGGCACGCTCGGCCGCGCCGATCTGCCGCATGCAGTGGTGGATGCGGCCGGGGCCGAGCCGGGCCTGCGCGATCGCGAACCCGGCGCCCTCGCCGGAGATCAGGTTCTCCCGTGGCACCCGGACGTTGTCGAAGACGACCTCGGCGTGGCCGCCGTGCGTCCCGTCGGTATAGCCGTAAACCCTCATGCCGCGCTTGACCGTGATCCCCGGCGTGTCCCGCGGCACCAAGATCATGGAGTGGCGGCTGTGGCTCCTGTCGCCGGCGGCGCCCGGCTCGCCGGTCACCCCCATCACGATGAAGATCTTGCAGTCCGAGCTCATCGCGCCGCTCGACCACCACTTGCGGCCGTTGATCACGTAGCCGTCGCCGTCCGGCGTGATCGCGGTGGCGATATTGGTGGCGTCGCTGGAAGCCACATCGGGTTCGGTCATGCAGAAGGCGGACCTGATCCTGCCCTCGAGCAGCGGGATGAGCCATTCGGCCTGCTGGTCCGGCGAGCCGAACTCGGCCAGCAGCTCCATGTTGCCGGTATCGGGGGCGGCGCAGTTCAGGGCCTCCGGCGCCAGCGCGCCACTCCATCCGGTGACCTCGGCCAGCGGGGCGTACTGCAGGTTGGTCAGCTGCGGGTCCGGCAGCAGCGAGGGGTCCAGCTTGCGGACTGCCTGAGCCGCCTTGCCGGTCAGGAAGAGGTTCCACAGGCCGCGGCTGCGCGCCTCGGCCTTGAGGTCCGCCGTGACCGGGGCCCGCTCCCACAACTGGCCCCGCGCCTCCGCGGCCTCCACCTGCTCCGTGTACACCGCCTCGGCCGGGTAGACCCGCTCGTCCATGAAGGTGAGTAGTTGCTTGCGCAGATCGAGCGTCCTGGCGTCAAAGCCGAAATCCATGGAGTACAACCTTCCGATGGGGCCGCTGCCACAGGGTTGGCGATCGCGTCCAGAGTACCTACCCACCAGTACGCCTGTCTGCGGCGGCTCCCCCGCTTTTGCTGCGCCGATACCCGGATCCGCCGCGCGCTCCGGCCCGGCTCCGGGAGGCCTGCGGGCCGTTTTCCGAACGCCATGAAACCCGCTTTCACGGCGTTCGGGTCAGACCAGGAGCAGCTTGCCGAGGCGACGGCCGGACACATACAGGCCGGCCAGGCCGAGCGCGGCCAGGTAGCCGGCCCGCCACAGCAGGTCGGGGCCGACCACCCCGACGGTCAGGTCGCGCAGGAGCACCACGCCCTGGTACAGCGGCGTGCACTCGACGATCACCTGGACCGCCCGCGGGTAGATGCCGAGCGGGTAGAACGTCGCGGAGAACAGGAAGAGCGGCATGCTGGCCAGGATCACGTAGTCGAAGTCCTGCCAGCTC
>DASPYG010000086.1:0-10854 GCA_035636885.1 Candidatus Nitrosopolaris sp.
TGGAGCCGAGGCGTCGACTGGTCGAGCCGTGGTGGTCTCGGTCATGGGATGCACTCCAAGTTGGTGGGAAGGTTTCGGGCACCTGGCCCGACTGCGTCAAGTATCCTCCGGTCGGATCCCGCGCTCAAGGCGAGCTGCCGCAATGCGGGTCAGAAGCGTGGCTACCACACGAAACCGGCTGCAGCGCCGACCGGTTCCTGCGATCAGATGTGGGTCAGGCGCAGCGTTTCACCCGGAGAACGTCATACCCAACACTGTCCCTCCCGCGTCTCGGACGGCTGCTTGATCTGCCGCACTGCATCGCCAAGCCGAACGTCGCGCAGTCTGAACGGACAACTTGGTGACCCGACCGCCACCACCGAATGACCCCTGTTGTGATGAAGGCGACGACAACAAGGCCCGCGAGCAGCCATTCTGCGACGAATATCGGACCGCTGGTTGGCCCGTGGCCAATCAGGAATAGGTTCATCTCCTGGCCGCTTGCTGACCACGCTTAAGAACTCGTCGATCTCCTTGTCGCTCGCATCCGGCGGAGGAACGTCAACGCGCCGAGCTCTGGCCGGTCGGCGTCGGGGTCTGGCTCAGAGACTGCGGGAGTCCCATCGCTGGCGGCGCTGGTCATATTGCCGAGGAGGACCTACTCCTCGGTGACGCCCTCCGCGACGGTGGTCATCCGACACGCCCTAAAGGCACCTGACCCACGTGTCGTGAGGACAAACCGGGCAAGCGGCTTTAAGTTAGATCGGTAGTCCGACCCCGCACGCTCAATCCGGTTCGCGTTACGGAACCCTCGGCCCACCAGCCGTCGCGATGCACTCGCGGCGATCGATCCCCCCTGTCCGATTAGTTTTCGCACGGAGGGCGGTCTTTACAAGTTGAAACGAGCTACGGGCGTGCCAGAAGGAGGTCCAAAGTTGAGTGCGTCATTGAAGAGTGTTGGTGCCATCACACTGTTCGTCGAGGATCCAGAGCGCTCGAAGACCTTCTACCGGGATGTGTTCGGTTTGCCTGTTGCCTTTGAAGACAAGAACTCCGTGGCTTTCAAATTTGACAATCTCCTCGTCAACCTGCTCAAACAGCAGGAGGCGCACGGCTTGATCGAACCTGCCGCGGTGGCCGGCCGCGAGGCCGGTTCGCGCTTCCAATTCTCGATCTGGGTGGACGACGCGGACAGCGTTTGCTCGGAGCTCCGCAAGCGCGGTGTGGAGCTGCTCAACGGCCCCGTCAACAGGACATGGGGGATGCGCACGGCGAGCTTCACAGACCCCGACGGTCACATCTGGGAGATTGCGCAGGAATTGTCCTGAGCTCGGCGTGGCTCAATTTGCCCATTGCCGCGGCTCCTTCAGCGGCCGAGAATCCTGGTGTGGGCGAGGTATCCCAGAGCCGGCAGTCGCCGGACGTTGGGACTGTCTCCACCGACGGGTCTCGGGTGTGGGATGGGAGCTTCTGGGTTCGACGCCAATCCGACCAGCCGTTTCAAGAACTCCAACCTCCCATCGCTCGGCATTTTTCAGACGAGCTTTGGTCGGCGCGGCGGCGCTTCGGGTTTGGTGGGGTGATCCTCGCCGCCGTGGTCGGGGAGGTGCTGAGCTCGATCCATTTCACGTTGCCATGGTCCGGATCGCTGGAATCGGCTCTGACCGCGATGCTGATCACCAACCTGGTCTGGGGATTGTTCACCTGGGGTTCGGTCGTGGTGATTCTCAGCATCGGCCGACGCGGAATAGACGTCCTTCTGCTGCGGGCTATGTTGGTTGCTTTCATCCTGGGGGTGGCGTTCTTGATAGTCCTGGTGGTGATGCCGCTACCGGTCACGCCGCGCGTCCCTACTCTCCTGATCGTCCTCACAGCAGGGCTCATTTGGGCCGTCACGTTGGGGCCGGTCCTGGCCATGTTCTCGATCCTGGCCAACCTACTTTGGTACCGCAGCCTCACATCGCTGCGCCCTCAGCTTGGGATCTTCAACCGCGGGTCAAAGAACTAAGCGTGCTTCGACTCGCTCATCTCGAGCAGATGACCGTCCGGATCCCGAAAGAAGGAGCGAATCTTGCAGACGCGCAGCACGGTCAACTTGACTCCGTCGGCGGGAAAGTCGTGCTTCACGACCCGAGCTCACCGTTGAGGGGTTTGACTAGCATGCTGACCGGTGAGTGCCCGGTTCTCGGTCCGCGACGCGACTGCTGCCGATCTTCCACGAGTCGGCGAAATCAAGGTCCGCAACTGGGCGGACACCTACGGCCCCCTCCTCGATCCTGCCGTCCTGGCCCCGTTCCTCGACGCAGGCGCCCAACTGGTCGAGCTGCGGGAGACGTTCGCCCAGCCGGACGTGTTGATCCTGGTTGCTGAAGACGGATCCGGCGAAATTTCCGGATTCGCGCTCACATATCTCGAGACCGAGCCGGAGCCGTGGCTCGAATCACTGCACGTGCTGCGCGGGGTGCGAGGCACCGGCATCGGCTCACTCCTGATGCGTTCCACCGCTGAGCGCCTCATCGCTCGGGGCTACACGAGCATGCGGCTCGGGGTGATTTCGGGGAATGCCGCCGCAGCGCGCTTTTACGAGCGACTCGAAGGATCGATGATCGGCCTGGAACCGGTGTCATGGGCGCCAGGCGTCGCCCGTCAGGTGTACAGGTGGGCGGACCTCGCTCCGCTCGCGCAAGTGAGCCGGTAAGCGCCGGACAGGGCGTCCGCCTGCCCACCGGCCGCAGGCCAATTGCTGAATTGACAAGATCCCCTCGATCACTTGACAGAAGCGGTGGGTTAATGCATGCGGAGACGGGCGTCGGGGCCGGTGTCGCGTGCCGCCAACGAGATGAGGGTGGGGGCGCCCGTTTCCATTGACGCCGAAGCGCACCAAGCGTGGACGGACCATCCGCCAGCTCAGCTGGGCCGGCGTGAAGGTCGGTGACGAGATCGAAGTCGCACAGGTCAGCGGTTCCGGGAAGCTGACCATCGCTCCTGTAGCTTCCGGCTGGCGACGTACCGAATCGATCGGCCTCCGCCCTCCTGGTCGAGCCAACCGTCACGACGGAGTCGCTGCAGGTCTTGAGTTGCCGTCGGGCCGGCGATGCCTGCCTCTCGGCGATGGTCGACGTTCGTGACCGGCAGGCCGAGAAGGGTTTGGTCCAGCGCGATGGCGAACCGTGTGGGATACGCCTGGTCGCGCACGAGCTCCTCGCAGAAATCATGCCGCGCATAGGCGATCTCGAGCCATCGCCGCCGCTCTGTCGCCTCGAACACATGAGCTTCGATGCAGAAATCCACCCATCGCGACGCGTCGCGACCTGGATCGAACGACCGCCTTTGAACTTCCTCTAGAACCGCGTAGTACTCGCGCGTGTGCCGCCCGAGGTACGGCTCGATGGAGACCAGCTCCGGGCGCAGCAGCCCTTCCTTTGCAAGCACCAGGGACTGGACGATTCGGGCCACCCTTCCATTGCCGTCGCGAAACGGATGAATGGACACCAGGTTGAGATGAGCCATCGCGGCGCGTACGACCGGGTGACGGGTGAGGTCGCCCTTACCCAACCACCCCGCTACCTCGTTGAGGAGTGCGGGAACTTCGCTCGACGCGGGCGGCCGGTAAGGATCTCGGCCCAGACCGCGGGTCACGATCATGGCGCCCTCGCGCAAGCGGCCCGGACCGGCTTGGGGTTGTGGGTGGCAGACGAGGAAATGAAGATCGAGCACGGTCTGCGGCGACCACTGAAAACGACGGTCGTCCGCCAGGACGGCGACACGATCCATCGCCTGGGCATAAGCGGAGATGATCCGTTGGGTCTCGTCAGAGGCGCCGGCCGGGTGCCGCCCGGCCAGGATCTCGACCGTGTCCTCGAGACTCGCGCCGTAGCCCTCGATCGAGGTCGACCCGACGGTGGCCTCGGCCGCGGCCAGCCGGCGCAGGGCGCCCGTCCACGGCTGCGCCGAGTCGCCCAGGTGCTGCGCCAGGTAGCGGCGCAGCTCGTCGAGCTCTTCCAGGCGACGAAGGATCGCGGTGGACTTGGGGGGGACGGCGTAGAGCGTCATGGGGAGGAGTATAGGCGAATATATTATTATTCGTTTATTTCCGTGAGACGACGAGAGGGACCCTTGCGACGCTTGACGCTAGGCCACCACTCTCCCCTTCGGGAGAGTGGACCCAACACTCGATGTCCACCCCTGGGCGAAAAGTGGTAAATCAAAGGGGTCGTTTTTGGGCTTCTCGTGAAGTCTTTGCGGGGGTGATCGTATGTCTGATTCTGTTGCTGCCAACAGCCGTCCAGACGCGCCGGAGGAGCGTCGAAAACAGATGGTGCGAGCGGTGGTCGCCAGCACCGTAGGCACGTCCATCGAGTGGTATGACTACTTTCTTTTCGGGACCATGGCAGCCCTCGTCTTCCCGAAGTTGTTCTTCCCGAAGGCCGACCCTCTGACCGGAACCCTGAACAACTACGCGATCTTTTTCGTCGGCTTTCTTGCCCGGCCGGTCGGCGCCTGGCTGTTTGGCACCTACGGTGACCGAATCGGCCGCAAGGCGACGCTCATCGCAACTCTTCTGTTCATGGGGATAGCGACATTCCTGATCGGCGTCATGCCAACCTACAGCTCAATCGGTCTCTGGGCCGCTGTGATTCTCGTGGGTTTGCGGTTGTGCCAGGGCATCGGTGTCGGGGGAGAGTGGGGTGGCTCCGTGCTCATGTCAATGGAGTGGGGGAGTCAAAAACGCAAGGGATTCCTTGCCAGCTGGCCGCAGTTCGGTGTGCCTGTGGGACTGCTGGGGTCGACTGCAATCACCGCGTTGACTCTCACCCTGGCAGGCGCGGCCACGTTTGAGGCCTGGGCCTGGAGGATTCCATTCCTGCTCAGCATCATCCTGGTCGGCGTCGGCCTGTACATCCGGCTTGGAATCCTGGAGACGCCGGTCTTTCGGTCAATCGTCCAGGAGCAACGAGTGGAGGCCCGTCCCGTCACAGAGGTGATACGCCGCAACTGGAGGGAGATCATCCTCAGCGCATTGCTGCGGCTCCCAGAGCAGGCGCCGTTCTACCTCTTCACCACTTTCGTTTTCACGTTCGGAGCGTTCGCCACCAAGCTAAACAAGCCATTCCTCACCTGGGCGGTAAGCGCGGCGGCGGTCATTTCATTCTTCAGCATCCCGTTCTTCGGTCACCTCTCCGACCGCATCGGCCGCAAGACGATGTACATGGCCGGCATCGTGGTGATGGCCGTATGGGGCTTTGTGTACTTCGGCCTCTACAGCACGGCCATCCCGCTCGTCGTCTTCATAGTGATCGCGCTCTCGCTCATCCCACATGACATGCAGTACGGGCCCCAGGCGGCGTTGATCGCCGAAAGCTTCACCGGACGGCTGCGCTACAGCGGCGCATCGATCGGCTATCAGCTGGCGTCCGTCATCGCCGGCGGGCCTGCGCCATACATCGCGACAAGGATCTGGGCAGGCGAAACCTTCCTTCCGGCCAAGAATCCCTACATGATCAGCCTCTACATCCTGCTCTGCTGTGTCATTGGTTTTGCAGCAGTCGTAATGCTGAAAGACCGCTCACAGCTCGACCACACCAGGGAGTACGAGGAACAGCCTGAGGCCGAAGCTGCCACTGCCACCCGGCGTGCGATGGGCTGAGCCCTACACGTTCATCTCGTGAGGCGCCCGTCGGCGGGCGCCTCTCTTTTTTCTGGCGCGAGGCTTCGCTCGAGCAGGCCGTGGAGAGCGGCCTGCTCGGCCGCCGGCAACGACGAAAGGCCGGGGGCGGCGGCGAGGATGGCAACGACGCGCTTGCGCAGGCGGCGTCCTTCCGCGGTAAGCGCCAGGTGCTTAACGCGGCGGTCCTTGGTGAGGTGCTGTCGCTCGATGAGGCCGCGCGCCTCGAGCCGATCGACGATGCCGGTCACGTTGGACGGGTCGCAGTGGAGCTTGCCGGCCGCCTCGTTCATGGGCAGCGCGTCGCCGAGCTGGCGAAGCAGCATAGCCTGGGGAAGGGTCAGGTGAAGCTCGGCCAGCTTCGCGTCGTAGTGATTCGTCAGGCTGCGGCTCAGGTCCATCAGTAGCCGGACGATCTCTTGCTGCGTTGGGCCCTTGGGCATCTCCTCCGCAGTCTAACTTGACACCTAGAAGGCTGTCGAGCTAGATTATTGAGGCTTCAACTAATTACCAATGGAGAGCCAATGAGCAGATCGACGGTCGAGTTCGCCAGGCCGGCTTCGGAAGAAACTCTCGACGCCGTCGCGGACCGGCTGCGCGAACGAAACTTCGAGGTGGTCATAGTCGACACTGCGGCGGAGGCCAGGGCCGCCGTGTTTGCGCGCATCCCCGAGGGCGCCGAGGTTCATTCCGGCAAGTCCAAGACGCTCGAGGATGTCGGCATCTTCAAAGAGCTTATGGAGTCGGATCGGTACGACTTCGTGCGCAAGCGCACACTCGGGATGGATCGCAAGACCCAGATGCGCGAGATCACCAAAATGGGCGCGACGCCTGACTACATGCTCGGCAGCGTGCAGGCGCTCACCGAGGCGGGGCAGCTCGTGGTGGCGTCGGCAAGCGGCAGCCAGATCGGCCCATACGCCGCAGGCGCGCGCCAGCTGATCCTCGTCGTCGGCAGCCAGAAGATCGTGCCTGACCTGGACACCGCGTTGCGCCGCATCAAGGAGCACGTGATGCCATACGAGGACGCTCGGCTCCGTGAGCAGATGGGCGTGGGCACGAAGCTCGCCCGCATTCTGATCCTCGAGCGCGATTACTCGCACGGCCGGACGACGGTCATCCTGGTGCGCGCGCCGGTCGGCTTCTAAAAGCTCTACCGGTCGACGGCCTCCATCCGGTGGCGCTTCAGCGCATACAGAGTCGCCAGCCAGAGCACGATCGCGCCGGCTACCGCCGAGTTCGCCCACACCTGGAAGAGCAGGGGGAAGCCGAAGCCATCAGCGAAGGCGTTCGTGAACGCCAGATATGACGGTCCAAGCAGCAGCCAGCTCGCGGCGACGGCAATGATCAACCCCCGCGACCGCGACCGCAGCCCGAAATCCAGCAGCACGATCATCGGCAGCAACAGGAGTACGAACTGGCCGGCGTACACGAGCGTCACCAGGAGCGGGGATGCGGCGACCGCCGCCGCGAGCTCCAGCGCACGGCCCCCGCGGTCAGCCCGAGGAGCTCCCAGGCGCTTGGCCGTCAAGACCACGACTGCCACGGCGAAAACGCCGGCCAAAGCCAACACAAGAACGCCGCCCCCGCGTCCCGAGTTGTACAGGCTTTCGGGGTGAAAAAGCCTGTTCAGGGTTCCGAGCGGAGCGACGTTGATGACCTCTCCGGATCCCTGCGCCTGCGAGGGCGCCACCCGCAACACGTACTCAGGAAGGAACTGCGGAGCGGCCACCAGCCATAGCAGTGCCCACGTGGCGACAGCCGCCGCCGCGAGACCAAATCGCCGGCCCCAAACGCTGAGGAGCAGCAGGGGTGCCTGGATCAGCTTGATCGCAAGTCCGATGCCCAGGGCGGCGCCGCCCCACCACCTATCGCCGCGTAACCATGCCGTCAGCACGACAGCGCTCAACAGGAGCACCAGCACCTGAAGGTTGCGATTCTGGATTTCAGTCAGGGTGGGCGCGAAGCTGATGGTGGCGAGCAGAGCGACCAGAGCAAACTGCCAGTCGCGCACGAGGAGCGCGCGCAACACAAGCCACACAAAGGCGAACAGACAAACGTTCGCGACGACCAGCGCGATTCCGGAGACAAGCTTCGCATCGAAGTTGACAAGCGGCTGGGTGAGCCAGAATGCGAGCGGCGGATAGAAAAGGAGGTAGTGGGGGAATCCCCCGCATGCACCCACGTTGCACTGATATGGGTCGCCGCCGCTCGCGAGAACCCTCGCGCCCGCGAGGTAGGTTCGGACGAAATCGGTCGGCTCGTCAGAGATGAGCGGCTGGACCAGCCCGTACCAGAGATACGCCACGCTGATCGGCACGCCCGCCAGCCCCAGCAAGATGGAGCGGAATCGCCGTCTTGCCAGAGCGTGCCCCCATGGCTCGCGAGCGGACCTGGCCGGAAGGACCGCCGGGGAAACTGCCACCCGGGAAATCTAATGCTCGGGGACTGCTTCCGAACCCCCTTTGCGCCCTGCTGCTGAAGAAAATGCGGCCGAGTCCTGCGCCCCCTCCTCGCGTTGTCCTTGATGGAGGTGCCGATGGACACAACGAGTTGGGTGATCGTGGGCGTGATTGCGGGCCTGCTGATCATCGCCCTGCTGGCCGTGAGCCGGCGATCTCGGCAGCTGCCGCGCGCCAATCTCATGCCGCTCACTCCCGAAGCTCGGGACAGGTATGTGGTCAGGTGGGATCAGGTCGAGTCGCGGTTCGTCGAGGCGCCTGCGGAGGCGGTTCGCGAGGCGGATGCGCTGGTGCTCGCACTGCTGGGCGAGCGTGAGCACCCGCTCGCGGAGAAGCGACTTCCGGAGGGCGTCCGCAAGGCGCGCCGCGAGGGCGCACGGGGTGGAACCGAGAGTCTGCGCGTGGCCATGCTCCACTACCGCGCCGTGATCGAGGAGATGGCACGCATTCCAGAGGCCGAGAGGATGCGGGAAGGACGGCGGGAGACGGCGTAGTCACGCGTCTGGTTGGTGGGGCGGCTGCTTCGCGGCCCACCAACCGCGCGGACCGTTACCGCTTTTGCCGCTCAACGGTTTAGGCTGTCTGAGGGGGTCAAGGTCCGGAAGCGGAGGGCCAGGCCTATGCGATTGATCTAGGGGAAACCCAGGGGGTCAGTCGCACGCACCTGAGGAGACAGGATTGTTCAACCTCAAACGATCTGCCATTGCACTCAGCACAGTAGTAACGGTCGGCCTGGTGGCGGTTGTGGCGCTGTCAAGCTCGGCATCGGGGCAGGCCGCGCTGCGCCAGGCCACGAGCAAGCTCTCGGTCACCGCCCAGGCCGCCGGCGGCGGCGGCGGAGCCGGAATCGACAACATCACGTTCGCCCCGAACTCGTCGTTGGTGGCCAAACTGGCCGTAAACGTCACGGTCAGCTACATCTGTCAGCCCGTTTTCGATCCCACGACGGGCGGCGAGGACATCATCATGGGGAGCCAGGTCTTCGTGTCCCTGCAGGAGAGGACTGGCGGCAAAACCGTCGCCAACGGTTCAGGAGTGGCCTTCGGGACCGCAGTCTGTGACGAGTTCCTCACTCCAACGCCGACGGTCAACACGATGACCGTCCTTGTCCAGCCGGACGCGTTCGCATCCAACAGCGTGCCGTTCAAGAACGGCTCCGCGCTTGCAAGCGCGCAAATCATCGCGTGCCCAACCTCGTTCAACTCGTCGGGTTTTCCACCGCCCTGCGATTTCGGCAGCGCGGGTCCGACGATCATCTCGATCAAGTAGCCTCGGAATTCGAGCTGAGGGCCTGCGGCCGCGAGCCGCGGGCCCTTTTCCATTCCGAGCCGCGCGGCGGATAATGCCGCCGTGTCTCAGAGGGCGGCCCTGCCGCTCGATGTCCAGAACTCGTACCGGGCCCGCTATCGCACCATGCGGCCGGGCTGGAGCTCGAGCGGGGAGCAGATCGAAACACTCGTCCGCGGTCACCTGACGCCAGAAAGCCGAGTCCTCGACCTTGGCTGCGGGCGTGGCGGCATGGTCGAGCTCTTCTGGCGTGATGTCGCTCTCGCCGCCGGATTGGATCCCGACGCCCGATCGCTTGCCGAGCATCGTGCAGCGGGAATGCCCGTGGTGTCCGGGAGGGGTGAGCAGATGCCGTTCGCCGCCGACTCCTTCGACCTCGTGGTCTGCGTCTGGGTGCTCGAACACCTGCGCGGCCCGGAGACCGTGCTGCGCGAGGTTCGTCGTGTGCTGCGGCCCAAAGGTCACTTCGTTTTCCTCACGCCCAACCTTCGCAACCCCCTGCTCGCCTTCAACCGGCTCGGGCGCGCCCTGCCGCAATTGCAGCGAAGGCTGGTGCCGCGGCTGTATGGCCGTGTTGAGGCGGACACGTTTCCAGTCCAGTACCGCGCCAACACGGAGGGCGCCATCCGGAGCCTGGCCGAGCGCTGCGGCCTGGAGGTGGCGGCGCTCCGAGCCGTGCCCGACCCGACCTACCTCGCCTTCAACGGCTTCATGTTCAGGGCCTCGGTGATGTCAGAGGGGCTGATGCCGAGGGCGTGGGGCGTGCACCTGCTGGGCGACCTCGCTCGTCCCAGCTAGAAGCCCATCTGTTCCGCACGTTTGGCGTCGATCCCTTGAGGCCGCTCGCCAACGGTGCGGAATTGGTCGGCGGAATTGACGCGCGTTTTGACGCTGAACTGGCGGGCCGGGGCTCGATAATTCGGCTATGAGTTTTAGCGAGCTTCTGCTGATCATCGCGTTCGTGGTCTTTGTGGTCGCCGCCATCGGCCTCAGCTTCAAGAAGACGGACCTGATCGCGGTCGGCCTGGCGCTGTGGTCCCTCGCGGATCTGATCCCCCGCCTTTCGAGCATCACGCTGAGCGTCATTTTTCTGATCCTGGCGTTCGTCGCCTTCGTGCTGGCAGCGATCGGCTGGCGCTACAAGAAGATCGGCATGATCGCCGTCGGCCTGGCGTTGTGGATGGCGTCGATCGTCGTTCCGATGTTCATCCACTAGTCTCTACCTGGTCCGGGAGGCTACTGGCGGCGGGCACCCTCGCGGCGCCCCCGCCGCCAGTGAGCCGGGCTGCGATCAGCACCGGGATGATCGTGACCAGGATCACGAAGGACACCACCACGTTCACCTCGGGAAGCAGGATCCCATGCCGGATCTGACCGAAGATCCAGATCGGTAGGGTGCTCTGCGCGCCGGCTGTGAAGGTGGTCACGATCACCTCGTCGAAGGACAGCGCGAACGCGAGC
>DASPYG010000087.1:0-6358 GCA_035636885.1 Candidatus Nitrosopolaris sp.
GGATGCAATCGATGTATCAACACAACTTGTATGGCGATGCTGCTCGTGGTTGCCACCACAGAGGCGACGGACCCGACGCGAGTAAGCGGACCATTTCGCATGACCGCCAACGTCTCGGAGACCTCATCGAAGAGGCTGCGCGGCGAAACCCGTTGGGTTGCATAGGAGGTACGTGCAGAAGAAATCGTCCACGACGTCACACGAGGGAATCCAGCCCGCCAATACATGGAACCTCGGGTCCGTATCACTAAGCGAAGGAGGTAGAGAATGATGGCTAAGAAGAAGGCCGCCAAGAAGCCGGCAGCCAAGAAGAAGGCCGCCAAGAAGAAGAAGTAACAACTTCTTCTTTCGTAGTTACCTAGTCGATCGTTACGCGCCGGGGTTCTGTGGAGCCCCGGCGCTCATTTATGAAAGGGAACCAAGTTCCTCCCGCGCTTCGCGCGGGGACCCCAGTGGATACCCTCCCTCCTCACCACGTCAGTGGCATGAGAGACAAAGTTGCGGCCGGGATAAACCCGGCCGCCAATGCCATGTCGGCATAAAGAAAGGAGGAGCTTGACTATCGAACATCTGTTCGTTAGTCTGTAGCCACCTCCTTCTTATACCTGCGTCCCAACCGGAGGCCCGCCCTTTGGAGAACGATGCAGGCAACACAGCTCGAACACGCCATCAGCACGATTCGGGTCCGCTTTGGCAGCCAGGCGCTGACGAGGGCGGGAGAGCTTCCGCCCCCGCAGCCCTGGCCAAGCTGTACCCCACTCGATCGCCTGAGTGGAATCGAAGGCCTGCCTCGCGGCCGGCTCACGCTCCTGACCGGAAGCGGAACCTCCGGCAAGCTAACACTCGCACTGAACCTGCTCGCCGCCGCCACCCGTGAGTTCGCGCACGCGGTGGTCATCGATGCTCGTGGCGACTTCGACCCATGGTCGCTCTCGCCCTTCGATCCGGAGCTGAGCTCATTGACCGTGGTTCGTCTCGATCCCGAACCGTCGGGTGAAGCGGCGACTGCGCTGGCACGCGCTGGCGCGGGCTTCATCCTTTTAATGGGGGAGATCCCAGAGCCTTGGCTCGGGCCGCTGGAGGCAAGCGCCAATCGCTCTGGGACCGTGCTCGTGGGAGTGGTCGATGCTCCCGGGCGCGCCCTCGCCCACGCCTCCAGCCTCAGCCTTGGCTTCTCGCGCATCGACTGGGTATGGGACCGAGGCCAGCTCGTGGGCTTGCGCACGATCACGCGCTGTCTCAAGAATCGGGTCGCGCCACCTCTTGGTGAGTCAGAGCTCGAGATCCGCTACCAGCTCGGAACGCAGCTTCCCTTTGTCACTCCTGTCATCGAGGTGCCGCTTGAAAAGGCAGAGATGGAATGCGTATCTGCTGTGGTCTGACAAATCACCTCGAGCTCGCGAAGCGCTCCGACCTCTATGGCGGCCCTGTCGTCGTCGGCCAGTGGGACGACCACGTCATCGCAGCGTCAGAGGAGGCACTGCCTTTCGGTGTGGCGCCGGGGATGCCGCTCCGTCAGGCCGAGCACCTGTGTCCGCAAGCAACATTTCTCGCGCCCGACCCTGAGGCCGCTTCTCGATTGCGCGAGCTCATCTCATCCGCGCTTTACGACCTTGCGCCGGCGGTCGAGGTCAAGGTCGAAGGCATCGCATGGCTCGATGTGAGCGGCGTCGTCAGGCCGGGCGATTCGATCCGTGAAGCCCGGCGCAGGCTCAGGACCGCGATCGGCCGCGAACCGCGCCTCGGCGTGGGGCCCGGACCTTTCTCGGCACGAGTCGCCGCCACACGTGCGCGCCCAGGGCGTCTCGTGCAGGTTGACGATGCGCGAGCCTTCCTCGCTCCGCTTCCTTCGCGCGAGCTCGCCCTCGATGCTGAGCAGCTCGAGCGACTCGACCTGCTCGGCCTGCGCACGCTTGGTGCGGTGGCTGCGATCGGCCCCCGAGAGCTCGAGAGCCAACTTGGCCGCGAGGGAAGGCACGCGGTCCTGCTCGCACGCGGCTCGGAACCAGACGAGCTCACTCCATGGCGCCCGCCGCAGTTCTCGAGCGCGCATCGCCAGTTCGAGCCGCCGGTGGAAGATCGCGAGGCGCTGCTCTTCGTGTCCCGCGCCCTCTGCGGCGACCTTGCCGATGAGCTGGGCCTGCGCGGCGCGGGGGCAAAGCGTGTGCGCGTGCGACTCGCCTATGAATCAGGCGAGCCCGACGAGCGGTCGTCCTTGGTCCGCCATCCACTCTCGAGCGCAGCCGAGCTGTTCGGGCTCATCGGTGGATGGATCAAAGAGTGGCAGCCCCGGGCACCCATCACCGAACTGTGGATCGAGCTCCCGGTGCTCGAGGCGGCCGGGCGTCGTCAATTGCGGTTGTGGGCGGGCAATGACGGAACGAGCGAGGAGGTCGCCGCCGCGTTCGAGCGGCTGCAGGAACGCCACGGCGATAGCGTCGTGCGTAGGCCGCGGCCGGCCTTCATATCTTCCCCACTCCCCGCCCAGCGCTTCGACTGGGTCTCTTGATGCGACAGCTCAGCCGGGGCCGAGGTACTTCACGTAGCTCTCAGGGCTGTCCAGGAAATGGCGCCACGATCGCACCAGCTCGAGGTCCTCATATGCGACCTTCCTCATCCCCCACTCGCCCACCTCTATCAACGTCGCGCCGGGTGTGGCCGCAATGAGGGGCGAATGGGTGGCGACGATCGCCTGCATCCCCTCCGTTGGTATCTGCGCCAGCAGCGCGATCAAACCCAGGCATGACGAGAACGACAGCGCGGCCTCGGGTTCGTCGAACAGGTACAGGCCAGGATCGACGACCCTTGTCTTGAGCACCTGCAGAAAGGCCTGGCCGTGGCTCCGCGCATGCAGGTCGACGCCTCCGAAGCGGTCGGCCCATAGACCCTCGGGCCCGACCGCGGTGAAGAGCTCGTGCATCTTTTCAGCCCGCAGGAAGAATCCACCCTTCCCGCCTCCCCTCGTGCCGATCAGGCGAAGTGCCCGATCGAGGTTGGAGTCTTCATCTGAAGGCCGCGCGGTCGCCGCCAGGGAGACGTTGCCGCGATGGGCACGAACGTGCCTGGCCCACGCCGCCGCGATGGCCTCGACCAGCGTCGACTTGCCGCTGCCGTTCTCCCCGATGAACATCGTGAGCCCAGACGCCGGCTCGAACCCGTTCTCGGCGAGCTCGCGGACCGCCGGGATCGTGAACGGCCAGCTGTTCATCCGCACCTTGCCGCTGTCGACCTCGATCCGGCGCAGCGGCGCACCCCACAGCGTGGTCATCGGTCAAATCTTCTCAAGACGCCTCGGCCTGTGACCCGCCTCCTCTCGCCTCCAGGCGCGGTCGAGCTCACGCTGGCCGCCGACGGCTCACCCGCATTCGTGTCCGGTGCGCTCAGCGGCGCCATCGACCCGATCGCACGTTGGAAGGTCGAGACCGAATGGTGGAATCGGCTGGTCGTCCGCGAGTACTGGAAAGTGGTGGTGGGCAGCAACCTGCTCTGCGAGCTCTACCACGACCTCGATCGCGACCAGTGGTTCGTTGAGCGGATCTATGACTAGAAGGGCAGCGGGACCAGGTCGGGCTCTGTCCATTCCGCCCGGGCTTCGGGTGTGAACATCGCCTCGCGGCGCCAGTGCCGGAACGGCAGTGCTGGATCGAGCAGCATCGGATACGCCTCGAGGAAAGCCTCGAAGTCCTGTATCTCTGGCTTGTTCGCGACCGCATGAGCGACCAGGCGCACCCAGAAGCGGGTCATGGTGTCGTGGTAGCGCGCGGCGTGGCCATTTTTTGCCGCGAAATGCTGGATCCCCTCCGCCACCCTGGTCTCGGCTGCCGCCAGGCCATGGCGGCGCACCATCAGCCACGCCAGGCGCAGGTGGTCGCGGTGATGGAAGTCCGAGTTCGGCAGCTCGGCGCTGAAGAAGGCGTGCAGGAACTCGTCGTCGGAGAGCATCGTCAAACCTCCCTGGCCGCAAAAGCGCCAGAAAAACAAAAACGCCCGGGCGTCTTGCCCAGGCCGTTGAAGAGCATAACCCGCGCCGCTGCCGGCGGCAACGGGCTGTCAGAAGCAGCTCGGGTCCAAAGGTGAGGCCTTACGTCGAGCTCCACTGCCATTCCAACTTCTCCTTCCTCGACGGCGGCTCGCATCCCGCCGAGCTGGCCAAGCGCGCCGCCGAGCTGGAGATGCCGGCGCTCGCCATCACCGACACCGGCGGAGTCTATGGCGCGGTCAGGTTCCTGCAAGCCTGCCGCAAGGTCGGCGTCAAGCCGTTGATCGGCGCCGGCCTGGAGGTCGACGGAGCCGAGCTCGTCTTGATCGCCCGCAACCTGCAGGGATACTCCAACCTCTGCCGGCTCCTCAGCCTCGCCCACGCCGACCAGCCCAAGGGCGAGGCGCGGGCCCCTCTGGCCACCGTCGCCGAACATCGAGGCGATCTCTTCTATCTCAGCGCCACCGACGACGAGCATCGACTGCGCGGAATCCAGGAGACGCTGGGCAAAGAAAACGTGTTCAGCGAGCTCCACCACCACCTTCGTCCTGAGGACTCATGGGTGCTGGAAGGGCGCGCGGAGATGGCGAAGCGATGCGGCGCTCTGGCCGTGGCCACCAACGTCGTCCACTATCACGCTCGCGAGCGGAGGCAGCTTCACGACGTGCTGGTCGCTATCCGTCATCGCGCCACCCTCGATGAGGCGCGCTCGTTCCTCTTTCTAAACTCCGAGCACTGCCTCAAAGGCGGTGACGATATGCGTCCGCTGTTCAAGGGCCATGCCGAGGCGCTGGCCACGCCCTGGGAAATCGCCGGCCAGTGCGACCTCGAACTCGACTTTCGCAAGGTCCGCTTCCCCGGCTACCCGGTCCCCGAAGGCGAGACCCCATTCTCGTTTCTGTACAAGCTGTGTTTCGAGGGCGTGCGGGCGCGCTACCGACCGATCACGTTTGCGGTCACGCAGAGGCTCCAGCGCGAGCTGGAGGTGATCGAGAAGACCGGCCTGGCCGAGTTCTTCCTGATCAACTGGGACCTGATGCGATTCGCACGCGAGCACGGCGTGCCGGGCCAGGGACGTGGGTCGGCCGCCGACTCGATCGTCGCTTATGTGCTCGGGATCACACGCGTCGACCCCATCGAGCACAACCTCCTCTTCGAGCGGTTCCTGCACGAGGAGATGACGAGCACGCCCGACATCGACATCGACTTCTCGACCGAGCACCGTGAGCAGGTGATCCAGTACGTCTACAACAAGTACGGATGGGAGCGGACCGGGATGGTCTGCAATGTCGTCACCTTCCAGCCGCGGATGGCGATCCGGCAGGTGGGCAAGGCGCTTGGCTTCTCAGCCGAGCTGGTCGACCGGCTGGCCAAAGGCGTCGACCGATGGTTCACCGAAGACGTCGAGGACTCGATGACGGGCGCGGTGCCACCACCCGACATGAGGCCGCAGAGCTGGCAGCAGTTCCTGCAGCTGTGCCGCGAGGTGCAGGACTTCCCTCGTCACCTCTCCATCCACAACGGCGGGATGCTCGTCACCGGCCAGCCGCTGGTCGACATCGTGCCGGTCGAGCCGGCGACGATGGAGGGACGCCGTGTCGTCCAGTTCAACAAGGACGACGTCGAGGACCTCGGCCTCATCAAGATGGACATGCTCGGGCTGAGAACGCTCTCGGTCGTCGCCGAGGCGCTCGAGCTGATTCGAGACAAGACGGGCGTCAGGCCTGACCTGGACCAGCTGCCGCTGAACGACCCGCAGGTGTTCAAGATGTGCAGCCAGGCGGACACCATCGGCGTCTTCCAGATCGAGTCACGGGCGCAGATGCAGACCCTTCCCCGCACTCGCCCGCAGAGCTTCAATGACCTCGTGGTCGAGGTCGCGATCATCCGGCCGGGGCCGATCCAGGGCAACGCGGTGCATCCATACATCCGCCGCAAGCAAGGCCGCGAACCGGTCACATACGCCCACCCGCTGCTGGAGCCGATTCTCAAGGACACGATGGGCGTGATCCTCTATCAGGAGCAGATCATCGAGATTGCGATGAGGGTCGCGGGCATGTCGCCGAGCGGTGCGGACATGTTCAGGCGGGCGATGACGCGCCACCTCAACCACGTCGAGATGTCGTCGCTCGAGGGCGACTTCGTCGATGGCTGCCTCGCCAACAAGGTGCCGCGCGAGGTCGCCGACATGCTTTTCGCCGCGGTGCAGGGCTTCGCGGTGTACGGCTTCTGCCGATCCCACGCCGCCGCCTTCGCGCGGACGGCGTATGAGACCGCATGGCTGAAGCTCAATCACGCCGTCGAGTTCGGCTGCGGCCTGCTCAACAACCAGCCGATGGGGTTCTATCACCCGAGCGTGCTGGTCGAGGACCTGAAGCG
>DASPYG010000088.1:0-2277 GCA_035636885.1 Candidatus Nitrosopolaris sp.
GACTCAGTTCATCGGCAAGATGTTCGCGCCGGCTCCCGAAGCGACCGAGAGCTGATGACGCGGGTCCAGGCTAACGGTCTCGGCTTCGAGGTATGGGATGAGGGCAAAGGAACGCCGGTCGTCCTGCTGCACGGTTTTCCCGATACGTCCGTTATGTGGCGCCACCAGGTGAAGGCTTTGAACGGCGCCGGTTTCCGCACGATTGCTCCCGACATGCGCGGACGCGGACGCAGCGATCGGCCGACGGCGGTCGTCGATTACGCGATGCCGTCGATCGTCGCCGACGTGACCGGGATCATGGACGCGCTTGGGATCGAGCGCGCTCACGTCGTGGGCCACGATTGGGGAGCAGCGGTGGCGTGGTTCGTCGGCATGCTGGCGCCGAATCGCGTCGACCACCTGGTCGCCATCTCGGTTGGTGCTCCGGGCGCCGCGGGCCTGCCCGTGCTAGAAGCCTTGCAGAAGGGCTGGTATCGGATCTTGTTTCAATTCGAGGGCGTCGCCGAGGACCTCGTGCAGCGCAACGACTGGTATCTGATGCGCACGCTCCTGCAGGGCGGCGGCGAAGGTTTCGACGCCTACGCGGTCACGCTGTCCGAGCCGGGGGCGCTGACCGCGGCTCTCAACTGGTATCGCGCCAATGTGCCGGTCGAGCGCTTGGTCGGCGGGACAGGACTCAAGCTGCCGCCTGTCTCCGCGCCGACCATGGGCGTCTTCGGCACCGCCGACCTCTATCTCACCGAGGATGCCATGGTCAGCTCCAGGTCGAAGGTCACGGGCCCCTGGCGATACGAGCGGCTCGAGGGAGCGTGCCATTTCATTCCGCTCGAGGAACCGGATCGGCTGAACGCGCTGCTGCTCGACTTCCTCCCGAAGCGATAAGCCTTTAGTCCGCGAAGTCCCAGGCCCGGATCGTGCCCTCGATGCGCACGCCGATCTCCGCGTCGTCGGGCGTCTTCGGGCCCTCGCCCATGTAGTGCTTGTAGATGCGCTGCCTCAGCTCGTGCAGGCCCTCGGTGAACATCCTCGCGGTGCCGCGCAGCTCCAGGCCGCGCAAGGGCATGTCGTTCTCGTAAACCGCGACGCTCGCACGGGCGTCGCGATGCAGGTGCTGCGCCTTGACATCTTTGCGTCCCACCACGACGTTGAATCCGCCATCCGACCACTCGAACCACACCGGCGAAAGCAGCACCTCGCCGCTCTTGCGGTAGGTCGCGAGAGTCGCCACCAGCGGCTGTGACAGCAGGTTGCCCAGGTCGTCGACGGTCAGGTCGGTCCGCACGTCCCGGTTAGCATGACGAATCCATGGGGGTGGGAATCCTCTCCGGGCTGCGCATCGTGGAGATCTCGGCCTTCGTCGCCGCGCCGCTCGGTGGAGCGACGCTGGCCGGCATGGGCGCGGACGTCATTCGGGTCGACCCGCCCGGCGGTGGCGTCGACATCGGTCGCTGGCCTCTGCACCGCGGCCGCAGTTTGTATTGGGCCGGCCTCAACGTTGGCAAACGTTCGGTCACGATCGACATGCGGCAGCCGTCGGGCCAGGAGAAGGTCGCGAAGCTGATTGCCGCGCCGGGTGACGGAGGCGGCATCTTCCTCACGAACCTGCCGGTGTCCGGCTGGAGCTCGTACGAAGAGCTGAAGCAGCTGCGGGGCGACCTGATCATGGTCGTCATCACGGGCAACCGCGACGGCAGCGCCGCGGTTGACTACACGGTCAACGCAGCCCTCGGCTTTCCCTACGTGACCGGGCCTGAAGACATCGAAGGCGCCGTCGATCACGTGCTCCCGGCGTGGGACGCGATGACCGGATTTCTCGCCGCGACCGCCATCCTCGCCGCCGAGCGCCATCGCCGCCTCACCGGGGAGGGCCAGCTCGTCGAGCTGAGCCTTGCCGACGTCGGCCTCGCGGTAACGGGGCATCTCGGCTTCATCGGTGAGGCGGTCCTGGAGGACGAGCCGCGCGGCCGATTTGGCAACCACGTCTTCGGGACGTTTGGCAGGGACTTCGTCACGCGCGACGGGCGCCGCGTGATCATCCTCGCGCTCACGCCCCGCCAGTGGCGCAGCCTGGTCGAGGCGACCGGGCTGAGCGGCGAGTTCCGAAATCTCGAGGCGCGCCTCGGGCTGTACTTCAACAACGAGGGCGATCGGTGGCGCGGGAGGCAGGACATCTGCGAGCTGCTCGAGGCGTGGGTTTCGGTGCGCACGGTCGGCAGCCTGTCGGCCGCGTTTGACGCCGCCGGTGTGCTGTGGGGTCCGTACCAGACCTTCAAGGAG
>DASPYG010000089.1:0-2782 GCA_035636885.1 Candidatus Nitrosopolaris sp.
TTTCCGCGGAAGCTCGCTCGGTGCAGGCAGAAAAGGGTAGGGCCAGCCGCCGCATCGCTGGCCCTGAAGATATAGACGCCGCGTTGAGCCGAAACTTTCCCTGGGCTCGCGCGGGATTTACACGGGGGTGTACCGTGGAAGCGCCGGGGCGCTTCTGTGTCGCCGCAGCCACAGGGCGCCCCGGTCAATCCTCATCTGTCGTTCGAGAGGCGGTCAGCGACCGGAACTGGTTTTGGCGGCGTTGGTCTTGCGACGGGCGCTGCTCTGGCGGCGGGGCTGGCGGCTGTTTCCGCTGGATGACGTCTGCGAGGTCTGGCGAATACGACTCAGCAGATCGTCTGGCAGCTCGGAGGCGCGCGCCCCGCCTGGTTCATGACGCCCTTGGCCTGGCGGGTGAATGAACCGTTTGTGGCTAGTGCGTAGAGGCCTGCGCCCGCGGCCGGGAGAACTACCCACTGTGGTCCCAGACTCCGTCTGCGACCACCCTTGCCCTTTGCGGCGTCAGACATGTCCGCAAGCCGCTCGGCCAAGTCGATCACCTGCTCAGAGAACTTGTTGATATCAGCCATCTCGCCCACCCCTTCCTAGGTCTCGGTGGTGCGACGGTTCCCTGGCATAAAGGTCCGAAACCTCCGGTGAGATTCGGGCTGGCAGTCTCATTTCGACTACAAAAATGTGCATCTCGGAGCCATCGAGCGGGGGAGTTTCGGGGACGGCCTCGAGGGTAGGCGAGAGTCGAGTCCAAGGTAGGAAAACCGAGCGAGGCATAGCCTCGAAGGGAGGTTGGTATGGCGACCATCGAGACATGGACCTTTGCAGTCGCGACACCACCGAACATTGACTTGAACGGATTCAACGTCGAAGCCCGCGACGGGAAGATCGGCAAGGTTGACGAAGCGACCCATGAGGTCGGCGGCAGCTTCATCGTCGTGGACACCGGGCCGTGGATCTTCGGCAAGAAGGTGATGCTTCCCGCCGGCATGGTTCGCGAAATCGATCCCGACACGGAGACGATTTTCGTCAACCTCACGAAGGACGAGATCAAGAACGCGCCGGAGTTCGACGAGAACACCTACCGCGACGACAGCTACCGGAACGACCTCGGCAGCTACTACAGCGGCCGCGGCATCTAGCCTTTTTCGTCAGTTGTTCGCGCGAAGCCCCGCAGGTGCGGGGCTTCGCCTTTTCCGGCTCGGCTGAAGGCACATCGTCTTCTCTGGTTTTGAGCTGCCGAGGAAGGTTCGGTGAAGTTCGGGCGAACCGTCAGACTTCGGCAGGAGACCGCCGATGATCACCGACGACCACATTCGCGCCTACCGTGACCAGGGGTGGTTCGTCCTCGAGGATGCGCTCGACACCGGGTCGCTCGAGGTCCTGCGGCGCGAGTGCCAGCGGTTCATGGACGAGCGCGACGCGGAGATGGACGCGGCCGGAACCGACGTCATAGGTCTCGACCGGCGTGGTCAACGCTACTTCGTCAACGACTGCTCGACACGCAGCCACTCACTGCGTCAGTTGTTGCTCGGCGAGGCAATGCGGGAGGTCTGCCGCGCCACGATTGGTCAGGAGGCCTACCTGTTCAACGACCAGTTCGTCGTCAAGGGCACCGACGGCGAGACGAGCTTCTCCTGGCATCAGGACGGCGGCTACATCCCGTACGAGCATCTCCAGTACGTGACGTGCTGGATCGCGCTGGACGACGTCGACGAGACGAACGGCACCGTCTACGTCCTGCCGTACGACCGCGCCGGCACGCGCGAGGTGGTGCCACACCGCCGAGATCCGGCGACCAACGACATGGTTGGGTATTTCGGCGACGACCCCGGTGTGCCCGCGATCGTCGACGCCGGCAGCATCGTTTGCTTTTCGAGCACCGTGTTCCATCGCAGCGGCCCGAACACGACTGATCGCCTGCGCCGCGTGTACGTGGCTCAGTACTCCCCCGAGCCGATCCTCGATGACGATGGCGATGCGCCGCGGCACCAGGCCGTGCCGTTGCTGCGCCCCGGTCGGCCCGCCGGCTGACGGCGCGCTACGGAGCGGCGCCGGAGTCGAATGACCGAGCGTGGGGGCTGCCGTACCGGACCGGTCTTGAAGACAAAACGAGACTGTGGGTGCTCGGCCCCGGAAACCCGCTCCGAGTACCATCTTCGGCCAGCGGCGAGACAGCCAAAAAGCCATGCCACGGCCAGGACGCGCTTCCAAAGGAGGTCGGATGACGTGAGGATCTGGGGCCTATCCAAGACACAGGCGCACTACCGACCCGCTCCCACGCCCGAGGTGAGCTGCAACCGTTGCAAGTACATGTTTCCTCCGCTCGCGCTGGGCGGGTGCCGGTTCGTACGGGGACCGATCCGAGGCACCGCGACATGCGACCAATTCACTCCTCGCCGCTCTAACCCGGACTGATCTCAAGTGCGGGATCGCCCGGTCCAGGCGAGCGTGTTGCGCGGCGGCTTAGCCGTGTAGGAGAGGCGGCCGGTGCAATTCGATAAGCGCGTGACCAAGCTCCGACTGACTGCGCGCGAGTTGGCGGCGATTCTGCTCGAGCGACGCTCGACTCGCGCCGGATCTCCGCAGCTGCTGTCGCCGGGCGACGAGTGCAGCGATCCGCTGCCGTAGCTCCTCGACTCCGGTCGCGAGCTCAATCGATGTGGCTCTCTCGGTGGCGACCAGGCTCATCACTCATAGAGTCGCTCGAAAGGCCTGTCGATCGCATGTGGAAAGCGGCACGAATCCTGCGGAAAGTGCGACCGAACTTTTCACCGAGGTGCTGTGGAAG
>DASPYG010000090.1:0-13568 GCA_035636885.1 Candidatus Nitrosopolaris sp.
AGGTCCTCTGTGCTTTTGCTGCTCCCAGATGCGTACCTCCTCGGCGTCGACCGTCTCGCCGAAGATGTTGGCGCCGACATCGTGAAAGTGCCGCGGCTTCGCGGTCACGAGCACATCATGGTGCGGCTCGGTCGAGTCGGCGCGCAGGCGCGAATGGTCGAGGTGGCGTTCGACCTTCGCCGCCGTGGTGAGCGCGGAGTCGACCAGGTTGAACGCGCCGGGGTAGACCCGCTCGATCGCGGGCTTGAGCAGCGGATAGTGCGTGCAGCCGAGCACCAACGTGTCCGCCCCGAGGCGCACGATCTCCGCGAGGTCGCGCTCGAGCGCCGCCTCCGCCCGAGGCGAATCGGCGTCGCCCGACTCGACGATGTCGACCAGCTCAGGACATGCCTTTTGAAAGACACCGATCATCGGGTCGATCTCTTTGATCGCGTGCAGGTACTCCTGGCTGCGCATCGTGCCTTCGGTGGAGATGACCCCGACGCGGTGGTTCTGGGTCGCGTCGACCGCGGCTTGCGCGCCGGGGCTGATGACGCCGACGATCGGGATCTCGAAATGCTCGCGCGCCTGGTTGAGCGCGGCCGCCGTGGCGGTGTTGCAGGCGATGACGACGAGCTTCACGTCGCGCGCCTCGAGGTAGCGGATGATCTCGAACGCAAACCCGCGCACCTCGTCCTGGTAGCGCGGCCCGTACGGGAAATGGAACAGGTCGGCGAGGTAGATCGTCGGCTCGTGCGGCAGCCGCTTGCGGATCGCGCTTAGCACGGTCAGCCCGCCGACCCCCGAGTCGAAGATGCCTATCGGTCTTGGATCACCCATCGCCATTCACCACGTAACGAATCAAACGGACCTTACCGACAGGCGGTAACCCAGGCCCGGCACGGCGTCGAGCACGACGCCCGATTCGGGATGCCTCGACAGCTTGCGTCTCAGCCGCTGCACGTGCGGGTCGACCGAGTGGTCGTCGAGGTCGTGCGGGTAGCCCCAGACCTTGTCGCGAAGCTGGGCGCGGGTCAGCACGCGTTCAGGGTTGGCCGCGAGCACCGCGACGAGGTTGAACTCGGTCATCGTGAGCGGGATCTCCTCGTCGCCGATCCGCACGCGTCGCGCCGCGTTGTCGATCTGCATCGCTCCGACCGTGAGCAGGCCCTCAGGACCCGTGCCCGACGAGGCGAACGTCGAGCGCCGCAGGTGCGCGTTGACGCGAGCAGCCAGGATGCGCGAGTCGAACGGCTTGGTGATGTAGTCGTCCGCGCCGACCTCGAGGCCGACGACCTCGTCCATCTTGTTGGTGCGTCCCGTGAGCATGACCATCGGGCAGACCAGGCCCTGGCGGCGCAGCTCGAGGATCACCTCGGTGCCGCTGATGTCGGGCAGCACCCAGTCGACTAGAACCAGGTCCGGCTGCGCGGCGCGGCCCAGCTCGATCGCGCTTGCGCCGTTCGCGGCCTCGAGCGCCTCGTGGCCCTGCTGGCGAATGATCTCAGCCACCAGGGCGCGAATTGGTCCGTCGTCCTCGACCACCAGCACGCGCCGCTTCCGGCGAACGGCGACGGAGGTCAGGTTTGCGTGGGAGGCGCGAACCCAACGCGTCTGGCCTCGCGCTGCCCGCGCTTCGGCCGTCTCATCAGGAGCACGCGCTTCTCCCCCCCGTCGACGATGTCGGCCAGCTCCCAGCCTTCGCCGGCCGAATCCTTCAGCACCTGCACGAGAGTCTTTCCGTCGGTGACCTGCGCCAGGGTCAGGACGTGGGTCGAGTACTCCCACTCCCGGCTCGGCAGCCCGACCGAAGGCACCATCCGAGTGGGCGCGTTCGCGCCGTTGTCAGGTGCGCTCGGGGACTCGGGCTCGTCCGGCTCGTCCGGATCCTCTTCAGCGTGGGTGGCCACTCAGTTGGATTCTAGGCTGCCGCCCGGCGGAGGCCCAGTACCCCCGGCGGGGGTCGAACCCGCGCTGGACCGGGTTTAAGCCGGCTGCCTCTGCCAATTGGGCTACGGGGGCACCCCAATTGTGCCCCTCAGTACTTGAAGAAACCCTCGCCGGTCTTGCGCCCCAGCTTGCCGTCTTTGATCAGCTTGTCGAGCACTGGCGGCGCGTCGCTCCCTTCGCCCTGGCGGTGGCGGTCCTTCATCGCGCCATAGAAGATGTCGAGGCCGCTGAAGTCGAGAAGGTGGAACGGGCCCATCGGCCAGTTAAGTCCCTTCTGCACGGCGATGTCGATGTCCTCGGCGCTCGCATAGCCGCCTTCCAGCAGCCTGATCGCCTCCTCCGACGCCGCGAACAGGATGCGGTTGACGATGAAGCCCCAGATCTCCTTGTTGAGCACGACCGGCGTGCGATCGATGGTGCGAACGAACCCGGTCGCCGCCGTGATGGTGTTGTCCGCTGTCTTCGGTCCCTTCACAACCTCACAGAGCTGCATGACCGTGACGGGGTGGAAGAAATGCATGTTGCAGCAGCGCGCGGGATTGCCTGTGAGGTCTGCGAGACGGCTGATGGCGATGGTGCTCGAGTTGCTGGCCAGGATCGCGTCCTTTCTAGCCGCCGTGCCCAACGCGCTGAAGACGCCCTTCTTGGTGTCGAAGTCCTCGATGACCGCCTCGATGACGAGGTCGGCTTTGGCGGCCGCGCTTTCGACATCGCCGCTGTCGGTGATCCGATCCAGGGCCGCATCCGCGCGGTCTTTTGTCAGCCTGCCCTTCTCCACCGCGCGGTCGACGAGCTTGCGATTCTGGGCGCGGGCGCGCTCCAGTTGGCCTGCGACCGCATCGACGAGCGTGACCTGGTAGCGGCCGGCCAATGCGGTCTGTAGGGCGATCTGCGAACCCATCGTCCCGGCGCCGACCACCGTGACGTTCTTGATATCAGCCATTCGCGATCATTTCCATGTGCACGTCAGCATGGCGCAGTTCGAGGCCGCGGCGCAGGCCGCCGTCGACTCCATCCCCGACGAGTTCAAGCCGTACCTCGAGAACACGATCTTCGTCATCGAGGAGAGCTCGTCCGAAGGCCTGATGGGGCTGTACGAGGGAGCGACGGCGCTAGGCGCCGGCGAAGGGATGCCGGAGCGGGTCACTCTCTACAAGCGCTCGCATGAGCTCGCGACCGATTCGATGAAGGCCCTGGTGGAGGAGGTGCGGCGAACGATCCTTCACGAGGTCGGCCACCACTTCGGCATGGACGAGGACGACCTGCCCTACTAGCGGAGGGTCCAGAAGGAGCGGTCCCACAGGATCAGCGGCTCGCCAGTGCCCTTGACCGCATTCTCGACCTCACCCACGCAGATGTCGTGATCGCCGGCCTCGTACACGTGCACGAGTCGGCACTCGAGCCACGCGGCACAGCCGTCGATGAGCGGGATGCCGTTGGCGCCGAGGTGGTGCGGAATGTCGTTCCAGGCGGCCGCGACCGCCGGCGCCCGGCCCGCAAAACGCTCGGCAATGAACTCCTGCGAACGCGTGAGGACGCTCACGTTGAAGGCCTTGCCCTCGACGACGCCGTCCCGGGTGACCGTCACCCGCTCGAGGCCGACAAGGACCAAGGGCGGCTCGGCGGAGATGGAGACGAGGCTGGTCGCGGTGAGGCCTCGGAACCCGGTCCCCAGGCGGGCGCTGATCACCACCAGGCTGGCGGCGACGCGGGCCATGACGTCGCGGAAGTCTTCCTGTCCCAACTCGACCGTTAGCCTAGCGGCCATTCGGAGCCGGACAGCTGCGACGGTAGAATCGGGTTCTCGAAGGGCGCGGCGACGTAGCCAAGTGGCAAGGCAGAGGTCTGCAAAACCTCGATCCCCAGTTCGATTCTGGGCGTCGCCTCCAGACTTTCGAAAACGAATTGCGTCTGAGCGCGCCCGACCGATCCCGGCGATGGACTGTGGGAGGCGCCAGGCCAAGCCGATTCGGTGAGAAAGCCTGACGCCCGGCTGATCGGGCCGAGCGCCAGTTTGAGCCTGAAGGGATGTGGCGGGCACCGAGAGTACTCAGCCCCCTAAGCGGAGGTTAGGAGGGTTACCCCTCCAGCGTCTCAGTTCCCATGGACCCCTACCTGCCCGTAGGTCAGTCTAGCCATCGGTACCTCGGCTGTCAGACCAAAGAAAGGAGCGCCGGCCTTCGTGCAAGGTCAGCGCTCGACGACCGGGGGATGACGCGTGGCGGGCGAGCCCCCTTCCCTCGTCGGGGTTGAGCCTATTACCCCGTTGCTCTGCCCTGTCCGGTAATCCCGCGGCGAGCATAGATCGCCTCCGTTGTAAAGCGCACAAATTAGCTCGCTTAACAGCCGATTGAAACAAATCCCACAAGGGAGAATTGTGAGGACGGCATCCGCGGAGCCCTGGGCGCCATCCCAAGGCTCCGCGAATCGAAATTGGTTGGTCTCTAGGGTCCGAATCCGCAGGCACCCGACACGATCCCGTGGATGTCCTGGCGCGCGACCGGACATGCTGCCATGCCGAGCAGGTCGTCCACCCCGCCGTTGGTGTAGTTGCCATTGCTACCGGGAACGCCCGGAACGGTGCCTGGCGGGATCCATCCCCACCAGATGTCGATGGTGGCTCCAACCGGTTCAGGAGCCCCTTCGGTCAGTGCGAGCAAGTACCAGTTGCCCTTGAACATGGGCATCACGTTCCAGAACACCGTCTTGCTGGTCTGGGGATCGACGCCGATCGGAAAGGCTAGAAACGGCGTCTGACTCGTCGCGAACGCCTGCTCGGCCGGCGAGACGTTCCGACTGATGTTGTGACAGTCGAGCGCGAGCACCTGCGTCGAGAAGCCCAGCGCGGCGACCATCGATACGAGGACGGCAAGCAATCTACGAACCATCTATCCCTCCATTCATGCGACCTGGCGGAGCACGGCCAGACCTTTGCCAAACCTTGGCTGGTGGCCGCCCCGCAAAACAAAGCGGCCGGCGACTTCGCCGCGCTGGGCGTCCCCAGGCGCGTCTGTCTACGACCGCCGATGCACCGTAGTTCCCCCGGGAGGGGTTGTCACTGGGAATTTTTGCCCACGTGCCAAATGCCGGATCGAGCTTTGTCCGGTGCGAGGTTTCGTCTGGAGCGAAAGTCCTACAGACAAACGCTTAGGCGGGACGTACGTTTCTGCTCGGGACGGGCGTCGGGGCCGAGATCCGTTTGGCCATTTCATGGCCTTGGGAATTGGGTGGGGGCGTCCGCCCCACGTCGCCTGGTAGGTCAAATGTCCCGGTTGCAATTGGGCCCATGTCCCGGCCTGCAGCGAGGCGCCGCACCTTAGGCTGGATCGTGCACAAGTGGCCAGGGTTGGTCGGGTACTCAGCACGCTGCGGTTAGCCAGACGAAGTTGGTGTTGCGAGCGCTGCCGCGCAGCAGCACAGAAGGCTGACAACCCCACCGCAGGGCTGACATCCGAGCCCAAGGACGCAAGGCTCACGCAGCCGTAGGCCCCGGCGGCGGTCGGCAAGCCGTCCGGCCGGTCAACGCCCTACACTCGATTCCAGCGCATGGCCCTTTCGCCAATCAAGATGCCCCAGCTCGGCGAGTCGGTCACCGAGGGCACCGTCGACCGGTGGCTGAAGAACGAGGGCGACTTCGTCAAGCGCGACGAGCCGCTCGTCGAGGTCATCACGGACAAAGTCAACGCCGAGATCCCGTCGCCGTTCGAAGGCAAGCTGGTCAAGATCACCGCGGCGCAGGGAGACACGGTCCAGGTCGGGGCGGTGATCGCACAGATCGACACCGGTGCTGCGTCCGGCAAGGCTGAGCCTGCGGCCAAGCAGCCCCAGGCGGCGGCGGTCAGCGAAGCGGCGTCCGAGGCCCCGGGGCCCGTGGTCGAGGCCCCCGCGCCGGCGCACGGCGGCGGCGACGGCAGCGCCCGGCTCTCGCCTGCGGTCCGCAAGCTCATCGCGGAGCACAACCTCGACCCGACCACGCTGCGCGGCAGCGGCCTTGGCGGCAGGGTGACTCGAGACGACGTGCTGGCGGCGGTTGGGGGCCGCACCGCCTCCGCTCCGGCCGCAACCCGTCCCGCGCTCCCGGCCCCCACTCCCCAGCGCGCTCCGCAGGCGCCGAGGGACGGCTCGCGCGAAGAGCTGGTGAAGCTCAGCGTAATGCGGCGCTCGATCGGCGAGCACATGGTGCGCAGCCTGGCCACCTCGCCCCATGCGTGGACTCTGCAGGAGGTCGACATCACGAACCTGGTTCGCTACCGGGAGTCGGAGAAGGAGGGCTTCAAGGCCCGCCACGGCGTGGCGCTGACCTACATCCCCTTCGTCGTGCAGGTCGTGTGTGACGCCCTCAAGGAGTTCCCGTGGCTCAACTCCACCTGGACGGATGACGGAATCGTCCTCAAGCGCTACATCAACATGGGCATCGCCGTCTCGATTCCGGACGGCCTCATCGTGCCCGTGCTCAAGGACGCGGACCAGCGCGGTTTCACCGATCTCGTGCGATCGCTCAACGACCTCATCGAGCGCGCGCGCAACAAGCAGCTCAAGCCCGATGACGTCCAGGGTGGCACTTTCACGCTCAACAACACCGGCGCGACCGGTTCGGTCGCGAGCCAGCCGATCATCAACCAGCCGCAGGCCGCGATCCTGACGACCGAGGCGATCGTCCGCCGTCCCGTGGTCGTCGGTGATGGAATCGCGGTGCGCAACATGATGAACATGTGCATCAGCTTCGACCACCGCATCATCGACGGCATGATGGCTGGGCAGTTCCTGGCCTTCATCAAGAAGCGGCTCGAGGAGTGGACGGCGGGGAGCATCCGCCTGTGAGCGACCCGGCGCCGCTGACTCCGCAAGCCATTCCGCCGTGGATTCGGATCCGCGTCACGGAAGGCGAGAACTTCAAGGATCTGAAGCAGATCGTGCGCGACAGCCGCCTTCACACCGTTTGCGAGGAGGCGCGCTGCCCCAACATCTTCGACTGCTGGAATCGCCGGACCGCCACGTTCATGATCCTCGGCGACGTCTGCACACGCGCCTGCCGGTTCTGCGCTGTCACCTCGGGCCGTCCATCGGAGCTCGACCTCGGTGAGCCCCTTCGCGTCGCCGAGTCGGTGGCCGAGCTCGGACTGCGGCACGCCGTGATCACGTCGGTCGACCGAGACGACCTGCGCGACGGCGGTGCGGGCATATTCGCGCGCACGATTCGGGCGATCCGCCGGCGCAGCCCGGAAACCACCATCGAGGTGCTGACGCCGGACTTCCAGGGCGACCTACACTCGGTCCGGACAGTCGTCGAGGCCGGGCCCGACATCTTCAATCACAACACCGAAACCGTGCCTCGGCTATACGCGCGCATCAGGCCGAAGGCGGTTTACGCCAACAGCCTCGCGCTGCTCCGTCACGTGAAGGCGCTCGCGCCGCACATGACCACCAAGTCGGGCCTGATGGTCGGCCTCGGGGAAACCGAGGACGAGCTGCTCGAGGTGTTTCGCAACATGCGCGCTCACAACATCGACGTCCTCACCGTCGGTCAGTACCTCCGGCCGAGCAAGAAGCACGCCGAGGTGGTTCGTTACTACCGGCCGGAGGAGTTCGTCGAGCTGAAGAAGAAAGCAGTGGCCATGGGCTTCGGCCATGTCGAAGCCGGTCCGCTGGTCCGTTCCTCATACCACGCCGATGAGCAAGTCCCCGCGCGTAAGAGCCTGCTGGCTGGGTAGCACTCCCTACCGCGCGGCCTGGGACCTCCAGGCCGAGCTGGTCGGCGCGGTGCGCGAAGGCCGCGCGCCCGACACCCTGCTTCTCCTGGAACACCCGCATGTGTTCACGCTGGGCAAGGCTGCGACCGCCGACCACCTCCTGTGGGATGACGAGGAGCGCGCGCGGCGCGGAGTCGACGTCGTCTGGTCCGATCGCGGTGGCGAGGCGACGTATCACGGACCCGGCCAGCTGGTCGGATACCCGATCCTCGATCTGACCCACTTTGCCATCACCATCCCCGAGTATCTGCAGAGGATCGAGCGGTCCTTGATCGACTACCTGGCCGAACTTGGTGTCACCTCCGAGCCTGGCGAGCGTGGTCTCACCGGCGTCTGGTCGAACGGCGAGAAGCTCGCGGCCATCGGGATCAAGCTCAATCGACCGGTGGTAAGCCACGGCTTCGCGCTCAACCTCACCACCGACCTCGCTCATTTCGATGGCATCATCCCCTGCGGCCATGCCGACAAACGTCCGACCTCAGTGGCCGCGTTGACCGGGCGGCAGGTGGCTGTCGAGGTGGCAGCCGTGGCGTACGCAAAGCATTTCGATAGGGTGTTTGGAACCGAGCTCGAGTGGACTGCGGCAGAGTCGCTGGTTCCTCAACAACCGGCGGGGGCAGGCACCGGCACGCACATATAATCGGCGCGGGGCCTTTGGGGTTGGCCCAAATTCCAGAATGCTGTTGCAGGCAGCCCATCTAGCGAGCTTCCTCCCCGGATGGCTGCAGGAACCGTCCTGGTTGAGGCCGCTCACGCACGTGATCCGGGTGTTCATCTTCGAGCACCAATCAGGCGGCCTCTTCGTCGTCATCTTTCTCGAGGAGCTGGGCGTACCGCTGCCGGCCCCCGGCGACGCGGCGATCGCATACGCGGGCTACCTCACCACGACCGGCGCCATCCCTTATCCGCTGGCCTACCTGGCGGTAGTGTCAGGCGCGGTGCTGGGAAGCGCTTGCAATCTCACCATCACCCGCAAGTACGGCCGGCCATTCATCCGACGATTCGGGCGCTATGTCGGCCTGACCGAGGACAATCTCAATCGCGCGGAGGGCGCTTTCAAACGATGGGGCCCGTGGACGATCATCATCGGCCGCCACATCCCGGGGATGCGGATTGTGATCTCCGCTCTGTCGGGAATACTCAACGTCCCTTATCGGGTATTCATACCGTGCGTACTCGTGTCCGCCACGATCTGGGCCGCGATCTTCCTCGAGCTCGGGCGGCGGCTGGGACCGCGGGTTCGCGACTTGCTGGGTGTCTTTCCGGCGTACCTACTTCCGTATCTCGGCCTGGGTTTGGCCGTTCTAGTAATCGGGTATCTCGCATATGAACATGGATTCCTACCGAAAGCAGGCAGCACAGGGGCAGTCGAGCCGCGGTGAGCTCGTGCGGCTGGACAGCGTCTCAATGGACGAGGACGACGAGATCCTCCCCGACTTCGAAGCCGAGGTCGACGGCCGGCGCGTCTGGGTGACGGCCGTCCTGGAGCGCACGGCGGTCATAGAACCGGCCCCGGGCGAGCCAAAGGTCCTCGTCAACCGCCGCCGTCTCCTGGTCGATCCCAGCCAGCTCCGTGTCCGCCACCTGGCGAGCAAGGAAGCGGCGCGACGGGGTCGCGAGGCGGCGCGCCAGCTGCGCCTGCAGGAGCACAACCCCGCCGCCTGAGGCATCTGGCTCTGGCCTCGCTTTCCGGGAGCCGGGGTGACGTTCTGGTAAACTTCGCTGTTGCCGAACAGCGTGTTCGGCACTTTTCATTTTCCGCGGCTGCGCAATCGGCCGCTTAGCCCGAGGAAGCCCGCCAATGAACAAAATCGTCGATCTCGTCTCGCTCGCCAGCATCGTCCCTCCCCCAAACCACGAGGTCAGCGGCGGCTTTACGGCAATGGTCGACGGCAAGCAGGTGCGGGTGCGCGCCGTGCTCGAGAGGACGGTCGTGATCGAGCACCAGGAGGGTGGCGAGCGCAGCGTCGTCCGCAAAGACAACTGCATGGTCAAGCCGTCCGCGGTCGCGTTCGTGCCGGGCAACCCCAACAACGGCGTCGGCCCCAGGCAGTGGCGGCGGCTGCCGGGCAAGCCGCCCGCCCCACCGAGGGCTATCCCCTAAGCCGCCTCAGTCGATGTAACGCTGGGCGACCAACGTCAGGAACAGAGGAAAGTCCTCCGCAAGCGCGACCTCCTCGAACACATGCCGCGCTTCGCTGAACCGGCCTTTCTTCCACAGCTCCTCGCCGTGCTTGGCGCGCAAGCTCGTCATCTCGCCGTCCGCGATCTCGCGCACCAGATCCGCGTTCACGCTCGGCCCCTCCGCCAGCTTCGCCTCATGTCGGCACCACTGCCAGACCTGCGACCGCGAGATCTCAGCCGTGGCGACGTCCTCCATCAGGTTGTTGATCGCCGCCGCGCCCACTCCCCGCATCCACGACTCTATGTACTGGATGCCCACGCTGACATCGAGTCTCAGGCCGCCCTCGGTGATCGTCTCTCCGGGCACGTGCACATCGATGAGCTCTTTTGCGCTGACGTGAACATCCGGCCTCTGCCGCTCCAGCTGATTCGGGCGATCGGCCAGCACACGATCGAAGGCCTCGGTGGCAACCTGAACCAGGTCTGGGTGGGCGACCCAGGTGCCGTCGAAGCCATCCCCCGCCTCGCGGTCCTTGTCCTCTTTGACCTTCGCCATGGCCACTCGATTGACCTCGGGATCACGCCGTGACGGGATGAATGCCGCCATCCCCCCCATCGCGTGGGCACCGCGCTTGTGGCACGTCTTGACCAGGAGCAGCGTGTACGCCCGCATGAACGGCACCGTCATCGTCACCTGCGCGCGGTCGGGAAGGACGAAGTCGGGACGGTTACGAAACTTCTTGATGATGCTGAAGATGTAGTCCCAACGGCCGGCGTTAAGCCCGCTCGAGTGGTCCCGGAGCTCGTACAGGATCTCCTCCATCTCGAACGCGGCCAGGATCGTCTCGATCAGAACGGTCGCGCGGATGGTGCCTCGTGGAATGTCGAGGGAATCCTGTGCGAAGTTGAAGACGTCATTCCACAGCCGGGCCTCGAGGTGGCTTTCGAGCTTCGGGAGATAGAAATAGGGACCGCTGCCTTTGCCTAGAAGTCGCTTGGCGTTGTGGAAGAGGTACAGGCCGAAATCGAAGAGGCTGCCGGAAACCGGCCTTCCTCCCACCAGCACGTGGCGCTCGTCCAGGTGCCAGCCACGCGGACGGACGACAAGCGTGGCCACCTCGTCGTTGAGCCGGTACTCCTTCCCCTCCGGGCTCGAGAAGGTGAGAGTTCTCTCGATCGCCTCGATCAGGTTGACCTGGCCTCCGACCAGGTTGGACCAGGTCGGCGAGTTTGCGTCCTCGAAGTCGGCCATGAACACGCGTGCTCCGGAGTTGAGCGCGTTGATCAGCATCTTGCGATCCGTCGGACCCGTGATCTCGACGCGCCGGTCCTGCAGGTCTTTCGGAGTCGCCGCGACCTTCCATTCGGATTCCCTAACCGATTTCGTCGAAGCCAGGAAATCCGGCATCTCACCGGAGTCGATGCGCGCCTGCCGCTCGTCACGCGCCCGCAGCAGCTGCTCACGGCGCGCGCCGAACTCCCGCTGCAGGCTGGCGACGAAGTCGAGCGCTTCCGGCGTGAGCACCTCGCTCGCGCGACCCTTCACCGGGCCCTTTACCTCTACCCGCTCAGTGGTCGGCACCCCAAGCCAATGTACACGACGCCCGCTAAGTCCCGGAAAGGCGCTCCACGACCGGCGCAAACGCCTCCGCCACCTGGCCCGGAAGGATCACATATGAGAACCCATACCGCTCCCGGCGACGCTGGAGGGCGTCGACGACCTCATCCACTGTGCCGATCAGGAAGTGCGGCACGTCGAGCACGTCCGCGGCTTCCATGCCCATACCACCTGCCATAGCGCCGGCCACGGAGCCCGCATCATCGGTGATGCTGGCAAAGAAGATGTAAGCGCTCAACTCGAGCTGATCGAAGCGGTCCCCAGCCGCGGCTCGGATCCACGAAAGCTTTTCGTCGGTGGCATCGGCAGTGCCTGTGCGGGCAGTTGCCCGGCTGGCGCGCCCTTCGCGCAGGTCGAAGTTCACGTTCACGATTTCCGCCTCGCGAGCGGCGATCTGCAGCATGCGGCGCCCGCCGCCACCGATGACGATCGGTGGATGGGGCTTCTGGACGGGCGCCGGGTGACCCTCGAGCGACGTGATGCGGTAGTGCTTGCCGCTGAAGGAAAACGAGCCGCCCGCCAGCAATCCTTTGATGATCGCCAGGCCCTCCTCCATCCGCTCGATGCGAACGCCCGGCGCGTCGTACGGGATCCCCGACTGGTCGTAGTCGGAGGCCAGCCAGCCCGCGCCCAGGCCACAGTCGAGACGGCCCTCGGAGAGCAGGTCCAGGGTGGCGACCTCCTTGGCGAGCACGACGGGATGGCGATAGTCGTTGTCGAACACCAGCGCGCCAACTCGAATCGTGGTCGTGGCGTCGGCCGCAGCCATCAGCGCGGCGATCGGACCGAGCTGTTCGCCGAAGTGGTCGGGTACGTAAAACGCGCTGTAGCCGAGCGACTCGATCAACCGGGCCCTCTCAGCCCATGCCCTGGCACTGGGCGCCACGTGCTCCTGCACGGCAAACCGGAACGGCTTAACTCCCGCGCCCATGGCGCGCGTTAGTATGCCGCGGTCTTATTGCCGTGGAGGCGGGTCTTATCGGCTAGCATGCGCGGCGATGGCCGCCGCCGTGGTCCGGTTCGCCCGCGACCGCACCTTCTGGCCGTTTTTGCCCGCGGCCATCAGCTGGGCATTCCTCTTCGGTTACCAATGGGCCTTTTACGTCGCTTACCGGGGCGGCCAGCACACGGTGTTCTCCTACTTCTCCGGAGTCCTGGGCGACGGCCTGTTCATCCCCGCCCTCAACGTGGCAGGCGTCGCCCTACTGAGGAGCTTGAAATCCCAGATAGCGTGGAGGCGGCTTCCCCTGTACACGCTGTTGGGCTTCGCGACGGCGGCGGCCGCATTCCTGGCCCAGGCCGGGCTCGACCTGGTCAACTGGTCGATGCCAAGAGCTTTTCGGTGGAGCGGGGTTGGCCAGTTCCACTTCTTCGTCATGTGGGCTGAGATGGCCTTCCTCTACCTCGTCCTCGCCACCGCCATCAACAATTGGTCGCGGCTCCGTGGGGACACGGCAGGATGGCGCGCATTCATGTGCGCATGGCTCGGCGTCGCTTTGTTCGCCGCGACGCTGGCGGCCGATTACGCTCGATAATCCTCCCGCCCCGAGGCGAGTGATTTGAGCGGCCTGCTTTCAGCCGAGCATATCGGCACGGTCGCCGCGATCGTGGTCATCGTGACTGCGCTCCTGGTGACGGCAAGACTCCGTCGAGGGGGATGGACCGTCACCGCCGCCCGCATCCTCGCCATTGTCCTCGCAGGAGATGAGATTGCCTGGTGGATCTATCTGGTCGCCACCCACGAGAACAAAGCCGATCTTCTCTATGCGCTGCCGTTTCAGCTGTGCGACGCGGCCATCTTCATCTCCGCCATCGCGTTGTGGACGCGGCAGCAGCTGCTCATCGAGGTGACGTACTTCTGGGGTCTGGCGGGCACGTTCCAGGCCCTCATCACGCCAGACATCCCGTCGCATTTTCCGAGCTTCACTTACATCCAGTACTACGTCGCCCACGGCGGCGTGGTGGCGGCGGCCCTCTTCCTGGTCGTCGGCCTGGGCCATTGGCCGCGCCCCCGCGCGGTGTTGTGGGTCTTCGGCGTCACGATCGCCTACGCGGCGTTCGTCGGCCTTCTCGACGCGCTCACCGGCGCGGACTACCTATATCTGCGCGCCAAGCCTGGCAGCCACACCCTGCTCGACGTGATGGGT
>DASPYG010000091.1:0-6060 GCA_035636885.1 Candidatus Nitrosopolaris sp.
TCCTTGAGCAGCCGTTCGGTGAGAACGATCTGGACGACTTCCTGCACCGTCTCCGGGCGGGCCCAGTCGCGCTGGAGCTCAACCGCGAGCGCCACCCAGCCGGTGGGCTTTGCACCCGCCTGAACGACACGCTCCAGACCCGCGCGATGAGCCTCGACGGATGTGCCGCCGATCGCGTCGAACACCGGATAGACCTCGTAGCCCTCGCGCATGGCGTCGAGGGCGGGAAACGCCATGCAGATCTCGGTCCAGAGGGCGCAGATGATGAGCTTCCGCCGGCCGATCGCGCGAACCGCACCGAGGAAGTCAGGGTCTTCCCATGCGTTGGTCGTAGTTCGGTCGATGGGTGGGTTGTCCGCCAGCAGCTCCGCCAGCGGCGGGAGGGTCGGCTTGCCGCGGCCCGTCCTGACGTTGATCGTCGAGTGCACGATCGGAAGGCCAAACACCTTCGCGACCTTCACTGTCGAGACGGCGTTCTTGAGCACCAGGTCTCGATCCATCGACCGGACTCCCGCCAGCTGGCTCGGCTGGTAGTCGATCACGAGCAGGGCCGAGTTTTTCGGCGTGAGCAGATGATCGCCAAACTGATCGCGAATCACAGCCTTCGGTGCAACAACCTCGGGAAACACTTCGGCCGTCGTCTTTGTTGTGCTCATATCCGTCAAGTTAGGAACGCCGGCCATCGCCCGGCTTCTGGCGGGCGACTGCTTTTGCCAGCCCGAAGCCGGCACCACGACTTATCTGCCGAGCCGAAATGACTTAGATGCCCGGGGTGTTTTCTAAACGTGGGCCAGGGGCAAAATCAGCCCGGGATGGGCGCTTCCAGGCTGGTCGGTCGGGATGCTGAGATGGCTCTGCTCGGCAACGCTCTCGCCGAGGCGGCGGAGCACGGCGACGCGCTGCTCGTCACCGGAGCAGCCGGCATCGGCAAGTCGTCCCTCCTGGACGCCGCCACCACCGACGCGCGCAGCCGCGGCTACAACGTGCTCGCGGTTACAGGCCTTGAAAGCGAGGCTGACCTTCCATACGCGGGGCTGCACCAGCTTCTGCAGCCCGTTCTGCCGTCGGCCGGCGTGCTTCCCGGTCCCCAGAAAAACGCGTTGCTCACTGCATTGGGAATGCGCGCGGGGGCGCCGCCCGAAGTGTTTCTTGTCGGCCTGGCAGCGCTAAGCCTCCTCGACGAGATCGCCGACGAAAGGCCTCTGGTCGTGGTTGCGGACGACTTTCAATGGCTGGATTATGCGACCTCCGCCGTCCTGAGCTTTGTCGCTCGCCGACTCGAGTCGACCCACATCCTCCTTGTCATCGGCCTGCGAGAGACCTTCCAGACCGCGCTTCGGTCCCCGCAGCTGCCGGAGATTCATGTCGAACCACTGAGCGACACGGCGTCGGCGGATCTGCTGGTGTCCGTAGCTCCAGACCTGGACATTCAGACCCGCCGCCTGATTCTGGACGAGGCGTTGGGCAACCCACTGGCGCTGATCGAGCTTCCACGTGCCTTGAGGCTGCAAGGCACCGACGGGCGCGAGGGCGCACTGAGAAGCATTCCGTTGACCGATCGGCTGGAGCGGACCTTTTCCGCACAAGCCGGGCAGCTTCCGAGGCTCACGCAAGCCGCGCTCTTGTGCATCGCGCTTGACAAGGACCCCACCGTGGGCGACGTGCTTGGTGCAACGGGCAGGCAGATGGGTGAAGAGGTCACCATCGACGTTCTGCAACCGGCAGTCGACGCAGGCTTGATATCGGTCGCGGGCTCGACGGTTCGCTATCGCCACCCGCTGATGCGCTCAGCGTTGGATCAGGCGGCGACAGCGGGACAGCGACGGAGCGCCCACCTCGCTTTTGCCGAGGTCATCGGGGACCCGGACCGCAGGGCCTGGCACCGCGCCAAGGCGGTGCTCGGTGAAGACGAGGGCGCCGCGGCCGACCTCGAGATCGCCGCCGGCCGGGCACAAGATCGTGGTGCGCCTGCGACAGCGCTCGGCGGTTTGGAGCTTGCCGCCTCTCTGACACCTCACGGTCCGGACAGGGCCAGGCGTCTGCTGGCGGCAGCCGAGCTGGCATTTCAGCTCGGGGATCCGCCAGCCGTGGGTCGGCTCCTGGATTCGGTCGCCAGGCTGGAGCTTTCACCTCATGATGTCGCGCGAATGACGTGGCTGCGCGAAATCTTCCACGACGGCGCGCCAGGCGACCTCAACGCCGTCGCAAGGTTGGTAGGTGTCGCACGCGAAGCCGCCGCTGGAGGAGACCGAAATCTTTCGCTGAACCTACTGCAAGGCGCCGCACTTCGCTGCTGGTGGGCCGACCCCGGTGCCGCAGCCAAGAATCTGGTCATCGAAGCGGTTGAGCAAATCGCCGGCGATGAGCTGGATCCGCGCGTTCTGGAAATCCTTGCGCTCGCCGCGCCGGTCGACGCGGCGGCTCGAATCGCAACGAGGGTTCGTAAGGCTGCCCAGGTCGACGACTCGGACCCGTCTCGCACGCAACTCCTGGCGTTCGCAGCGTATGCGGCAGGTGATCTCGGCGAATCGATCGAGCTCATGGATCGCGCCGCCCCCATCTTGCGTGCCCAGGGACGCCTCGGGCTCCTGGCTCAACTGCTTGCCGTGCGCGCTTGGGCCGGAATCAATACCGGTCAACTGAGCGACGCGATTCGCTCAGTGGAGGAAGGCAACCACCTCGCGATCGAGACCAGACAGCCGATCTGGACCGCGATCAGCAACATGGGACGTGCTGTCTTGTCAGGCCTCCAGGGCGAGGAGAGCACTGCCGAGCAGCTCATCACAGAGGCGACCGAACCGCTAGCGCCCTTGGGCCTTTCGATCGTTCTCGCTCAAGGGGAGTTTGCGCGTGGTGTCGCACACCTGACTGCCGGACGTCACTCAGATGCCTTCGACCATTTCGTCCGCATGTTCGATCCTCATGGGCCGGCGTACCACGAGGTGGTGGCACATGCGGCGGCGCCCTACGTCATCGAATGCGCCGTGCGAGCGGGGCGAAACGACGAAGCTCGCCGCATGATGACGCTGCTCGAGGCGCTCGGCAAGCGCACCCCGGCCGCCCTCGTACATATAGGCTTGCGATTCGCACGTCCGTTACTCGCGGACGACTCAGAGGCGCAAGACCTCTATGAATCCGCCCTTAACGCTGAGCCGAGATGGCCGTTTGACTTCGCCCGTCTGGAAGCGTCGTACGGCAGCTGGTTACGAAGGCAGCGTCGCATCACTGAGTCGCGGCCGCACCTCAGGGCGGCCCGGGACATCTTCGATGCTTTGGGAGTGCAGCCTTGGGCGGACAAAGCGCGCGCTGAGCTGCGGGCTTCGGGTGAAAGGATTCCTGAGCCCGCGAGGGCGCCTCGCCAGCCCCTGTCGCCCCAGGAGCTCCAGATCGCGCAGATGGCCGCGTCCGGACTCTCCAACCGTGAGATCGCCGACCGGTTGTTCCTTTCCCACCGCACGGTGGGCGCCCACCTGTATCGGGTTTTCCCGAAGCTCGGGATCGTTTCCCGGTCAGAGCTGACTCAAGCTCTTGCATCGATCGAGCCGGCACTGACACGGTGAATGGCCGAGACATGGTTTGGTGCCGCCGCACGTACGGCGGCACCATCGCCGACACCGATTGCCCTGAAACTTCCCTACGTCAATTGCGCCGCTACGACTGCTTCGCGAGCCAGGGCGGGGTGTACGCGCCAACCCCGTAGACGAAGGCAAGCAGGTCGTCCGCAGCCCACTCTTCGGCGATTTTGCCGTCCGCCACGCGGTACACGTCGACCGCATCCCACCGGACGTGCTTACCCGACGCAGGGATCCCGAGGAGCTCCCCCTTGTGCGTTCCCTCCACCACCGCGCGCACCGACACAATGTCACGTTCCGCGATGATGTCCTGCTCGACGTTACGCAGGTCCGGAAGGGCGGATACGATCGCGCCGACTAACCCGACGAAGTTCTCGCGACCCTCGACCGTTCCCAGGGTGCCGCCGTGCCACTTCATGTCGGACGTGAGGTAGTCCCCCACTCGATCGGTCTGGTGCTCGTTGAACGCCGTTTCGATGAACGCGCGAACGATCCGCTTGTTTTCCTCCAGGTTGTTCTGAGCAGTCATCTCGCCCTCCTTTGCTTGTGTCGTTTTGGTGCTCATGCAGGCAAGTTAGGTTGGCCAATCAATTCTTGGCTTCTGACGGACGACTGCTTCTGTGACGGCGGCTCTAAGCGGATGACTTACTCGCCGAACCGCGATGACTTAGGGAGAGTGCCTCGAAATCTGTGATCCGGCGACTCGACTTAGCTCCTGAAATCGAATCGCCGGGGATTTCGTGGAGAGTCACGGCCTTGTTTTCTGAACCGGGTGCCTCCCGGTCCCGAGCCGGCGCCCCTTGTGTCTGCCGGCAAAAACGACGCCAATGCCCCGAAGGGCAAACCCTGCGACGCGTGCGTGGCGGTCGCGCGGGCCGGCAGCATCCCGCGCTCTTGGGCAAGCCGTACGCACTCCATGGCTAAGGCCGTCTTGCCAACTCCAGCCGACCCGGTGATGACCGCCCCTCGTCGCGCGACCACGGCGGCAAGTAACTGAGAAAGCTGTTTACCCCGGCCGACCAGCGGCCACCCCTTCACTCCCCAAGTCTACGAGCGACCCTTATTCCCAACTCGGAAGCGCCAGGGCCTGGGCCCTGAACTGACCACATCTAATGAAGACGCGCGCGAACATCTAGCCCTCGGCCGACCTTTGCTCGATCGCCTGAAGCTGGCGCATCAGCGTCTGCCGGTCTGAAGCAGTCAGACCGGCGAGGACGCGATCCTGCACGGCCAGGCCGAGAGCCCGACCACGTTCGAGTGCTCGCCGACCCGCCGCGGTCAGACTGGCGAGCAGGATTCGACCATGAGTCGGGTGCCGACTGCGCCGCAACAGCCCGTCTGCCTCGAGAGCCTTCACCAGCACATTCAAGGTCTGGGCCGTCATCCCGAATTCTCGCGCCAGGTCTGACGCGGAGAGCACCCCCTCGCGCTGCAGTGTTTCCAGGACCGCGTATTGAGGCAGGGTCAAACCGGTCGCGCCGAGGACGGCGTCGAGTCGGGTCCGTACCGCGTGTTGGGTCCGCCGCAGCTGGACCAAGAAATCAGGCTGAGGCGGAATAGCTGGCCGGCCCATCAGGGTATTTATCAGTGTACTGAAACGTTTGGAGGTCGGATCATGGAGCAACGTGAAACGGCGAACGGCGGCAGCGGTTCCAGCTGGGTCAGGCGGGTCGTGGTGGCCGCCGACGGGTCGCCCGCGAGCAACCGGGGCCTCGAGCAGGTCGCAGATCTAGCCCATCGTCTCGGGGCGAAGGTTGTGGTCGTTTTCGTCCGTCACCTTCCGGCGACAGCCTTGATGGGCAACGGAATGGCCCAGCCCTCGATTCTTGAAACCCTGGACGAGCTGGAGTCAGAGGTCAGGCAAACGGTCATCCGGCTCGTGGGCAGCATGGGCGTGGAGTGGGAATTCGTAGTGAGAGCGGGAAGCCCGGGCGAAGAGATAGTCAAGGTGGTTGAGGCGAAAGGCGCAGACTTGCTCGTGGTGGGGAGCAACCGCCACAGCTCGATGCACAACCTGCTCCTGGGGTCGACCGCTGCGTATCTCGCGACGCACTCTCCAGCTCCGGTCCTGGTTATGCGACCTGGCGTGTCAACTATGCCGGCGAGCCTAAGGGAAGCGCCAGGCGCCGGCCAGCAGGTTTCCGAGGCGCTCCCGGTAGAGGTCAAGCGGTCATGAATGCTTGGAAGCGGTGGCAGGACTACGCCACGATGATATTCGGCGTCGTTGTTTTCATCTCGCCTCTGGTCTTTGGTGAGACGTCGCACCATACCGCCACGTTGGGCGCCTACGTGTTGGGTGCTCTGCTCGTGGTCGGTGGAATAGTTGCCGCGATGAATCGCGAACCGCGGCGCTCCCTCTTCGTCAACGTGCCGGGCATCGTAGCCGTGATCACTTTCGTGGCGGCCATCGTCCTGCTGTTCAGCGGTGCCATCGGCATCGCTTTGACGGCAGGGCTCATGGCGATCCTTACCGTTCTGGTCGGCGCCA
>DASPYG010000092.1:0-53871 GCA_035636885.1 Candidatus Nitrosopolaris sp.
ATCAAAAAAGAGGGCTACCCTTGGCGGGCGCCCCCTGTGCACGTACCGTGACTCTAACCCAAATCGGGCCCTGGCGCTCACACATCTATAAGGAAGAGATCGAGTGCCGGCACTCGCGGCCGGCCGGCAAAAAAAGAGCCCGCCAGTGCCGGCACTGGCGGGCTGAATCGATTCTGACTAGACGCTCAACGTTTCCAGGTCAATCGGTTCCTCCTCGAGGATCCGAGCTGCCTGCTCGCGCTGCTTCTTGTAGTAGTCGAGCCCGGTCCCGGCCGGGATGAGCTTGCCGATGATCACGTTCTCCTTGAGCCCACGCAGCCGGTCCACCTTGCCGCTGATCGCGGCCTCGGTGAGCACGCGGGTGGTCTCCTGGAAGGACGCCGCCGAAAGCCACGACGTGGTGTTCAGCGCGGCCTTGATGAGTCCGAGCAGCACAGTCTGCGCGGTGGCCGGCTCGCCGCCCTCCGCCAGGGCCTTTGCGTTGCCTTCCTCGTACTCCCACTGCGAGACGATCTCGCCCGGGAGCAGGCCAGTGTCGCCGGCCGAGTCGACGCGGACCTTCCGCATCATCTGCCGGACGATCACCTCGATGTGCTTGTCGTTGATGTCCACGCCCTGGCTGCGGTAGACCTTCTGGACCTCGTCGACCAGGAACGTCTGCACCGCCTCCTTACCCAGGATGTGGAGCAGCTCCTGCGGTGAGATGGACCCCTCTGTGATCTGCTGGCCGGCCTTGATCAACACTTTCTGACCGTCGCGGCGGTCGAGCTCGGGCCGGATGCGGACCTGGTGCGGGATCGTGTACTCGCGTACCTCTTCATCGAGCGTGCGGACGGTGATCTCCTTGGCCGACACCGTCACCTTCCCGGCATGCCGGGTGCGAATGGCGTTGCCCTTGGCGTCACGGGCGAGCTCCTGGCCCTCCATGACGTCGTCCTTGCTCTTGACGTTGGAGGTCATCTTGGGATCGAGCGGGTACGAGACCTCGAACTCCTCCCGAGAGATCACGCGCACCTTGCGGGTGCCCTCCTGGCGGATGATCTCGAGCTCCCCGTCGATCTCGGAGATGATGGCCTTGCCCTTGGGGATGCGAGCTTCGAACAGCTCCTCAACACGGGGCAGACCCTGGGTGATGTCCACGCCGGCGACACCGCCGGTGTGGAACGTGCGCATGGTCAGCTGGGTGCCCGGCTCGCCGATTGACTGGGCGGCGATGACGCCCACCGCCTCGCCGATCTCGACGACCTTGCCCGTGGCCAGGTTGCGCCCGTAGCACGTGCGGCAGACGCCCTCGCGCGCCTCGCACACGAGCACGGAACGCATCTTGACGGGGACGCCGGCGGCGATGATCTTGCGCGCGTTCTCGTCGGTGATCGAAGTGCCGGCAGCAACCAGCACCTTGCCGTCGACGGTGATGTCCTCAGAAGCGAGACGCCCCGCGATCTTCTCGAAGATGGGTTCGTTCTTCGCCCGCTCGGGGGTGATGTCGCGGACCCAGATTCCGTTGGTGGTGCCGCAGTCCTCCTCGCGCACGATCACGTCCTGGGCGACGTCGACAAGACGCCGCGTCAGGTATCCGGAGTCGGCGGTGCGGAGGGCCGTGTCGGCCAGGCCTTTGCGGGTGCCGTGGGTCGAGATGAAGTACTCGAGCACGGTGAGGCCTTCGGTGAAGTTGGCCATGATGGGCAGGTCGATGATCCGGCCCGTAGGGTCGGCCATGAGCCCGCGCATGCCCGCGAGCTGGCGGATCTGCTGGATGTTTCCGCGGGCGCCCGAGCCCATCATCATCCAGATCGGGCTGAACTTGTCGAACGCGAGCTCGGTGGCATTTCCCACCTGCTCGTAAGCCCGCTGCCACAGCTCGATGACCTTGCGGTAACGCTCGTCCTCGGTCATGACGCCGCGCCGGTACATGCGCTCGACCTCGGCGACTTCCTTCTCGGTGGCGTGGATGATCTGCCACTTGGACTCGGGGTGCGGGATGTCCATGGCGGACACCGTGATCCCGGCCTGTGTGGCGTAGCGGAATCCGAGCCGCTTGATGTCGTTGACGACGATTGCCGTGGTGTCGCTGCCGTACAGCCGGTAGAGCTCGGCCACCAGCGTGCGCAACGCCTTGCGGTCGAAGTGCGCGTTCTGGAAGGCGAGAGCGGTCATCGTCTTCTCGACCGGCTCCTTGCCGACGGGCAGTGGCTGGTTGAAGACCACGCGCCCGGGCGTGGTGACGATGAGCTTGGCGCCGTTGCGCACACGGATCCAGTCCTGGAGCTTGACCACCTTGCTCTCGAGCGCGAGTAGAACCTCGCTCTCCGAGCTGTAGGCCCGGAGCTTGCGCTCGGCCTCTTCGCCGGAGGGCATCTCACCGCGCGTCGCGGTGAGCCAGTAGCAGCCCAGGACGACGTCCTGCGTCGGTGCGACCACCGGGTGGCCGTCCGCCGCGGACAGGATGTTCTGCGAAGACATCATCAAGTTCTTGGCCTCGGCGATCGCACCGCTGAAGAGCGGCACGTGCACGGCCATCTGGTCGCCGTCGAAGTCCGCGTTGAACGCGGCGCAGACGAGTGGGTGGATCTGAATCGCCGAACCTTCCACGAGCACCGGCATGAACGCCTGGATGCCCAGGCGGTGCAGGGTCGGGGCGCGGTTGAGCAGCACCGGGTGGTCGCGGATGACCTCGTCGAGGACGTCCCAGACCTCGGTGCGGCTGCGCTCCACCATTCGCTTGGCGGACTTGATGTTGGTCGTGTAGCCCTTGTTGACGAGCTCGCGCATGACGAACGGCTTGAAGAGCTCGAGCGCCATCTTCTTGGGCAGGCCGCATTCGTGGAGCTTCAGCTCGGGGCCGACCACGATGACCGAGCGGCCCGAGTAGTCCACGCGCTTGCCGAGCAGGTTCTGGCGGAACCGGCCCTGCTTGCCCTTGAGCATGTCGGACAGCGACTTCAGCTTGCGGTTGCCCGTGCCGGTGATGGCGCGGCCGCGGCGGCCGTTGTCGATGAGGGCGTCGACCGCCTCCTGGAGCATCCGCTTCTCGTTGCGCACGATGATCTCGGGCGCGCCGAGCTCCAGCAGCCTCTTCAGGCGGTTGTTGCGGTTGATCACGCGGCGGTAGAGGTCGTTCAGGTCGGACGTGGCAAAGCGGCCGCCGTCCAGCTGGACCATAGGTCGCAGCTCGGGCGGAATGACCGGCAGCACCTCGAGCACCATCCACGTCGGGCTGGCGTTCGACTTGCGAAAGTCCTCGACCACCTTCAAGCGCTTGATGGCCTTCTGCTTGCGCTGCCCGCTGGACGACTTCGACTCCTCGCGGAGCCGGTACATCTCGCCCAGCAGCTCGATGCGCGACAGCAGGTCACGAACCGCCTCGGCTCCGATGCCGGCGCGGAACGCGCGACCGAAGCGCTCCGAGTAGTCGCGGTACTGGGTGTCGGTGAGGATCTGCTTGGGGTGCAGAGCCTCGAGGTCGGTCCGGGTGGCCTCGATCTCCTGCTGCAGCGCCTCGAGCTCTCCCTGGATGGCGTCGCGCTGGGTCTTTGTGGCGGCCTCGATCTGCGCCTCGAGCGCCTTCTTGTCCGCGTCGAGCCGATCCTTGGCGCGCTTCTGCGCGGCCTTGGTGTTGGCCTCCAGCTTTTCGATCTTCTCCTGGACCTTGCCCAGGACGGCGCGCGACATCTCCTTGGCGAAGGTCTCGCCCTTCTCGACAACGACCTCTTCGGCATCGTCCGCGCCCACCGAGTAGTCGCGGCGTGCCTTGGTGCCGATGCCGGCCTTGATCGTCTCGGTGATCTTCTTGCCCTGCGTGGTCAGAGCGTCGACCGACTCCTGGAGCTCCTCCTCGAGTCTCGAGACCTCGGCGTCGACCTCGCCCTTCAGCTTCTTGGTCTTGCCTTCGTTCTCGGCGCGCAGCTCCCTGGACTTGGCGTCGATGTCGGCCCGGAGCCGGATCGCGCGCTCGTCCTTATCCATGTTGAGGGCGGCGAGCATGTCCGCCCGGACCTCCTCGTGGACGTCCGTGACGATGTAGTTGGCGAAGTAGAGGATCTTCTCGAGGTTGCGCGGAGACATGTCGAGCAGCAAGCCCATGCGGCTCGGGATGCCCTTGAAGTACCAGACGTGGCTGACCGGCGACGCGAGCTTGATGTGCCCCATGCGCTCGCGGCGCACCTTGGAGCGCGTCACCTCGACGCCGCACTTGTCGCAGATGATGCCCTTGTACCGGTAGCGCTTGTACTTTCCGCAGTGGCATTCCCAGTCCCGCGTCGGACCGAAGATGCGCTCGCAGAAAAGGCCGTCGCGCTCAGGGCGCAGCGTCCGGTAGTTGATGGTCTCCGGCTTGGTCACCTCGCCGTGCGACCACGACATGATCGTCTCCGGCGAAGCCAGCGAGAGCTTCAGTGCATCGAAGTTTTCGAGCTTCAGCAAGTTGTCCCTCTTCTCCTCTTCTCTATTCCGCGCTATCTTCCCCGAGCTCTTCGCGCTCGAGGCTGATGCCGAGGTCCAATGGGATCTCGGGAATGTCCTCTTCTGACAAGACGATCTGACGCTCGTCCTCGCTCAGGATCTCGACCCCAAGCGCCAGGCCTTCCAGCTCCTTCACCAGCACGCGGAACGACTCCGGGATGCCGGCCTCGAGCGTGTTGTCGCCCTTGACGATCGCCTCGTACGCCTTCACGCGGCCGACGATGTCGTCGGACTTCACGGTCAGGATCTCCTGGAGGACGTGCGCTGCGCCGTATGCCTCGAGCGCCCAGACCTCCATCTCACCAAACCGCTGTCCGCCGAACTGCGCCTTGCCGCCCAGCGGCTGCTGGGTGACCAGGCTGTACGGCCCGGTCGAGCGGGCGTGGATCTTGTCCTCGACCAGGTGGGCCAGCTTGAGCATGTAGATCATGCCCACCGTCACCGGCTCGTCAAACTCCTCACCGGTACGGCCGTCCCGCAGGCGAACCTTGCCGTCTTCAGGCAGCCCGGCCTTCTTCAGCTCGGCGACGATGGTCTCCATCGGAGCGCCGTCGAAAACCGGAGTTGCGATCTTGATGCCCAGCGTCGCCGCCACCCACCCGAGGTGGGTTTCGAGAACCTGGCCGAGGTTCATGCGGCTCGGCACGCCGAGCGGGTTGAGCACGATGTCCACCGGGGTGCCGTCGGGCAGGTAGGGCATGTCCTCGGCGGGCATGATCCTGGCGACGACTCCCTTGTTGCCGTGGCGGCCGGCCATCTTGTCACCGGCCGAGATCTTTCGCTTCTGGGCGAGGTAGACGCGGACCATCTCGTTGATGCCCGGGCCGAGCTCGTCCTTGTTCTCGCGCGAGAACACCTTGACGTCGACCACGATGCCGCGCTCGCCGTGAGGCACACGCAGGCTCGAATCGCGAACCTCGCGCGCCTTCTCGCCGAAGATCGCGCGCAGGAGGCGCTCCTCCGCCGAAAGCTCGGTCTCGCCCTTCGGCGTGATCTTGCCAACCAGGATGTCGCCCTGCTGGACCTCCGCGCCGATGTAGACGATGCCGCGCTCGTCGAGGTTGCGCAGCGCGTCGTCGGCGACGTTGGGGATGTCACGGGTGATCTCTTCTGGGCCGAGCTTGGTCTCGCGAGCCTCGGACTCGTGCTCCTCGATGTGGATCGAGGTGTACATGTCCTCCTTGACCACGCGCTCGGACAGAAGAATGGCGTCCTCGAAGTTGTAGCCCTCCCACGGCATGAAGGCGACCAGCACGTTGCGGCCCAACGCCATCTCGCCGTCCTCGATGGCAGGCCCGTCGGCCAGGATGTCGCCCTTCTCCACGTGCTGGCCTGGCTTGACCTTGGCGCGGTGGTTGAGGCAGGTGCCCTGGTTGGAGCGGGCGAACTTCTGCAGCGGGTAGTGCCGCTCCGGCCCGTTGCCGTCCGGCTTCACGACGATCTCGAAGACCGGCGTCGCGTGCACAGCCTTGAGGTCCTTGGGGTGAGCGACGTCGACGACCGTCCCCGCGATGTCCGCGACGATCATCTCGCCTGAATCCTTGGCGGCGTAGTACTCGACGCCGGTGCCAACGAGCGGCGCGTCGGTGACGAGAAGTGGTACCGCCTGGCGCTGCATGTTGGCGCCCATCAGGGCGCGGCCGGCGTCATCGTGCTCGAGGAACGGGATCATCGCCGTCGCCACCGAGACGATCTGCTTCGGCGAGACGTCCATGTACTGGATGTTGCCGACGTCCTCGATCTTGAAATCGCCGCGTGCCCGTGCCGGTACGCGCGCGTCTGCGAAATGGTTCTCAGGTGTGAGCGCGGCGTTCGCTTGCGCAATGCCGAACATGTCCTCTTCGTCGGCTGACAGGTACTCGACCTCGGTCGAGACCCACGGCACGATATCGATGCCGGGGACGTGGCCCTTGATAAGCGTCTGCGCAGCCTTCTCGTCCAGCTTCTGGTTGGCCGGCAGAACTTCCTTGCCCTTGTTGTCGACCGCGGGGCGGCGCAGGGTGCGTCCGACGAGCTTCTCGGAGCTCTCCTCGCTGACCGACATGCGGTTATAGACGCGGCGGAACGGCGTCTCCACGAATCCGAACTCGTTGACCTTCGCGTAGGTCGCGAGGTTGCCGATGAGTCCGATGTTCGGGCCCTCGGGCGTCTCGATCGGGCAGATGCGGCCGTAGTGGCTGTGGTGTACGTCGCGGACGTCGAAGCCGGCCCGCTCTCGGGACAGGCCGCCGGGGCCGAGCGCCGACAGGCGCCGCTTATGAGTCAGCTCGGACAGCGGGTTGTGCTGGTCCATGAACTGCGACAGCTGGCTGGAGCCGAAGAACTCCTTGATCGCGGCCACCACCGGGCGGGCGTTGATGAGCGACGCCGACGTGACCGTATGCGGGTCGCTGATCGTCATGCGTTCCTTGATGATCCGCTCCATTCGGATGAGGCCCATACGGAATTGGTTCTGCAGGAGCTCGCCTACCGCGCGCACCCGGCGGTTGCCGAGGTGGTCGATGTCATCGGGGATCTGCTTCTCGCGCGCCGCGTTGTTCAGCTCGATGAGCTTGCGCAGGAACGCGATGAAGTCTCCTTTCTCGAGGATGCGCAGCTCGCGCTGGCGGACGCGCGCGAGGATGTCCTCCTCGTCGCGGCCGAGGCGCTTGTCGACCTTGTAGCGGCCGACACGGCCGAGGTCGAAGCGGCGCGGGTTGAAGAAAAGGCTCTGCAGCAGATTGCGCGCGTTGTCGACCGACGGCGGGTCACCGGGCCGGACGCGGCGGTACAGCTCGAGGAGGGCGTCCTCGGTCTTCATCGTCGTGTCCTTGTCGAGAGTCGACTCCATGTAGCGGTGATCGGGGTTGTTGTCGACGTCGCCGAACATCTCGAGCAGGGCGCGCTTCTGGGCCTCGCGGTCGTTCTCGGTCCCCTTGAGCTGCGGCAGCTCGAGGGCCTTGAGCAGCACCGTCACCGGGACCTTGCGCTTGCGGTCGATCTTGACGGTCAGCAGGTCCTTGGCCGACGTCTCGATCTCGAGCCACGCACCCCGGTTGGGGATGAGCTTGGCGCCGAAGAGCTTGCGGCCTGTGTTGGGGTCCTCGGCGGCCGTGAAGTAGACGCCGGGGGACCGCACGAGCTGCGAAACGACGACGCGCTCGGTGCCGTTGACGATGAACGTGCCCTCAGGGGTCATCATGGCGAAGTCGCCCATGTAAACCTCGGACTCCTTGATCTCCCCCGTCTCCTTGATGGTCAGGCGGGTCTTGATCCGGAGCGGCGCGGCGTAAGTCATGTCGCGGTTGCGGCACTCTTCGACTGAGAACTTCGGCTGGCCGAACTCGTAGTCGAGAAACTTCAGCTCGAAGTTCTTGCCGGTGTAGTCCGTGATCGGGTTGATCTCGTCGAAGAGCTCGCGGAGACCCTCCGACTTGAACCAGTTGAACGACTCCAGCTGTGTCGCGATAAGGTCCTTCAGCTCGACCAGGTTGGGGATGCGACCATAAGAAAGACGCGAGGGCGCTCTCATCTCTGAGATCAATTCGTTACTCCTTCCAGGAAAAAGGGCGCGCTCAGGTAATAGGCAGAGTGAGCGGCCGGGCGTGCACGAAATGCCAGTATACGAGTTCACGGCCCCTTTGTGGGAACGCGAAATCGGGGCCAGGGGGAGCCCCTCCTGACCGAGGTGCGGGCAATATAGCACTGGAGCGGCCGCCCGCGTGGCCGGTAAGCGAGGCCCCGGCCCTCCCCACGTGACTCAAATGCGAGGCGCCTCCCTCCCCACGCGTGGGGAGGTGGCTGCCGCCGCGGGCGCCAGCCGGTGGGGAGAATCACCAACCAATTGAGGTTGGGGTAGCCTGAACCAAATGCCCGACTGGAAGGCCCTCCGCCACCAGTTTCCCCTCCTCGACCGGTACATCTACCTGAACGCCTGCTCGCTGGGGCCACTGCCCCGCCGCGGCCGCGAGGCTCTCGAGCAGTACGCCAACGACTGGAACACGAAAGGGACGCCGGTCTGGTTCTCCGACTGGATCCCGCTCCTCGAGCGCCTTCGCGCCCGGATCGGCGGCCTCCTCAACGCCCCGCAGGGCTCGACCGCCATCGCCCCTTCGGTGTCGGTGGCCCTCACGACCCTGGCCACCGGCCTCCCTCTGCCCGGCGGCCGGAACAAGGTCCTGATCGGCGCCCTCGACTTCCCGACCATCGGCCACCAGTGGCTGTCCCGACCGGATTTCGAGGTCGAGTTCGTGCCCAGCCAGGACGGGATGACCATTCCCCCCGAGGCTTTCGCCGCGCGCATCGACGAGCGAACCGCGCTGGTGGCGACGACCCACCTCTTCTACACGACTGGGTATCTGCAGAACGTGCGGGCGATTGCGGATGCGGCGCACGCGAAGGGCGCCCTATGCCTGATCGACGGGTACCAGACCTGTGGCTGCGTGCCGATCGACGTGGACGCCATGGGTTGCGACGCCTTCGTCGGCGGGTGCCTCAAGTGGCTCTCGGGCGGGCCGGGCACCGCCTTCCTTTATGTGAGGCCGGAGCTGATCCCGAGCGTGCGGCCCCACGGAACCGGCTGGTTCGCGACCCGGGACCCGTTCTCGTTCACCCTGACCGAGCTTGACTTCGCCGACGACGCCCGCCGCCTGGAAACCGGCACCTGGGCGATGGCCTGCCATTACGCCGGGCTGGCCGGCCTGGAGCTGATCCTCGAGGTCGGTGTCGAGCACATCCAGGAGCGGCTTCGGGACCTCACCGACCGCATCCTCGAGCGCTGTGATTCGGCCGGGGTGAAGACGTTCACGCCCCGCCCGCGCGAACAGCGATGCGGGATCGTAACCCTCGAATGCGAGCAGCCGGAGGAGGTCGAGCTGCGGCTCCACAAGGACGGCGTGATAGTCGACTCGCGGCCCGGTCGGATCCGCCTATCGCCCCACTGGTGCGTGACCGATTCCGAGCTCGACCGCGGCATGGACCTGGTGCTGCAGCACCTCGGAGCCCCGACCCGGGCCGGCTAGCCTGCGGCGCGTTGCGGTCAGGTCACCGTCGGGCGGTAGACGACGACGACGTCATCCGGCCCTGCAAGCGCGTAAAGAACCATCCCGATGATCCCCAGCCCGACCAGCTGGAGGATGAGGACGACCGCGAACCATCCCCAGCTGTGCAGCTGCCCGAGGCGGATCCAAGTGCCGATCCACACGACCAGCATCACGATCGACGCGATCCCGGCCACCAGCCATGCGATCCCAGACGTGGGGGACGTACCTATCGCGTCGAAAGCGGAGGCGGTAAACGTCTTGTGCGCCGTCGTGAAGAACACGGTCAGCGCCACCACCCAGACCAGCCAGGCGCCGATATACCAGCGCGTCGAGGTCCTCTTGCTCACACTTGGAAAACGTTCGGGCGCCGACCCATACGCGCAGGCGGCGTGGCTGGAGATGGCAAACGTTCTTCAGGCATGGAGGCGAAGCAGAAGATCGATCGCAAGAGGCTCGGCCTGGCCCCCACCATCGCCGCCTGTCTGTTCGACCTCGACGGAGTCCTCACCCAGACGGCAAAGGTCCACGCTCGAGCGTGGAAGACCATGCTCGACGCCTTCCTCAACGCGCGGTCTGCGAAAACCGGCGAGCCCTTCGTGCCCTTCGACGAGGTCAACGACTACGACCTCTATGTCGACGGCAAGCCGCGCCACGAGGGCGTGCGTTCCCTCCTCGCCGCACGCCATATCCCCCTTCCCGAGGGCTCGCCCGACGACCCGCCGGAGGCCGAGACCATCTACGGGCTGGGCAACCGGAAGGACGAGATCTTCCTCGGCCTCATCCACAGCCACGGCGTCGAGGTGTATGACGGTTCGGTGAGATACGTGCGGGCGGCCCGCTCGGCCGGGCTGAAGCTCGCCGTCGTCTCCTCCAGCAAGAACTGCACCGAGGTTCTGCGCGCGGCGAAGCTGGACGGCCTTTTCGACGCCCAAGTCGACGGCAACGTCGCCGAGGCTAGAGGCTTGAAGGGCAAGCCCGATCCTGACACCTACCTGGAAGCCGCACGCATGCTCGGCGTCACCGCGAAGGCGGCCGCCGTTTTTGAGGATGCGCTCGCAGGCGTCGAGGCAGGGCGAGCCGGCGGCTTCGGCATCGTCATCGGCGTCGACCGCGTCGGCCAGGCCGAGGCCCTCGAGCAGCACGGCGCTGACATCGTCGTCACAGACCTCGCCGAGCTGATAGAAGCGCAGTGATCGCCAACGACTGCTTCCAGGTCGAGCCCTGGGCTCTGCGCGAGGTCCGCCTCGACATGAAGCACCTCGGCCAGGCCGAGTCGATCTTCGCCCTGTCCAACGGGCACATCGGCTGGCGCGCCAATCTCGACGAGGGCGAGCCTCACGTCATCGCGGGCTCGTACCTCAACGCGGTCTACGAGGAGGTGCCCCTCCCCTACGCCGAGACGGCTTACGGGTATCCCGAGGCCGGGCAGACGATCGTCAACGTGACGAACGGCAAGGTCATCCGGCTGCTCGTGGATGACGAGCCGTTCGACTGCCGCTACGGAAACCTCATCTCACACGAGCGAGTCCTCGACCTGAAGGCGGGCGTCCTGCGACGCACCGTGGAATGGGAGTCGCCCGCCCACCGAACAGTCCGAATCCGATCGACGCGAATGGTGTCCCTCGTGCACCGAGCCCTCGCCGCGATCGAGTATGTCGTCGAGCCACTCGACGGACCGGCCGACATCGTCATCCAGTCAGAGCTGGTCGCCAACGAGCCCGTCGCGGGCATCGACAAGAGCGATCCGCGGACAGCGCACGTCGTGGAGTCACCGCTCGCCGCTGAGTTCTCATCACACCGCGACCGCCGCGCCATCCTCATCCACTCCACGAAGCTGAGCAAGCTGCGGCTGGCGACGGGCATGGACCATGTGCTCAGCGGTCCCCCGAGCGCCAAGGTCACGATCGAAAGCGGCGAGGACAACGCGAGACTGACCATCACGGCCGGCCTGAAGCGAGGCCAGCGACTGAAGGTCGTGAAGTTCGTGGCCTATGCCTGGTCGAGCCTGCGTTCCACTCCCGCTCTGCGCTCCCAGGTGGAGGGCGCGCTCACGACTGCTACGACCAAGGGCTGGAGCGGCCTCGCGGCGGCACAACAGCGCTACCTCGGCGACTACTGGTCGAGCGCGGACGTCGAGATCAAAGGCGATCCCGAGGTGCAGCAGGCCATCCGCTTCGCGATGTTCCACGTCCTGCAGTCGGCCGCGCGCGCCGAGCAGCGCGCGATCCCCGCCAAGGGACTCACGGGCCCTGGCTACAGCGGCCACACGTTCTGGGACACGGAGACCTTCGTGCTCCAGGTCCTCACTTACACGGCGCCGTATACGGTTGCCGACGTCCTTCGCTGGCGCTTCTCGATCCTCGACCTTGCACGCGGCAGGGCACGGGACCTGGGCTTCAAAGGCGCCGCGTTTCCATGGCGGACGATCCGCGGCCAGGAGTGCTCCGGCTACTGGCCGGCGTCCACCGCCGCCTTCCACCTCAACGCCGACATCGCGGACGCCGTCGTCCGTTATGTGAGCGCGACCGGCGACATGCAGTTCGAGCAGACAGCCGGCGCCGAGCTGCTGATCGAGACCGCCCGCCTCTGGCGGTCGGTGGGCCACTACGAGCGAAGCGGCAGCTTTCGCATCGACGGAGTGACCGGGCCCGACGAGTACAGCGCGTTGACCGACAACAACCTTTACACGAACCTGATGGCGCAGCGAAACCTGCGCGGCGCGGCCGATGCCGCCGTCCGCCAACGGAGCGTGGCGCAGCGGCTGAAGGTTACGAGCGCCGAGATCGAGGCATGGCGGAAGGCGGCCGACAACGTCTACATCCCATACGACCAGGACCTTCGGGTCCACAAGCAAGCGAGCCAGTTCACCGATCACGAGCGCTGGGATTTCAGCAAGACTCGCCCCGACCAGTACCCGCTGTTCCTCCACTTTCCGTACTTCGACCTCTATCGGAAACAGGTCGTAAAGCAGGCCGACCTCGTGCTCGCAATGCACCTGTGCGGAGACGCGTTCACTGCCGAGGAGAAGACTCGCAACTTCGCTTACTACGAACCCCTGACCGTGCGCGATTCGTCGCTTTCATCGTGCACGCAGGCGGTGGTCGCCGCCGAGGCCGGACACATGCAGCTGGCCCACGACTACCTGGCGGAGGCCGCGCTCATGGACCTCGACGACCTGGAGCACAACGTGAGCGATGGCGTGCACATGGGCTCGCTGGCGGGCGCGTGGCTGGCGGTTGTTGGCGGGCTGGGTGGCATGCGCCACAACGGCCCCTCCCTCAGCTTCGCGCCGCGGCTGCCGCCGAGGATCCAGGAGCTGACGTTTCGCATGACCTTCCTCGGCCGCCTGCTGCAGGTCCGGATCGAGCGCGGGCGGACGACCTATACGCTCGTGCGCGGTCCGGCGATCACGTTCGAGCACCACGGCCAGGAGGTGCGGCTTTCGCCGCGAAGGCCGGCGGCGCGGGCCATCCCCGAGATCAGCCCGCCCGAGGCGCCGAAGCAGCCGCCTGGCAGGACCCCTGCGCGCCGCGGCGTCGAGGGGCCCAAGCCCCTCTCGGCTGCACGCCAAGGGCGCGGGCGGGGGAGATCCGCGCCCCCCTCTACTTGATCTCGGCGGTCGCCCCGGCTTCCTTCAACCGCGCGACGGCTTTCTCCGCGTCCGCCTTGCTCACGTTCTCGAGCACGGCCTTCGGCGCTGCGTCGACGAGGTCCTTGGCTTCCTTCAGGCCGAGCTGCGTCAGCTCCCGGACGGCCTTGATCACGTTGATCTTGCTCTCGCCCACGGAGGCGAGGTTGACGGTGAACTCCGTCTTCTCCTCTTCCGCGGCGCCGTCAGCGCCGCCGGCCGCTGGAGCCGCCACCGCCACCGCCACCGGGGCCGCGGCCTTGATGCCGAACTCGTCCTCGATCGCCTTGACCGCCTCGACGACATCGAGGATCGTCCAGTTCTTGAGCGCCTCCACGAAATCCTTGGGTGTGAGCTTCGTTGCCATTTTTACGCTGCCTCCAGTTTGGATTTGTACGCTTCGAGCACGCCCAGGAGCTGCTGAAGCGGGGTTTGCATGATTCCTACGAGCTGGCCGACGGGCGACTGCAGAGTGCCCAGGAGCTGGGCGAGCAGGACCTCGCGGGAAGGCAGGTCCGCCAACTGCCTGATCTGTTCCCGGTTGAAGACGCGACCCTCGACGAGGCCGCCCATCACCTCGAGCTTCAGACGGGTGGTGCGGACGAATTCGTTGATGAGCCGCGGCGGCAGGCTAAGGTCCTCGTAACCGAACGCGATCGCGATCGGGCCTTTGAGCTCAGACTCGAGAGCCTTATAGCCGGCGGCGTCCGCGGCGCGGCGCGCCAACGTGTTCTTGACCACGCGGTACTCAACGTTCCCGGTGCGGAGCTTTCCGCGCAGCTCCTGCATCTGGCTGACGGTGAGCCCGCGGTAGTCGGTGAGCACCGCCACCTTGGCTTTCTTCAGCTTCTCGGTCAGCACATCGACCTGCTCGACCTTCTGCTCTTTCCTGGCTTTCGGCAAAGAAAAATCCTCCCTGCCCGCACACGTCGAGGCAGGAAGGATCCAGCGTCCTTCACACTCTTCGCCTCGGTAGGAAATTAAGCGTCGGTCGCCAGGCGCACCTACGGTCTAGGGCAGGCCCGGAATTATACGGAGTTCGCCTTCTCCCAGTCCTCGCGGAGCACCTCGGTCAAGATGACGTCGACCCATTTGCCGCCAATGAACGTTTCCTGGCGCCTGCGACCGACTACCTGGTAGCCGGCAGCGGCCTGGGCTCGACCGCTCGCCTCGTTGCCGTCGTAGTACATCGAATTGAGCTTCCGCAATGGAAGCTCGGTGAATACGTATCGCGTGCGGAGCTGCATGAGCTCGCGACCCAGACCCTTGCCCCACACCTTCTTGTCGCCAATATTCGTTCCGGTCGTCCCGTGACCGTACTTCCAGTTGATCTCGTGTATGGCGGTGGTGCCTACGGTGTGGCCTTCGTGCTCGACGACCCAGAGGATGCTGTTCGGGTCGCGAGCCATCTTGTCCAGCCATTCGTTCTCGAACTCGATGTTCGGAGGGTGGCGCAACGCGAGATACCGCGTCACTTCCATGTCCTCGAACCACGTGATCATGTGAGCGGCGTCCTCCGGTTTCGGCGGGCGCAGGAGGACCAGCTTGCCCTGGATGACTGGACCGTACATGGCCGGCAATTATGCGACGCGCCCGCGACGTTACATTGCGTGCAATGGGTGACCGCCTCCGCCCGTTGTGGGATTTCGACGACCTCGACGCCACAGAGCGGCGTTTCCGGGCGCAGCTCGAGCAAGAAGGCACGGACGAAGGCCGCGCCGAGGTCCTGACCCAGCTCGCGCGCGTGCTCGGCTTGCGCGAACAGTTCGCCGAAGGCGATCGCCTCATCGCGGAAGCCGAAGGGATCGCAGGCGAAAGCGTCATCCCGCGAATCCGAATCCAGCTCGAGCGCGGCCGGCTGCTCCGTTCGAGCGGCGATTCCGCGCGAGCGCTGCCTCTTTTCGAGTCAGCCTTCGAAGTCGCGGACGAGGCCGGCGAGAAATTCCTCGCCGCCGACGCGGCCCACATGGCGGCCCTAGCCGCGCCGGATCGCCAGGGGATGCTGGCCTGGACCGACAAGGGAACCCGGATCGCCGAGGTCAGCTCCGATCCACACGTCTACTACTGGCTGGGACCGCTCCTCAACAATCTCGGCAGCGCCTACATGGACTCACGGGAGTACGAAAGAGCGCTGGACTGCTTCCAGCAGGCGCTGGAGGTGCGTAAGCGCTACCCGGAGAATCCTGATGCGATCCAGTTCGCGAAACAGTCGGTTGCGGAAGCTCTCACGGCCCTGGGCCGCAAGGACGCAGGCGTCTAGCTCGAGGTGTGGAGCTTCGCTGCTTCCTTGACGTCGACCGGGACCGAAGGGCCCTGGGTCGCGGCGAGATAGAACGTGCGCAGGTATTGACCCTTCGAGGTCGACGGCTTGTTGCGGATCAGCGCGTCAACCAGCGCCGTCAGGTTCTGGTGCAGCTGCTGCTGGTCGAACGACACCTTGCCGATGGGGGCGTGGACGATGCCGAACTTGTCGGTCCGGAACTCGACCTTGCCGCCCTTCACCTCACGCACCGCGCGCGCCACGTCCTGGGTGACCGTGCCCGACTTGGGGTTCGGCATCAGGCCGCGCGGGCCGAGGATCTTGCCCAGGGGCCCGACCCTGGACATCATGTCCGGCGTCGCCACGGCGGCGTCGAAATCGGTCCAACCCTCGGAGACCTTCTTCACGAGGTCCTCGCCGCCGACGAAGTCGGCGCCGGCCTCTTGCGCCTCCCGAGCCCGATCGCCGACCGCGAAGACGGCGACACGGACCTTCTTGCCGGTGCCATTGGGCAGCACCACGGAACCGCGCACCATCTGCTCGGCGTGGCGGGGGTCGACTCCGAGGCGGATGTGCGCCTCCACGGTGGCGTCGAACTTGGAGATTGACGTGTTCTTGGCCAGCGCGACGGCCTCCTCGGTGGCCAGCCCGCCATCGCCGTTGGCGGCAAGTGCGGCTTCGACCTTCTTGGCCGCCTCGATGTACTTCTTTCCGTGTCGCTTCGGCATCTGCTACTCGAGGACCTCGAGTCCCATCGACCGCGCCGTGCCTTCGATCATCTTCATCGCGGCCTCGGTCTCGTATGCGTTGAGGTCCTTGCGCTTGGTCTCGACGATCTGCCTGATCTGCTGCCGCGTCACCCGGCCGATCTTTTCGCGGTTCGGTTTCGGCGATCCCTTCTCGACGCCCGCCGCCCGCTTGAGCAGGTTCACCGTCGGCGGGGTCTTGAGGACGAACGCAAAACTGCGGTCCTCGAAGATCGTGATCTCCGCCGGAACGACCTCACCGACCTGGGCCTGCGTGCGCTCGTTGTAGGCCTTGGTGAACTCCATGATGTTGATGCCGTGCGGGCCCAGCGCGGTGCCCACCGGCGGTGCCGGCGTGGCGCGCCCGGCCTGCAGCTCGAGCTTGAGGACCGTTCGGATCTTCTTCTTGGACACTCTTAGTGGACCTTTTCGACCTGCAGCAGGTCGAGCTCGACCGGCGTCTCGCGGCCGAACATGTTGACCAGCACCTTGAGCTTGCCCTTCTCGGGATTGATCTCGTCGACCTTGCCGTGGAAGTCCGTGAACGGCCCGTCGACCACGCGCACCGACTCGCCGACCTGGAACTCGACGCGGATCTTCGGCGCCTCCTGCTTCATCTGCTTCTGGATGGCGCGGACCTCTTTCTCCTGAAGCGGCACGGGGCTGTTGGCGGAACCCACGAAGCTCGTCACGCCCGGCGTGTTGCGAACCACGAACCAGGAGTCGTTCGACATCACCATGCGGACCAGGATGTAGCCCGGGAAGATGCGCTTCTGCACGTGGCGCCGCTTGCCGTCCTTGATCTCGATCTCGTCCTCCATGGGCACGAGCACCTGCAGGATCTTGTCCTGCATGTCCATGGATTCGATCCTCTTCTCGAGGTTCTTCTTGACCTTCTCCTCATGACCCGAATACGCGTGGACCACGTACCACTGCGCTTCCTGGTCCGGCGTCGAGGACGTTCTTTCGACTGCCATCAGTGCGCCACCCCGTTGTAGATGACGCGGCGCGCGGCCTCGCCCACCAGGTAGTCGGTGCCGCCGATGAATATCCCCAGCACGATCACGGTGAAGATCACCACCAGGGTGTAGCGGTAGAGCTCTCCCCACGTCGGCCAGACGACCTTGCGGAGCTCGTCGAAAACCTCGCGCAGGAATCGACCGGCGCCACCTTCGACCTCGGTCTCCGCACGCTTCTTGGCTGTTACCGCCACGACTACTTGGTCTCCTTGTGCGCCGTGTGCTTGTGGCACCAACGGCAGTACTTGCTGAGCTCCAGCCGGTCCGGGTCGTTCTTCTTGTTCTTCACCGTGGTGTAGTTACGCCGCTTACACACACCGCAGGCAAGAGTGATGATGTCTTCCATAGTTGGCTCTTTGGTTGGGGCTGAAAATAAAAAAGCCTAGGTTTCCCAGGCGCTGTCAATAGTACCAGAGCAATCGACGAACCCTCTCAGGGCAGCAAAGTTCTGGCCAGGGTCATGGCCAGCCAGTCCCGGTAGCGCTCGGCCGTCCAGCCCCGTTCGGCCCTCAGCAGCCGGTGCGCCTCCGGGCTGGCGACCGTCCAGATGATGGTAGCGGCCTCCTCGACGCTGATGCCGCCTCGCAGTGGCCCGTTGGATGCGATCCAGGAAGCGAGCTGGCGCATGTTGTCCAGGCGGCCCTCCTGCATCCGGCTTCGGAACGCGGCGATCTCCGTGTCGACCGCGGCCGCTCCCCGCACGATGTCATCGACTGGGCGCGCCCGCTCCAGGATGACGGTCACGTCGGCGGCAAAAGCCTCGAGCTGCCGCTGCTGGTTGGGTTCACGCTTGACCGCCTGGGGTCCTTCGCGCTCGATGACGCCGACCGGCGCCTCGTCCCCCACGACCCGGATGTCGAGAAGCTTGTGGAGGAGTCCGGCCTTGCTGCGGAAGCTCGCATACACCGTGTCGGTGGCCACGCCGGCCGCTGTTGCAATGGCCTCCATCGAAGTGTTGGCGTAGCCGCGCTCCGCGAACAGCTTCTGGGCCGCGTCCATGATGCGAGCCCGAGTCTGCCGCGCCTGCTCCTGGCGGAGCGCGGAGTCGTATCGACGGTGCTGCCCCTTGACGCTCGCCACCGTTTCATCCTACCATTGCACTAGTCATCCGAGTATTCCTCGGATGAATTGCAAGGAGGGACCGAACGATGTCTGCAACCAACGAGGCGATCTACCGCCGTTTGATCGAGGAAGGCTTCAACCAGGGCAACCTGGAGGTCGCCGACGAGCTGGTCGCGCCTGGGGCGATCGAGCACCAGCGTGGCGGCGGAGGCGACGGGCCCGAGGGGACCAAGAACACCATCAAGTACCTGCGGGGGGCGTTTTCCGACTTCCACATCACCATTGACGAGGTGGTCGCGGTCGGCGACAAGGTCTGGGCCCGCCAGCGCGGCGGAGGCACCAACCTGGGGAGCTTCGCCGGCCACCCCCCGACCGGAATCAAAGCGTTCACCGACGTGATGGACATCTGCCGCTTCGAAGACGGGAAGATTGTCGAGCACTGGGGCGTGCCCGACCAGCTGGGCATGATGCTCCAGCTCGGCCACATCAAGATGGGAGCACCGGTCACCGCGTAGCGCGACGGCCCGGCCTATCGCGGGCCGGGCCATATCATTCGATCGATGGCCCAGGCAACCATCGCCGTGCTCCATGGCGACCAGACCGGCGAGGAGCTGCTGCTCGAAGCGCTGCGGCTGCTGGAGCCGAACGTCATCGGCCTCGCGATCGAGCGCCAGGACTTCGACCTCTCGATCGAGCAGCGCCGTGCCACCCGCAACCAGGTCGTGCTGGACGCCGCCGCCGCCCTGCGCGAGCACGGCTATGGCCTGAAGGCGGCGACGATCACACCGGAGGGCGCGGGCGACGTCGGCAGTCCGAACGCGATCCTCCGCAAGCAGATCGACGGGCGCGTCATCGTGCGCACCGGGCGGAGGATCCCGGGCGTTCGTCCCCTCGCCGGCGTGCATGCGCCGATCTCGGTCATCCGGATGGCCGTCGACGACGCCTATGGGGCCAAGGAGTGGCGGGAGGGACAGGGCCTGGACGAATGGGCGTACCGCACGCAGAAGATCAGCCGGCGCACTTGCCGCATCGTCGCCGAGTACGCGTTCACCCATGCGAGACGCATCGAGGCCAAGGTCTTCGGCGGCCCGAAGTACACGGTCAGCCCCGTTTACGAGGGCATGTTCAAGGAGGAGCTGGACGAGGCGGCCAAGCGCCACCCCGACGTGCGCTACGACCCCCAGCTGATCGACGCCACCTACGCGCTGCTGCTGACTACGACCGGGGAATCCCTCGTCATCCCGGCGCTCAATCGCGACGGCGACACGCTCTCAGACCTGGTCATGCAGCTGTTCGGCACCATTGCCGGCGCGGAGTCGGTCCTGCTCGCCTTCCGCGACGCCGGCGAGGTGGCGGTGGCGATGACCGAGGCGCCTCATGGAACTGCCCCGTCGCTCCAGGGCAAGAACGTCGCCAACCCGATGGCAATGATCCTTGCTGTCGCCTCCCTGCTCGGCTATATGAAGGGCGAGCAGCCTCGCCGCGCATCCCGCTCGATCTACGAGGCGGCGCTGGAAACCGTGTCCGATGGCATCCGGACGGCCGACCTGGGCGGCCAGGCCTCGACCACCGAGTTCACGGACGAGGTCGTTCGTCGCGTACGTACCAAGATCGACGTCTGGAGCGCGTTAGCAGACGTAGAGAGGTAAGGTCCCCCTCCCCGTCGCGGGGAGCCGGGGTGTTTTGGAGAAGGGCCATGAGCTCACCGGTTCGGTATTTGGCGTTGGGCGACTCCTACACGATAGGCACGGGCGCATCGGACGAGTCGCACAACTTCCCGTCCATCCTGTCGGGCCTGCTGTCAAAGGCAACCGGCATGCGGGTCGAGCTGACCAACCCGGCGGTGAACGGGTTCACCACGCTGGACCTCATCGCCAAGGAGCTGTCATACCTCGACCGCGTCACGCCGGACCTGGTGACAGTCCTGATCGGAGTCAACGACCTGGTCCAGAACCGCGCGGTCGATGAGTACAGGACTTCGCTCAGGGAGATCTACGACCGCATCGCAGGGCTCGTCCGGCCGGCCCCGCATGTCGCTGCCATCTCGATCCCCAACTGGTCGGTCGTACCCGCTGCCGCGCAGTACGGCGACCCGCACTTCATCAAAACGGTGACCAATGACTTCAACGCGGTGGCCAGGGAGGAGGCGCTCGACCGGGGGTTCACCTGGGTCGATATCACCGGCGTCAGCACCTACCGGCTTGGCTCTCCCGGCTGGATCGCGTCAGACCAGCTTCACCCAGCTGACGCCCAGTACGCGGCGTGGGCAGAGGTCATCTGGGACCGGGTCCGGGACTCCTGGGCGCGGGCTGCCTAAACGGTGATCCGCTTGAAGGACTCGGCGTAGCGGAAGCCCGCCTTCTTCCCGATCTCGCGGTGGCGCTTGCGCATGAACTTCTCGAAGTCCCATTCCTGGCCGGGCTTGGCGATCTGGCTCTGGTGCTTCTTCAGGGCGGCGAACTTGAGGTCGAGCACGGGGGTGATGTCGACCAGGTAGTCGCCTGACGTCCAGAAGGGAATCCAGACCTCCTTGACGATGTGCGGCTGGTAGCCCTCTTTGAGCAGGCTTCGGAAAGCGCGGGGGTTGCGGGAGTCGGGGTAGACGGCGGCCATGGTGGCCTCGCCCACTGCGAGGTGGTCCGGGTGCGACCCGCCCATCGGCATGTCGATCGCACGGCCAGGTAGGTGGGTGATGACCAGGTCAGGCTTGTGCTTGCGGATCATGCGCACGATGTCGTGCCGCAGCTTGAGGTCGGGCGTCAGGTGCCCGTCCTTGTACCCGAGGAACTCGATCTTTTTGACACCGAGGACCTTCGCCGCCGCACGCTGCTCCTTCTCACGGATCGCGACGAGCTCGGAGTCCTTCTGCTTGGGGTCCTCCCCACCCTGTGAGCCGTCGGTGACGATGACGTAGGTCACCTTCGCCCCGTCCTTCGCGAGCTTGGCCACCGAGCCTCCCGCGCTGAACTCGGGGTCGTCGGGATGGGCCGACACGACCATCACCCGATCGAACTTGGGAGCCTTGCCGTTGCTGGCGGCCGTGCGCCGGGTCGGGGTCTTCTTCTTTTTCGCCACGAGCTCAGATTAAAGAAATTACTTACGCGACTTGGTGATGGCGCCCAGGGACGCCAGCGGGATCGCCGCCTGGATCGGTTCCCAGAGCACCTCCAGCTGTTCGAGGCTGAGTCGCGACCGCGACCCGATCACCCGCCCGCCGAAGGCCGCCGTCTTGGCGGCCGCCCAGCCCTCGCTGCCGCTCACGCGCATCGGCACCGTGACCACCGCCGCGAGCGCGGCGGCTTCTTCCGCCGACCGCGCGCCGGCGTCAGCCACTGCTTTCGACAGCACGCTCGAGACGTCGTCAGACATCTGCCACGGCCTCGCCAGCAGCGCGCATTGGTTCGCACTCAGCCGGCCGACGGCGCTGACGTAGCGAATGACCGGAGCGCCCAGCGTCCTCGGGTTGGTCGCGGGGATGGCGGACGCGAAGGGCGCATACGAGACTGCAAACTTGATTGGGGACAGCTGCTGGCGCCTCACCAGCGCTGAGACGGCCTGCCATGCGGCCACCGCCTCATCGTCCGTGCGCCCTCCGAGAAAGTCATGCAGCGCCGTGCCCGCGTTGACCAGGGGGGCGACGACGTCCTGGTTCACGGCGGGGATCGACTCCGCGACTTTGACCCAGTCGCCGGTGCTGAGCGCCGCCACAAGCTTCGCGAAACCATCCACGTCGACGTAGTCGAGCTGAACTATCTCGCCGAAAGCCCCGTAGCCCTTCATCGATTCCTCGTATGTCAGCTGTCCCTTCGCCGCCACGGTGCCGGCCGCACGCTCGACGGCGGCGAAGGCTCTGCACCGGGAAAAGGAGTCGAGGCTCCTGGTCCCCATGATGGCGGCGAGTAGCGCCCGCACCATGCTCGCGGGCTCCGCGTCCTGGCGCGTGACGCTTGCCACCAGCTTGCGGCGGTCGATGATGCGCAGCCACTGGATCGGCGTCAGCTCCACCACCGACTTGATGAACTGGGCAACCTCTGAGCTGTTGGGGCCGAACGGCGCAGGGGGCTTCGGGGCAGCGGCGCGCTTCGGCGGCGCTGTCGCGGTCGCGGCAGTGGCGGATCGCGGTGGCTTGGTGATGGCGGCTGCCGCGTGTGCGACCGCGGCGCGCACCCTCGCGCGCACCGGCTTGGCTATGGGCTCCTCGACCGAAGCCAGCGGAATTGCGGGCTCCAATGGCGCCCACAGGACGGCGACCTGCTCCCTGGTCAGGTCGGCCCGTGAGCCGAGGACCCTACCCCCATGCACGAGGGTCTTCACGGCCAACCAGCCGGCATCGCCACTGAGATGAACGGGCACCGTCCTGAGCGCGAGAAGGGCCGCGGCCTCTTCTGCCTTGACGTAGCGCCTCCTCGTCACCACCTTGAGAAGAGCTCTGGACGCGTCCGCATCCAGCCGCCAGCGGCGTGCAAGCAGCTCGAACCTCTCCCTTGTGAGCCCTTCCACCACACCCAGAAACCGAATGGTGTCGGGATCGAGGCTGTCGAAGCCCGAGACCGGGACCAGCGAGATGAACGGCGCATAGTGCACCGCGAATTTCAGCGCCGAGAGCTGTTCGCGCATGACCAGCGCCGACAGGGCCTCCCAGGCGGTTGCGACCTTCTCATCGGTCCGCTTGTCCAGGGCCTCGAACAGCGCCTCGCCGGCCTTCGCCATCGGTTCGGACACCTTCCCTTCGCTGCTGCGTAGCGCGGCCTGGATCTGCTGAAGGGACGCGGCCGCCTGCCCCGCATCTTCCTTGGTCACCGTTGCCACTAGGCGGCGGGCGGTAAGCACCTGGCGCCACTGCCACGGCGAAAGCTGCGCCGCGGCCTGGATGAAGGCGTCGACCTCGGCCGTGTTCTTGCCATACCGGATCGAGGCGTCGTCGTTGGCACGCAGGATCCGGCCCAGCAGGCCATGGGTGGCGGGCATTGCGAACACTTTAGTCGGGGCACCCGTCCCATCAGCCGCGCTTATCGAACCCGGAATCAGACTATTTCGACCTTCAAGAGGTTGGTCTGGCCGGGCCGTCCAACGGGCACGCCGGCCACCACCACAACCCGGTCGCCAGTGCGCACCAGCCCGCTCCGGACCGCCGCCTCGGTGGCATTGCTGACCATCTGGTCGGTGTCCTTGCCCGGGCTCACCAGGAGGGGGATGACGCCCGCGTAAAGGGCGGTCTTACGGAGCACGTCCTCGTGCGGGCTGGCGGCGATCACCGGCACCCGCGGCCGAGCCTTGCTGCACCTCAGCGCGGTGGTGCCGGATTCGGTGAAGGCGATGATCACGCGCGCGTGGAGCTCGTCGGCGCTCGCCGCCGCGGCGTGGGCGATGGCGCTCCCCACCTCGCCCGGCTCCCGCCAGATCTGCCGCTCGCGCGCGAAAGCGGGGTGGCGCTGCGTCGACAGGCAGATCCGCGCCATGGCCCGCAGCGCCTCCACCGGATGCGCGCCCACCGAGGTTTCCTGCGAGAGCATCACTGCATCGGTGCCGTCCCAGATGGCGTTGGCCACGTCCGACGTCTCCGCGCGGGTCGGCCGGTTGGACGTGACCATGGATTCCAGCATCTCAGTGGCCGTGATCACGGGTACGCCCGCGCGATTGGCGCGGTCGATGACCTCCTTCTGGACTGCGGGCAGCTCGCCGAGCTTCAGCTCGACGCCCAGGTCACCTCGCGCCACCATCACCGCGTCCGCGACCTCCAGGATGCTGTCGAGGTTGCGGATCGCTTCGAGCTTCTCCAGCTTGGCGATGACAGGGGTGCGGCAGCCTAGCTCGGACAGATGCTTCTGGCACACGAGCAGGTCCTCGGCACGGCGCACGAACGAGAGTGCGATGTAGTCGACCCCAAGGCTGACCGCGAACCTCAGGTCCTCGATGTCCTTCTCGGTGAGCGCGGGCAGCGGCAGCGGCCGCCCGGGAACGCTGACACCCTTCCGCTCGCCAAGCAGGCCTCCGCGGACCACCGAGCATTCGGCGCGGCCGGGCGATGTCGAGCGCACGACGAGCTCGATGCGGCCGTCGTCGACGAGCACGCGATCGCCGGACCGGAGCGCGTCGACGAGCTCGGGGTGGCTGACCTCGATCTCGTTGGCTGCGCCGCGGGCCCTGCCGACCAGGACCACCTGGCGTCCTCGTGCCAGGCGCATGAAGGCGGAATCGAGCGGGCCCGTGCGGATCTTCGGTCCCTGCAGGTCGCCAAGGATCGCAACCGGCCTCCCGGCTGCGTCGGCTGCGGCGCGCACGTCCTCGGCCGCCTGTCCGTGCGTCATGTGGTCGCCGTGAGAGAAGTTCAAGCGGGCGACGTCCATGCCTGACTGCACCATCGTTCGCAGGACGGTGGGCGACGAGCTCGAGGGCCCGATCGTGCAAACGATGCGGGTGCGCCGGATCATCAGATGCAGTTCACTGGTAACGCTTGACGCGCCGGCCGAGGTCTTCCTCGGCCGCGACCACCTGCCGCTCCAGCTCGGGGGCGCTGATCACTGCACCGCCCATGCCCCGTACCAGGTCGCTCTGGAAGCGGTCGGAGGTGGCGACAGTCAAGTTGTCGCCGGCGCCGGTGGCTGAGTACGCGAGTCGCTCGATCGCATGGTCGGCCGAATGTCCCTTCCGCGTGAAGATGACGTGCACGCCCTCCACGTTCTCCTCAGCATTGGACGTCGCGCTCGAGTGGTGTGCGTCGAAGACCACGGTCACATCGTCTCCAGTGACGAGGCCATACACGGAGAGTCGTTCGATCAGCTTGTCTCGCGCCGCCTCGAGCGACACGCCGAGAAGGCGTTTGAGCGACGGCCAGGCGTGGATGACGTTATAGCCGTCGACGATCAACCTGTTCACCTTCCCACCCCGAGGCGAGGTCGTCCTCTGGGCTCCCCGCGCCGCAGGCGCGGTACGCGCTCCGGGTGGGGGTGATCACACATCAGAAGCGCATGTGCAGTTGGCCGACGATTATGAAGATGGTGTCGATTCCCAGCCGGCCGGTGATCTGAAACGCCGTGGAGTAGAGGGCATCACGCGCTGCAGCGACATTCCACAGCACGATGAACACCCCGATGATCGCGATCTGCGAGTAGCGCACCGACAGTGCCTGGATGGAGTAGGGCAGCCACGGTCGCAGGATGCCGAAGCCGTCGAGGCCTGGGACCGGCAAGAGGTTGAGCAGCACGGCGACCACCTGCATGAAACCCAGGAAGGCCAACGCGCCGAAGAAGGCGACGTTGTCGTTAGTGATCCAGCCGAAGTGGCCCGGCCACAGAAACGGGATGCCGATCAGCAACGCGCACAACGCATTGCCGGTAGGCCCGGCCAGCGACACCAGTGAATCCCAGACGCGGCTGCGGATTGCGGAGTGGTCGATGTACACCGCGCCGCCGGGCAGCGCGATGCCGCCGAGAAGCAGGAAGACGACCGGGAAGATGACGCTCATCAAAACGTTCGCGTAACGCAGAGGATTCAGCGACAGGTAGCCGGAGGCTTTGACCGAACGGTCGCCTCCCAGGTACGCGACGAGGGCGTGGCCGAACTCGTGGATGCAGAGCGAGATGATCCACCCCGAGGTCACGAAAACGATCGTCACGACTGCCGCCGCCCCCGGGAGCACGTCGAACCACAGGGCGATGCCGCTGATGGCTGCGATCGCGATCAGCCCGCCGAACATGGGGCTTATCCCAAGCGCGCCTTTCAACGAGACGAGGGGCCTTCGACGCAGCGCGCGGTCCTGCCGCGAGTGGATGCCCGACTCGACCGGCACGTCTGGCCCGCCGCCCGTCTGCAGATGCCGCCTGAGGTCATAGAGGGTGAGCCCTGCTTTCTGCAGCGCGGAGGATGTGGGTCGCGCATCGCTGTACATCAGGGCCAAGAGCAGATGGATCGAATCGACCTGGTAGTGGCCGAGGACCTGCGCTTCCCGGTTGGCATTCACCAGGAGCTGGCGCAGGGGCAGGCTCACGCTGCCATTGCCGGTGGTGATGAAGGTCTGGATTGCCTGCGGGTCGGTGCCAAGCTTTCGAATCGCCTGGTTGGCCGACGACCCGCGATCGGCGAGGATCGCCTCGAGCACGTCGACCGGCTCTGCATGCTGCGCACTGCGCTTGGCGGCGATCTCGGTGGCGCGCTCCAGCACGTCGCGTGCGTCCTTGTTGAGCGGGATGTCGGCCGCAGCCCGCTCGAGCTCTGCAGTTGCGTCGCTCATCAGATCGAAGTCTAGGGGCGGGTGCTGTCCAAGCCGGCCCGCTGCCGCTGCACCTCGTACAGGACGGCGGCGGCGGCCGCTGACGCATTGAAGCTCGCGACGTGGCCGGCGACCGGGAGCCGGAGCCGGACGTCACACCTCTCACGGACGAGCCTGTGGACTCCCTCGCCCTCGCTGCCGATGACGATGCAAACCGGCTGCGTGAGGTCGAACTCCCAGGGCGCCGTCTCGCCGCGGACGTCGAGCGCGGCGCACCAGATGCCCGCCCGCTTAACGTCCGCGATCGCCGACGGAATGCCCGAGACACGCGCGATGCGGAGCAGCTCGCTGGCGCCCGAGCTCGCCTTGACGGCGGCAGCCGATAGCGGCGCGCTGCGGTGCTCGGGGATGATCGCCCCGCCGGCGCCGGCCACCTCGGCGCTGCGGAGGATCGCGCCCAGGTTCTGCGGGTCCATGATCCCGTCGAGCGCCACCAGCAGAGTCGGGTTGGCGGCGAGGAGCTCCTTCAGCATCCACTCGCGTCTGGGCTTCAGCTCCGCGGCCACGCCCTGGTGGACGCCGGCCGCGATGGCTTCGAGCCGTTCCGGCGGGACGAGCTCGATCGGCGCCAGCCGTGCGAGCTCGTCGAGGCGCGGATCGTGGCCGAGGCCCGAGGCCTGGAACACCCTTACGACCTGGCCTGCTCGAGCGGCTTCGAGCACAGCGTTCCGTCCGTGGATGACGGCCGCGGCAGCGGGCACTTCGCGACGAGGGCGGGCGGCATGGCGCCGCCCAGGCTGGGGTCTCACGATTCATAAGGTTGACACCTCCGCGCGCGCAGCCTTGCCGAGCGGACAACCGCCGGGTCTTCGATGGCCGGCGCGACGCCGGGAAACGTCTAGCCCGCGCTCGAAGGCGCGACTCGGCGCCAGCGCACGCCGTCCCGCGAGTCCTCCAGCGCGATCCCCCGCTGCCGCAGCTCCTCGCGGATGAGATCCGCGCGCGCGAAGTCTCTGGCCTTGCGAGCGGCCTCGCGCTCCGCGATCAGCCGCTCGACCTCGTCGGCCAGCCCGGGCTCTTCACCGCCCATCACGTCGAGGTGGCGATCCACCTCGTCGACCAGCTCCACCAAGGCTTGGCGCCCTTTCTCTCCAACCCTCATCTCGTCGAGCGCGGCGTTCGCCTCGCGGATGAGCTCGAAAACATGGCCGATGCCTTGGGGGAGATTCAGGTCGTCGTCGAGCGCACCGCGATAGGCAGCCCGAACCTCACCAACACGGCGCACGAGGTCCATGTCCTCGCCAACGGTGGGTGGGGTCCGCTGCACCCGTGCGGCAAAGTCGCGCAGGCGACGGACCTGCTCTGCCGATGCATGCAGGGCTTCGGTGGTCAGGCGGAGGCGCTGGCGGTAGTGGGCATTGGCGATGAGGAAGAAGCGAACGGCCAAGGGATCATGCCCCGCGGCCATAAGGTCGCGCAGCGTCGTGAAACCGCCCGCGCTCTTCGACATCTTCTCGCCGCCCCCCTCGGCCAGGTGCTCTGAGTGCAGCCACACGTGCGCAAAGGGCTTGCCGTTGGCCGCCTCCGACTGCGCGATCTCGTTTTCGTTGTGCGGGAACATGAGATCGACGCCGCCGCCGTGGATGTCGAACGTGTCGCCCAGGTATCGCTTGGCCATTGCGGAGCATTCGATGTGCCATCCAGGCCGGCCGCGGCCGAAAGGCGCATCCCACACCGCGCCGAGCTCCTCGTCGCCCGGCTGCGCCTTCTTCCAGAGTGCGAAGTCGCTCACCGACTCCTTGTCATATTTGTCGGTCGCAACTCGCGCTCCCGGACGCAACCCGGAGCGGTCCAGGTGCGACAACGCTCCGTAGCGCGGAAAGCTCTCGATGCGGAAGTACACGTCACCGTCAGCCACGTAAGCGAATCCGCGCTCCAACAGCGTCGCGATCATCGCCACCATGTCGCCGATGTGCTCGGTGGCTTTCGGGTAATGGTCCGCGGGCAGCGCGCGAAGGGCGCGCATGTCTTCGAAGAACGCGTCGACGAATGGCTTGACGTACTCGGTGATGGTGGTGCCGGCGTGCGAAGCCTGGTCGAGGATGCGGTCATCGATGTCCGTGAGGTTCATCACGTGCGTGACGCGAAATCCGTCCACCTGCAGCTGTCGGCGCAGCAGGTCGTAGAAGAGGAACGCGCGCAGGTTGCCGACGTGCGCGTAGTTCCACACGGTCGGACCGCACGTGTACATGCCAACGGACCCGTCCTCGAGAGGTTCGAACGGGTCCTTGGACCCGGTCATGGTGTTGTGGAGCTTGAGCGTCACTCCCCTATTCGATCAGAGCGACCGCTTGCGCCGCGATGCCGTGACTCCTTCCCAACGATCCGATGCCTTCCGGCGACGTCGCCTTCACGCTGACCAGGTCGCGCTTCATTCCTAGCCGCCGTGCGATATTCCTTTGCATCTCAGTGAGGACGAGATGCAACCGCGGCTCCTCGGCGATCACGGTGGAATCGACGTTGACGACTCGATAGCCGGCCTTGTCGAGGAGCCGCGCCGACAGCTCGAGCAGATCGAGGCTGGACATCCCCTTCCATTGCGGATCCGTGTCCGGGAAATGCTCCCCGATGTCCCCGAGCGCCGCCGCGCCAAGGAGGGCGTCGATGACGGCGTGCGTGAGGACGTCGGCATCGGAGTGTCCTTCGAGGCCGAGCGGATGATCGATGCGGACGCCGCCGAGGATGAGGTCCCGACCGGCTTTGAGCCGGTGGACGTCATAGCCGATACCAACCCGCATCTCCCGACCTAACCCTCCCCACGGAGTGGGGTGTGAACCGCGGCCTCCTGCTCCTTGATCAGTGCCTCGACCACACCGAAATCCTCCGGGGTCGTGAGCTTGATGTTGGCGGGCTCGCCTTCCACCACGGTGACCTCATGACCGGTGGCGGCCACGAGCTGCGCGTCGTCATCCCCGACGAGACCGGCGTCGGCCGCCTCACGATGTGCGCGCGCAAGGAGCTCGTACGAGAAGGCCTGCGGCGTCTGCGCCAACACGATTCGTGACCGGTCGAGACTCTCGACCAGCCGGTTGCCCTCCACCCGCTTGACCGCGTCGCGGGGCGCGATGGCCGGAAACGCGGCGCCCGATTCCATGGCCGCCGCCAGTACGCGCCGCACCAGCGACGCCGTCGCCAGGGGGCGCGCGGCGTCGTGGACCAGGACGTAATCGCATTCACCAAGCGCAGCCAGGCCCGCCCGGACCGAGGCCTGCCGGCTTTCGCCCCCTGCCAGCACAGTCACCGTTTTACGAGGCTTCAGCGACTCCACTTCCCGCTCGGCGTTCTCGAGCCTGGCCGGGGGCCCGACGACGACGATCCGGTCCACCTCATCGAGGGCGAGGAAGAGCTCGAGAGCCCGCGCCAGCGTCGTGCGTCCGTTCAGGCGGATGAGCGCCTTGCTCCCGCGCCCGAGACGCGACCCCGACCCGGCCGCGGCGACGATCGCGCCGATTGATCCCATCAGTTGGCGACCCCGGCCGGACGGGTCGCAGATCGCGGCAGGCGACCCGCTGGTCGCCGGTCCGGGCGCCGAGACGAAGAAAGGGGTGGACCTCCTAGGAGCGCATATGTAAATGCGCGACGACGGAGGGCCGGGCCCCCTGACGCACGTATCGGCGTTCGGAGCCGATGAGATGCGGCCTGGCCGGTCGGGGGCGCCAACTTAAGGATCCTCGTCGCGCTTCGGGCGGCCGCCGCGCCTGCCGTCCTGGCCGGCCGGCTCGGCGAAGATCATCCGGCCGGCCGAGGTCTGGATCACCGAGGTGACGACCGCCGTGATCGTCTGGTTGATGAGGCGGCGGCCGTTCTGGACGACCACCATGGTGCCGTCGTCGAGGCTGCCCACGCCCTGGCCCGGTTCCTTGCCCTCGCGCGCGATCATCACGACGATCTCCTCCCCTGGGATGGCGACGGGCCGCATCGCCTGGGCGAGCTCGTTGAGGTTGAGGACGGCCACGCCTTCGAGGCGCGCGATGCGGTTGAGGTTGAAGTCGTTGGTCATGATCCCCCACCCCCTTCGCTTGGCCGTGCGCACCAGGTGAGCGTCGATCTCGGTGCTCGGCGACACGTCGTCGTCGACCACCTGCAGGTTGATGGACGAGTCCTTCTGCATCTCGGTCAGTACATCGAGACCGCGACGTCCACGCCGCCGGCGTGTGGCGTCCGCGGAGTCGGCGACCAGCTGCAGCTCGCGCAGCACAGAGCTGAGCACCATCAGCGGCATGTCGACGAAGCCGGTCTTGGCGATGTCGAGGATGCGGCCGTCGATGATGACCGAGGTGTCGAGGAGAACCGCGGAGAGACGCTGGCTCCTGTCCTCTTTGATGCCTCCGAAGAAGATCGCCGTCAGCTCAGCACGTCGCGTGATGCCGACGGAAGCGCCGAGAAGCGCGAGCAGGAGCGCGAGCACGAACGAGAGCACGATGCCATACGGGGCGATGAGGTCACGCAGGAAAACCCCGATCAGAACGGCGATGACAAGGCCGACGATCATTCCCAGCAGTCCACTGAGCAGATCCGGCAGCGGAGTCGAGGTAAGCCGCTTGTTGAAGTCTCGCCAGCCCCCGAGCACGTACGGGGTACCCAGGTAGCCGAAGATCAGACCCTCCACCGTGGTCAGGCTGATGAGCACCCAACCCTGATGGCTGATCCCCGACAGGCGGACGAGCCCATAACCGAGAAAGAAGCCACCGACGACTCCGATCCCCACTCCGAGACGGCGGACGAGGGTATCGGAACGCCTCACGATTACCTCCTCAGGTGACCGATACCTCGGCCTCCCTTATGAATGCGCCGGACCTCATAGGTGGAGAAAACGCGGCGGAGATCGCCTCCGCGAGTGACCGGACCTCGACGACCTCGAGGCCGGCCGGCCAACCGGCTTTGGAGCCGGCCGGAATCAAAGCGCGCGTCAGGCCGTGGCGTGCCGCCTCGTGCAAGCGGCGTTCCAGCTGGCCGACGCGTCGCACCTCGCCCGTCAATCCCAGCTCACCGATTACGACCAGGCCGTCCGGCAGGGGCCTGTCGCTCGTGTTGCTGTGGATGGACAGCGCAAGACCAAGGTCTGCGGCCGGCTCCGTGATTCGGATGCCGCCGGCCACGTTGACGAATACATCGGACTGACCGAGCGTGATCGAAGCTCGCTTCTCGAGCACGGCGATGAGCATGTGCAACCGGTTGATGTCCGTGCCGCTGGCTATGCGTCGCGGCGGGTAGTTGTTGTTCGTCTTGTTGACCAGGCTCTGGATCTCGATGAGCAAGGGCCGCGTGCCCTCGAGCACGACGACCACGGCCGTGCCGGGCGACGAGACGGCCGCATCGCCTAGCAATGCCGCCGAAGGGTCCGGCACCTCTTCGAGGCCTTTCTCGCCCATGGCGAAGACGCCGATCTCCTCGGCCGACCCGAAACGGTTCTTCATGGCCCGCAGGATGCGGAGCTCCTGCCGCCGGTCTCCTTCCAGGTAAAGCACCGTGTCAACGATATGCTCGAGGACCCTCGGCCCGGCGATCGCACCTTCTTTGGTGACGTGGCCGACCAGGAAGATCGGGACCCCGATCTCCTTGGCCAGCCTCATGAGGCGTGCCGCTGATTCGCGCACCTGAGTCACGCTGCCGGCGCCGCCTTCGAAGCCGGCGTCGGTGACCGTCTGGATGGAGTCGACGATCGCCAGCTGTGGAGCCTCCGTGCGGATGGCCTCGCAGATGGCATCGAGGTCGGTCTCGGCCAGAAGAAGGATTCCCGGTGCGAGCGGGCCGAGCCGGGCCGCCCGCATCCGAATCTGCTGGGGCGACTCTTCGCCGGAGGCGTATAGCACCTTTCCGCCGTCGCCGGCGGCGACCTGCTGGGCCGCGTGCATGAGGAGCGTCGACTTGCCGACCCCCGGCTCCCCTCCCACCAAAACCACGCTGCCGGGGACCACGCCCCCGCCCAGCACGCGGTTGAGCTCACCCCACGCCAGGCGGCGCCGCGGTGCTGACTCCGAGTCGACGTCGCTCAAGGGCACCGGCCGGTTCGCCGGCCCCTGGCGGGCAGTCTGCTTGCGTCCGGCGGGCGCCTTGCGGACTTGGAACTCCTGGAGCGTGTTCCACGCCTGGCAGTGTGGGCACTGGCCCGCCCAGCGCAGGCTTTCACCTCCGCACTCTGAACACATGAAGGTCACGTTCGTTTTCGGCATGTAGGTGCTGAACTCTCCACCCATGATCAGGTTTTTACAAGTAGGCACGTAGCCTTTTACAGGCTCAAGCGTTCTATTTGATAGGGCGCCGGGACCCACCCCGGCATCTGGAACGAAGGAGCGCCGTCCTGACTACCCCCAGGGCGGCGTTCCGGTTCTAGACCGGTTTTGGACCCGCCACCTCAGGCGCCATATGCTCAGCCTGTGGACGCCTCGATCTCGGTCGACCGCATCGACGAGGCCGCCGGCCTGATCGACCCCGTCTTCCGGGACACCCCCCAGTTCGTCTGCGAACCCTTGAGCGATCGCCTTGGCATCACGACCGTGCTGAAGGTCGAGTGCGTCAACCCCATCCGCTCATTCAAAGGTCGCGGCACCGACTACCTGCTCCACCGCCTGGGCGCACAGCCCCAGGGGTTGGTGTGTGCGTCGGCGGGAAACTTCGGGCAGGGCATGGCCTACGCGGCGCGCAAGCGCGGCACGAAGCTGACCGTATTCGCGGCCGTGACGGCCAACCCGCTCAAAGTCGACCGCATGCGAGCGCTGGGCGCCGAGGTGATTCTCGAGGGTCAGGACTTCGACGACGCCAAAGCCGTCGCGATGCGACACGCGACCGCGTCCGGGGCCTTCTACGTCGAGGACGGACTCCTCGGTCCCATCGCCGAGGGAGCCGGAACCATCGCGTCAGAGCTCGGCCGGATGAGCGAGCCCATCGACGCGTGGATCGTCCCGCTCGGCAACGGCTCGCTCATCAATGGCATGGGCTCGTGGCTCCGGCGCAACTCGCCCGCGACGCGGGTCATCGCCGTGTGCCCATCGGGCGCGCCGTCGATGTTCATGTCATGGCGCGCCGGCAAGCCTGTCAGCACGGCGAACCTCGACACCATCGCCGACGGGATAGCAGTACGCATCCCGGTCCCGGAGGCCTTCGAGATGATGGGCTCGGCGGTGGACGAGGTGATGTTGGTGACTGACGCGGAGATCATCGACTCGATGCGGTGGCTGCATCGCGACGCCGGCCTCATCGTCGAGCCCGCCGGTGCCGCGGGAGTCGCCGGCGCGGCAAAGCTCCGTGACGAGCTTGCCGGCAAGCGTGTGGCCATCCCGCTAACCGGTGGCAACGTCACCGAAGACCAGATCCGCGAGTGGCTCTATTGAAGGGACAGGTTGGCGAGCTGGTCGAGCGCGGCAAGCGGCCCCTGCTGGGCGAACACATCCGGCAGCGCCGTCCTCAGGCTCGCCTCGACGGAGCTCGCCAGCTGGACTCGGAGGTCGAGTGGCAAGCCGGGGCGGCGGCGGGCGTATGCGCTCACGAAGCGGCGCAGGTCCGGGTCGAGACGGCGGAGGATGAGCTCGGCCTGCGAAGCAGGCGCCAACGAGGTCGTCGTGGACGCATACCCTTGAGGCGCCTGGATCGGGGGTGGTGGCGGCGGCGGAGGATGCGCGGGGAACTGATAGGTCACTCCTGAGGGTGGCTCCGGCGGCGGTGGCGGAGGCGGAGGCGGGGGCCGCATGGCGACCGGGCGCGCCAGCTGCCACAGCCCGATGTGATCGGAATCCTTGACGACGATCGTTCCGGCCGCCAGGTCGCCCAGGCGCTTGCCGCGGCCGTTCGCGAACAGCACGACGATGCCGACCCCATAGCCGTAAGGCAGGAAGTCGACGATCCTCACCACGTTGCGGATGCCGGCCTGCACCCAGGTCAGCGGTTCGCCGCGGTCCCCCACCGCCCGCAGCCGGAACGCCCGCTTGCCAAGCGTCTGCCCCGAGAAGAGCGCTTCGCTGATCCAGAAATAGCCGAACACGACCACGAAGGCGCCGAATGCGAAAACCAGGGTGCCGACTGTGGCTGACTGAGTGTAGGTCGCAGCCGCGGCGGAGACGAAGACGACCGCCACGAGAAGGCCGGTGACGATCAGCAGGTCGAGGACCTGTGCAACGCCACGGGTGCCCAGCCCGGCCACCTGGTAGTCAAACGAAACCCGCTCCGGGGTGGAGACGACAAGGTCAGTGTCGGGGAGCGGCTGCTCCATTGGGTTATTTTCACTGCTTGATGCGTGCCGAGGACTTCGTTATGCGCCGGCGAGACGACTGGAACCGGCTGGAGGACCTGATCGCACGCGCGGGCGCCGGCCAGCTCAACGGTCTCGCGCCGGCCCAGGTGCTCACCATGACGTCGCTTTACCGCCGGGCGACCGCCGACCTCGCTCGCGCCCAGCGAGACTGGCCCGGGGAGCCGGTGCACCGTTATCTCAACGGGCTGGTCGCGCGCGGCCACGGGGTCGTATATCGCCGAGGGGGCAACGTCTGGCGCCGGATTCAAACCTTCTACCTGGAGACGCTGCCGAGCACGTATCGGCAGGCGTGGCCGTACGTAGTCGCCTCCGCGGCGCTTCTGTTCGTGCCGGCGCTCGTCTCTTACTTCGTCGTGCTGGCCCACCCCGAGGCCGCCTACGGCATCGCATCGCCACAGCTGATCGACCGCGTCCATCACCACCAGCTCTGGACCGACATCCCTCCGGAGCTCCGCGTTGAGGCGGCGGGCCTGATCGCGATCAACAACATCTACGTGACGATGATCGCGTTTGCCTTCGGCGTCATCTTTGGGCTGCCCGTGATCTACGTGCTGATCTCCAACGGCATCAGCCTCGGCGGGCTGTTCGGGCTGACCCAGGCCTACGGCGTCAGCGGCGGCTTGTTCGAGTTCGTGATCGGCCACGGAGTCCTGGAACTTTCGATCGTGATCGCCGAAGGCGCCGCCGGCCTGATGATGGGCTGGGCGCTGATCTCCCCGGGTAACCGCAAACGCTCCGATGCGCTGGTGATCGCCGCGCGGCGCGCCTTCACACTGCTGCTCGGCCTGTCGCCGCTCCTCCTCATCGCCGGAACCATCGAGGGCAACATCTCGCCGTCGGATGCGCCCTTCGCGGCCAAGCTGACGATCGGGTTGACGACCGGCGTCCTGTTCTACACGTACCTGCTCGCCGTCGGACGCAAGCCGGCTACAGCAGCGCTCGCTCCTTGAGCTCCAGGTAGCGCTCCACCAGCGCCGGGCTGAGGTTGCCGGCGACGACGTCGAGCCCGAGCACGCCGCCGCGGCGCAAGAGCTCGAAGCTTTCCCGCCGGGTGGCCATGAACTCCTCGGCCGCTGCCCACTCGTAGGCACGCGACGAGGTCGTGATGGGCGCGTCGCGCGCGGTGAGAACGGCCGGGTCTGACATCGCCACCACCAGCACAAGATGGCGAGCCGCCAGGCGCAGCGCGTGAGCCACCAGCTCTTTCGACGCCTCGGGATCCTGAAGGTCGGTGAGGATGACGATCATCGATCGCCTACCCACTCGCAGCGACAGGTGCGTGAGAGCGTGGCCGAAATCGGGCTCGACGTAATCGGGCCTGATTGCATAGAGCGCCTCGGTGATGCGGCGAAGCTGTGCGGGGCCCCGCTCAGGCTTGATGAAGTTGGTGACCCGATCGTCGAAGGTCATCAACCCAACGCGATCCCCGAAAGCCTGCGCGACCCAGGCGAGCATGAGCGCGGCGTTGACGGCGTGATCAAGCTTGTCCAGATCTCCTGCCGGAGCGGTCATGAGGCGGCCGCAGTCGATGGCGATCATCACCTGCTGCCCGCGCTCGGCCTCGACCTCGACCACCACCGGGTGATCGCGGCGCGCGGTTGCGGTCCAGCTGACGCGCCTGAAGTCGTCGCCGCGAACGTAATCACGCAGGCCCGCGAACGCAGTAGAGGCGCCGGGCGGCTTCGCTCGGCGAAGACCTGACATCGCCCGCAGGCCACGCCGCAGAGTGAGCTGGATGCGCTTGATGGCGACGACGTTCGGAAACACGGCGACCTCGTGGGCCAGCGGCATTCGCAGCTGCCTTCGCCACCACCCATCACGGCGCCAGACCTGAAGGTCCACCGCTCCGAATCGGTAGGCGCCACGTCGAGGCGAGGACGTGTTGTAGGTGAGCTCGAGGCGTCCGCTGCCATCGAACTCGCCGGCCACTTCGCGCGGCTGGGGCTTGAGGTCGTCGGGAGCGTGGTCGGCGATCCTGGCGTTCAGCCCCGCAGCGGCCGGATTCTCTATCACCACCCTGACCTCTTCTCGCTCGCCCAGCGAGAACGGCTCGGGCATCAGCCTGCGCAAGCGATAACCCGAACGTCCAGGAAGCAACGCGAGGTCGCGCGCGAGGATGAGGACCAGTCCTACGTGATAAAGGACAGCAAGGAGCACCAGCACCGGCGACACGATCGAGAGCGCGATCAGCGCCGCGCCGATGGCGATCGCCCACAGCAGGCGGGGCTGCGGCGCCAGCCCCCGAACCAGATTCACCTCCCCACCTAGTGGGGAGGTCGGCGCGCAGCGCCGGGTAGGGGGATACGAGCTTTGATCAACCTACCGTGGCGGCACGACCCGGCTGGCGACGGCCTCCAGGACGCTGTCCGGCGTCTGGCCGCTGACCTCGGCCTCGGGACGCAGGATGAGGCGATGCCTGAACGCGGGCGCGAGCAGCGCCTTCACGTGGTCGGGGGTGACGAACTCCGATCCGTCGAAGGCGGCCGCTGTTCGCGCCGCCAGCATCAAAAGCACCTCGGCGCGCGTGCTGGCGCCCAACGAGATCTCCGGAGCGGTGCGCGTTGCCGAAGCGAGCTCGACGATGTAGCGGCGGATCTTCTCGTCGAGGACGACTTTCGCGACCTGGGCTCGGCAGGCGTCGACGTCGGCGCCGTCGAGAACCGGCTCGACACCGGCCTTGACGGGGTCCCGAAGCTCGATGCCGGACTCCCAACGCTTCAGCACCTCCATCTCGTCCGCCGCAGCCGGGTAGTCGAGCCTGACCTTGAACAGGAAACGGTCCTGCTGGGCCTCGGGCAAGGGATACGTGCCCTCGTATTCGATTGGGTTCTGCGTCGCCAGCACGAAGAACGGCGCCGGCAGCGGCATCTGGTCGCCTTCGAGCGTCACCCCGCGCTCCTCCATCGCCTCGAGCAGGGCCGACTGCACCTTCGCAGGCGCACGGTTGATCTCGTCGGCAAGCAGGACGTTGGTGAAGATCGGGCCCTTGCGCAACGTGAAGGTGCGGTTGACGAGGTCGTAGATCGCCGTGCCGACGATGTCGGCCGGCATCAGGTCGGGGGTGAACTGCACGCGGCCGTACTGGAGCGCGAGCGCCCTCGCGATGGCTTTCGCCAGCAGGGTCTTGCCGGTGCCCGGCACTCCTTCGAGGAGGATGTGGCCTTGCGTCACCAGAGCCACCGCGCACAGCCGGATCGCCTCCTCCTGCCCTACCACAGCCTTCACCAGCTGTTCGCGGAATCGGGCGTAGAAGTCTGGGGCGGTCATCGTGGTCGATCCGGTCATCGAGCCTCCTCTTTCATTGGCGGCTGCGGCGCTCGAGCGCCGGTGGGTATGCGATGCGATGCAGGCGCTGGGCGGCGCTCAACATGTCGTTATCGCCGTCGGCGGTGCCGTAGAGTGCCCGCTCCGCCTCGGCCAGCTCGCCGGCCAGCTCAGGCGCCCGCGAGTACAAAGCATTCCAGAATCGGTCGCGCGGCTGAGCGGGGAGTCCGGTTCGCTGGGCGACGGCGCGTTCGCTGGCGTTGGCCAGCATGCCCAGGGTCAGGGTTCGGGCGCCAGACCGGCGCAGCAGCTCGCCCACCGCGACCGCCCATTCGGCGTCGGCCCGTGGCGTCTCCGCCGGGCGAGGGATCAGCGGCCCGAAGCGCCGTCCTCTGAGCAGCAGGCCCACGAAGACTGCGACCAGGAACCAGAGGATCGCGGCGCCCCAAGGCGTCGCCACCCATGCCTGGGGAGCCAGGTCGTTGAGGATCAGCCCGTGGTGGTACTCGTCGAACCCGACGGCCGCGTTGGAGTCGACCATCCCGAGGAGATCCGACATCAGGCGCCCGTTGTTCGCCTTCTCGAGATAGCCGTTGCACAAGACCAGAGGGTCGGCGAGCACGACGACGCTCCCGGCCCCGAATTTCTGGACATATGCCAGCGGAAGGCCTTCCTGGCTGCGAAGGATCGCCACCTGCTGCGCCGAGACATCGAAGGGAGCGGCGAAGTCCCCTCCCGCCACGACCGTCACGCCATCGAGAACCGGGTTGGCATTCTGGGTGCGGCTTCGGACCTCGCCGCCGTACCTGGTGACCGAGAACGCCCGATCGAGCTCCGTGTCGCCTTGCTCGGAGGCATATACCAACACGCCACCCTGACGCACCCAGCTCGCAGTCTGGTTGGCGTCGTCCGCGGAGTACGGGCTCGTCGGCGTGAAAACGAACATGAGGCCTGGTGAGGACGGGCGCGTGAAGGTGCCCTCGATCTGGCTGGTTGGATGTCCCATCGCCTCGGCGAACAACCTGGCGGCGGAGGCGCCGTTGGCGGCATCGCTGCTGGAGCTGTGCTCCGGCGAGTCCTGCCGAGGCTGGCCGAGATAGGCAACCGCCGCGATCAGCAGAGCAAGCACCAAGGCCAGGACCCAGCCGCGCAGGTTCCTCATGCCGCGGCCTCCGCGTCTACCGGCTTGCGGAAGGGGGCAGCCGCGCGCTCGGCACGCTGATAGCTCGCCTGGTCGACGTCGCGACCGCCGTAGACAGCCGCCTCGAAAGGAAGCAGCAGCGGCCGCAGGCGTGCGGGTTCGCCGGCGTGCTGGAAGATCTCGCGCACGGTGAGCGGGCTGCCCGTCCACGAATGCTCGCCCGCGATGGTGGCGGCGACGCCGGCGCAAAGGGCGCGGATGGCGCCCACGCGATCGCCGGCGCGGGCGAGGCGATCGGCGTCGGCGAAGAAGTCAGCGGGTGCGCGCGGGCCCAATGGCGCGCGAGCGACGGCGTCGGCCGAGAGGTGCCCGCGGGTGGACCGGAAGATGATCACCGCCGCGGCCGCGATCAAGACGGTGCCGAGAATGTAGAAGTAGGCGGGCGGGATTCGAAGTCCGCCCTCACCGGCGCTGCCGAACAGGAACTTCAGCAGGTCGTTGATTCGATCCTGGATCCACTGGCTGATGCGCTCGATCAAGGTCGGCGGCTGGTGGAGGGCGTCGTACCGCTTCATCGACAGGACCTGGTGAAGCTGCTGGCCGGCCTGCGCGGGGTCGGCGGTGGATGCTGGTGAAGACAGGGCGTCGAGGAGGGCATGCAGCCGAACGTTGGCGTCCGCGAAGTCGGGCGGACGCATCCGCAGGTCCTGCTCGATCTCGGGCTGGCTGCCTGAGGTGCCCGCGTCCAGAATCGCCAGCGCCTTCTGGGCCGCGGCGACATCGCCTGCTTGTGCGGTGCTGACGATGGCGATGGCGTCCACGACCGACTGCTTGTAGCTCGGCGGCGGTGGATCGGCCGACGCGGTCAACGGCAGCGCGAGGCTGATGGCAGTCGCCACCGACGTTGCTATAAACGCGGCGCGCGTCTTCAGACTCACGCGGGCTGTGTTGCCGACACGCGCTGGGCGAGCTGAAACAGGTCGAGGGCTTCGCGCCGAACTCGGAGGTCGAAATAAACGAGCACGATCGCGATCTGCGCCACCGGATTCACGAGCGCCGCGACGAGCACCGCGATGGCCTGCGCAATCGCGACGACCAGGAAGTTGGAGGCGACGATGCCGATGATCTGAGTGGCAAAGAACAGAAAGCCCTCGAGGGCGCGTCCGACCAACCACCAGAGCAGGAACACCAGCAAGAGGATCAGGAACGTGCGCCACCAGCGGCCCTCGACGAGCCGCCAGCTCCGGCCCATGGCCGCGATCAGCCGCCCATTTTCGACGAACATCACAGGGAGCACGGCGACCCAACCGACAACGATCCATATCCACAGCGGAAAGAGGCAGAAGAGCACGCCCATCATGTCGAGGATGAACACGTAGCCGAGGATGGCAAAGTAGCGCCTGAGCACTCCTCGGACTGCTCCCCAGATGGTGACCGGGCGCCCAAGCGCGGACTCGCACGCGGCGTAGATCACGGCGGCGACAGTGAATGGCGACAGAAGAAAGCTGAGCAGATATCCAGCTGCCAGCCAGACGAGCGAAGGCAGCAGGGCGTTGAGGTCTGGATTGATGGAGTTGATGGTCTGTAGAAAGCTCGAGAACACGGTGAAGAAGCTGTAGCCGGTCAGCGCCGCGGTCGGGATGGCCATGATCACCGAAATCCCCGCGAAGAGCCAGAAGTGGCGGCGATAGATGCGAAAGGTCTCGTCGAGGATGTCGCCGATTTCAAGAGGGCGCAGCCGAAGGGGTGCCGGGGCGCTCACGTGACCTCCATTGTGGCGTGGCGTGCGGCCGGTTGCGGCTCCGGCGTACGCTCAAGTCTGGAATTCTGGTGGCCGAAGAATCTCGCGCCGGGCGCGACCGAGTGCGCGTGCTGTTCGTGGAAGACGATCCGTCCGTCGCCCAGATGTACAAGCTGAAGCTCGAGCTGGACGGATACGAAGTCGATGTCGCGCCCGACGGCGAGAAGGCTTTGGAACTCGCGCGCAGGGACCTGCCCGACATCATCTTTCTCGACATCCGGCTGCCCAGGTTGGATGGTTTTGGCGTCCTCGAGGCGCTCCGCAAGGACGCGAAGACGGAGCGGTTGCCGGTGGTGATCCTGTCGAACTACAGCGAGAAGCAGCTGATCGAGCGGGGGCTTCGGCTGGGCGCCCTCGACTACCTGATCAAGACCGAGACCACCCCGGCCCACCTCTCGAGCGGCCTCGAGAAGTGGCTGAAGGAGTAGGCGGCCGCCCGCCCAAAACCACCTCGCCCCTTCGGGGCCCTCCCCTCCCCCGAGCCCGACCAGCCTGACGCGATCACGCTACGGCACGCGCGACCCAGCGCCAACCCCGGTTGTTAAGACCGCGCGGTTGACCGAACAGCGCTACGGCTTGGCGCCGGCTCCTGTCCCCGCGGGCTCCTTGTGCTTGTGCTTGATCGGCGTGAACTTGAGGCTGTCCTCGCCCTCCAGGTCGATCTGCACGGTGTCGCCACGGGTGATCTTTCCGCGGAGCAGATGCTCCGACAGCTGGTCGTGAATCCGGCTCGTGATCACGCGCCGTAGAGGTCTGGCGCCGTAGATACGGTCGTAACCCTCCTTGGCCAGCAGGTCCTTCGCAGCGTCCGTCACCTCGATCGTGATCTGCTGCTCGACGAGCTGCTTGCTGAAGCGGTCGAGCTGAAGGTCGACGATCTGCCGGATCTGGCCGGTCGTGAGGCTCTTGAAGACCACCACCGCGTCGACGCGGTTGAGAAACTCAGGCCTGAACATGCGCTTGAGCTCTTCGTCGATCTTCTCTTTGGTGTTCTTGTGGCGCCGCTCGACCTCGTCCTGCTCATCGACCACCGCCGGCTGGAAGCCGAGCGAGGTGCCCGCCTGGTTCACATCGCGGATGCCCAGGTTGGAGGTCATGATGATCACGGTGTTGGCAAAGTTGACGACTTTGCCCTTGGCGTCACTGAGGCGGCCGTCCTCGAGTATCTGCAGCAGCATGTTGAAGACCTCGGGGTGCGCCTTCTCGATCTCGTCGAACAAGATCACCGAGTACGGGCGCCGCCGCACAGCCTCGGTCAGCTGTCCACCCTCGTCATAACCGACGTATCCCGGGGGCGAGCCGACCAGCCGAGCCGTCGTGTGACGCTCCATGAACTCGGACATGTCCAGCTTGATGAGCGCATCCTCGGAGTCGAACAGGTACTCCGCCAGCGCCCGCGCGAGCTCGGTCTTGCCGATGCCGGTTGGACCAAGGAAGATGAACGACCCGATCGGGCGTCGCGGGTCCTTGAGTCCCGCGCGCGCGCGCCGCACCGCCTGCGAGACGGTGACGATGGCTTCGTCCTGACCGACCATCCGCTTGTGCAGCTCCTCCTCCATGCGTAGAAGGCGAGCGGTCTCCTCCTCGATCAGCCGAGAAACCGGAACCCCGGTCCAGGCCGCGACGATCTGGGCGATGTCCTCCTCGCCGACCTCGGGAACGGTCTCCCCGAGCTTGTCGCGCCACGCGGCCTCTTTGATCGCGAGCTTGTCCTGCAGCTTCTTGACCTTGTCGCGCACGCTGGCGGCGGCCTCGAAGTCCTGCTTGTTGACGGACTCGTCCTGGTCCGAGCGTTGCTTCTTGATCTCCTTCTGGAGCTCCTTCAGCTCATCGGGCGTCGTCGTGAGCTTCATGCGGACGCGAGCCGATGCCTCGTCGATCAGGTCGATCGCCTTGTCCGGAAGCGCCCGATCGCTGACATAGCGGTCGCTAAGGACTGCCGCGGCGTGAACCGCGGAGTCGGTGATCGTCACGCGGTGGTGCTTCTCGTACAGCGACTTGACGCCGTTGAGAATGTCGATCGTCTCGGCCAGCGTCGGCTGATCGACATAGACCGGCTGGAAGCGGCGCTCGAGCGCGGCGTCTTTCTCGATGTACTTGCGGTACTCGTTGAGCGTGGTCGCCCCGATGCATTGGATCTCGCCACGTGCTAGGGCCGGCTTCAAGATGTTGGCGGCATCGATGGCGCCCTCCGCGGCGCCGGCGCCGACCAGGGTGTGCAGCTCATCGATGAACAGCACGACCTCGCGGCTCGAGCGAATCTCGTCGAGGATCTTCTTCAGGCGCTCCTCGAACTCGCCGCGGTACTTGGTCCCCGCGACCAGCGCGCCCATGTCGAGCGTCAGCACGCGCTTGTGCTGCAGCGACTCGGGCACGTTGCCGAGATTGATCTGCTGGGCGAGGCCTTCCGCGATCGCGGTCTTGCCCACGCCTGGCTCCCCGATGAGAGCCGGGTTGTTCTTGGTGCGCCGGCTGAGGATCTGGATGACACGCTCGATCTCGGTCTCGCGACCGATCACCGGATCCAGCTGGTTCCTTCGGGCGAGCTCGGTGAGGTCGCGGCCGAACTGGTCGAGAAGGGGCGTCTTCGACGGCTTCTTCGGTGCCGGCTCGGCCTCGGTCTCGGCGCTCGAGTCGTGCAGCAAGCGCTCGATCTCGGAGCGAACCTTGTCGAGAGTGGCGCCCAGGTCTTCCAGCACGTGCGCGGCAATGCCCTCGCCCTCGATCAGCAGGCCGAGCAAGAGGTGCTCGGTGCCGACGTAGTTGTGGCCCATCCGCCGCGCTTCCTCGAAGGAGATCTCGATGACCTTCTTGACGCGCGAGGTCGGGATGATCTGCTGGATGATGATCCGCTCGTTCCGGCCCAGCACAGACTCGATCGTCTGGCGGACCTTCCCGATCTCTACCCCGAGGTTGTTGAGGACCTTGGCGGCCAGGCCTTCACCTTCACGCAGCAGGCCAAGGAGCAAGTGCTCTGTTCCGATATAGCTGTGGTGGGATCGTTCTGCTTCTTCTTGGGCGAGCGTCAGAACCTTCTTGGCTCGCTCAGTGAATCTTTCAAACGGATACAAGGACTTTTTCCTCCTGGACTACGGCTTACCTAGGTGGGGCCAGCACCTCCTTCATCGTTTGCTACGGTGCCTCGAGGCACCCTGGCTTCTAATATAACGTCCAACTCAGCCATCGGATTTCTTTAAGGCGGAGGCGCTATGAGACCGATTCTTGAGCGCCTTGGCGCCTATCTGCCGCCGGTCATCGCGGTGGCCATTCCGACCGTCTTTATACCGAACACCAGCGACGAATTCATCCTGCCGCGGGCATCAATCGTGGTCATCGGCGCTTGCCTGGGCACCGGGCTGGCCCTCTTGTCGCCCGGCGGACCAGGCCTCGGGTCTCTTCGCCTGCCGCTGCTTGCGGCCGCCCTGGCCGCCCTTCTCTCCTTCGCTTTCTCGGTGTCCTGGCCGTTGAGCCTGGCCGGGGCCTACACACGATACGAGTCTTTGCCGGTCAGGTTGGGCTACCTCGGACTGCTCGCGGTGCCGGTGTGGCTTTTGCGGAGCGAGCGTTCGCGCACGTGGGTGCCGGCGGCCTTCGTGTTTGGGACCTCTGTCGCCAGCCTCGAAGCCATGTGGCAGGCCGCCGGTGGCGTCAACTTCCGGCCAGACGGAAACCTCGGTAACGCCAACCTTCTCGGCGCCCTGATCGCCATGGCGCTGCCGCTGGCGGTAGCGCGAGGCCTTCGAGGGGATCAGTTTCTGGTCGCCTGGTGGCTGGGCGTCGCGGTCATGGCGGGCGGCCTGTATGTCTCCACCTCTCGGAGCGGTGGGCTCGGGGCGCTGGCAGGCTGCTTGGCACTCGTCGTGTTCGCCTTCGGGCGCCGGCGCTGGGTCGGGGTGTCCATCGTCGGTGCCGGCGCGGTCGTCGCGGCCGCCCTGTGGGCAATCGTCTTCGGCCCGCTGGGCAAGCTCAACAACGATCCCGCTCGCAGCCGACTTCTACTCTGGCCGGACGCGCTTCACATGATCGCCGCCCGCCCGATCACCGGATGGGGCGAAGACGCAACCGGGCTGGCACTCGGTCGCTACATCAGCGCAGACTGGGCGCCGGGTGTGACTTATGACCGCACCCACTCCGGGCTGCTCGAGACAGCCGCCACGCAAGGGATCGTCGGCCTCGCGGCGCTCGGTTGGGTACTCGTCACATTGTTCCGCGGCATCTGGCGGTATCGATTCAGCGATTCCGTGGCGGCGCTGGGCGCCGCCTGTATCGGATACACGGTTTGGGTTGCGTTCAATTTCGACTGGGCGCCGGCCACGGGTGCGTTCTGGCTGCTCGCGGGCACCGCATGGGCGGGTGTGCGCGCGGCCGAGACCGAGTCGGCCGGCCCTGTGGTGGGTGAGCCTCGTTCAAGCAGCGCGGCACGCACGGTCGGGGCGCTGGGATTGGCCATGGCCGCCATCTGGCTGGGTGTGATGCCCGTGCTTGCCGAGGCATGGAGCTGGCACGGCAGGTCCGACCTTGCTGTCAAGGTCGACCCGCTGCAAACGCAGTACCACTGGAACCTCGGCTACAGCCGGCTGAATACGGGCGACCTGCGGGGCGCCGTCGCAGAGCTCCAACGGGCCACCGACCTGGGCGCCACCGAGCCGCAGGTCTATATCGATCTCGGCGATGCGGAGCTGAAGCTCGGGGATAGGGCGGCCGCGCGCCGCGCTTACGAGCGGGCGCTGTTCATCGACCCTTACTCCGCCGCGGCGCACCAGCGACTGGCCAGCCTGGGCGCCTGACCAACCGACCGGCTAGGACTCGTCCCTTATGTCGTCGTACTCGTCCTGGCGGCGGTCGCCCCGGCTCGCGGCCAGGCTCGCCGGTGGTGCGGACAGCTGCTTCAAGCTCAGCGAGATCCGCCGACGAGCGGTGTCGATCCCGATCACCTTCACCTGCAGCGTCTCCCCCACCTTGAGCACGTCCTCCGTCCGCTCGACGTGGTCCCACGAGAGCTCCGAGATGTGCAGCAGGCCTTCGATGCCGGCCATGATCTGCAGGAAGGCCCCGTACTTCTTCGTCTTGGTGACCTGGCCTTCCACGATCGACCCGATCGGCATCGACTGCACCAGCTTCTCCCACGGGTCCTGCTGCAGCTGCCGCAGGGACAGCGAGATTCGGGTCTGCTCGGGGTCGAGCTTGATGACCTTGACCGTCACCTCATCGCCGAGCTGAAGCACGTCCGTGACCTTGGACACACGGTCCCAGGACAGCTCCGAGATGTGGATCAGCCCGTCTGCGCCGCCGATGTCGACGAACGCGCCGTAGCTGGTGATGCCCGAGACGGTGCCCTTGACGGTGGCGCCCATCTGCAGGCGGCTGAAGAGCTCCTCGCGCTTGCGTGCTCGATCCTCGTCCTCCGCCGCCTTCTGGCTGACGATCAGCCGGTTGCGCTTGCGGTTGACCTCGAGGATCTTGACCGGAATCCGCTGCCCGACCAGCGACTCGAGCGTGCCCGCGTAGGCCCGAGCCACCTGGCTCGAAGGCAGGAATCCGCGCAGCCCGAGCACGTTGACGATCAAGCCACCCTTGTTCTGCTCGCGAACGTCGGCCTCGATGACCGAGCCGTCCGTCTGCTTCTCGGCGGCGACCAGCCAGGTGGTCTCGGCACGCGCCCGGCGCAGGCTGAGGACGACGTTGCCCTCTTCGTTTTCGGGCTGCAGGACGTAGACCTTGATCAGGTCGCCGGGCTCGAGGCCGATCGATTCGACCTCACCGCGCAGGCCGAGCTCCTTGCTCGAGATCACGCCTTCCGCCTTGGCGCCGATGTCGACCAGCACCTCGTCGGGGTCGACGCGCACGACGATGCCATCAACGATGTCCCCATGGTTGGGGGTCTTGAAGGCCTCCTCCTCGTAGTGGAGGTAGTCCTCCATGGTCATTGCCGCAGACGAGTCCCTTTCGGTCGCCTCCTCTTGTTCTTTCAGGACGACACCGGACTCTGTGGACGTGGACAACGCTTATACCCCCTGAGGATTATTGATGTGGTCTTGGTCGTCATTAACGGCCTACGCCAAACGAACCGCAATTGTAGCTCAGAACCTCGATTTAGCCAGGATACGGCAGCTTCAAATCGTGGTTGTCGATGAGGCGGGTCTTGCCGATCCTGACAGCCAGCACCGCCAGGCTGCCTGGAGTCGAGAAAGTGGCCGGGTCGACCACGTCGGCGTACTCGAGCTCGGCCAGCGGCTCTGCCTCGATCGCCTCCCGCAGAGTCGTCCGCAGCCGGCCGGGGTCGCGCTCGCCGCTCGCGTAAGCTTCGGCGGCGAGCCCCAGGGCTCGGCTGAGGCATCCCGCCGCGCGGCGCTGGGCCGCGTCCAGGTAAGCGTTGCGCGAGCTCAATGCCAGGCCGTCTGCCTCGCGCACGGTCGGGCACAGGCGGATCTCGACCCCGATGTCCAGGTCGAGGGCCAGGCGCCTGACCACAGCCACCTGCTGCGCATCCTTCTGGCCGAAGTAGGCACGGTCTGGAGTCGCGGCCCCGAACAGCTTGGCCACGACCGTCGCCACGCCCTCGAAGTGGCCCGGGCGCGCGGCACCTTCGAGGGTGTCGGTGATGCCGTGCACGTTGATCCGCGTGCTGGCGCCGGGCGGGTACATGTCGGCGACCGAAGGCTTGTAGATGGCGTCGACCCCTGCCGCCCGAAGCATCGCCAGGTCGCGCTCAGGGCTATGCGGGTAGCGGCCCAGGTCTTCCCCGGCACCGAACTGGATCGGGTTCACGAAGATGCTGGCGACCACGCGGTCGTTCTCGCGACACGCAGCCTCGACCAGGCTCATGTGCCCGGCGTGCAGGGCGCCCATCGTGGGCACGAGCCCGATGGAGCTCCCGTCCGACCGCCATCCACGGGCGATGTCCCGCATGAACGCCGGCGTCGCGACGGCGATCGGCAGGCTAGCCGGCCCCGTGCTTGACCTCGTCGCGCTCCGCGGCCGGGACCTTCGATCCGTTCGCCGAACCAGGGGCCGCACCCGAATACGAGTGCTCCGGCCCTGGGAACGTACCGTCCCCGACCTCCTCGACATAGCGCTGCGCGGCGCTGGTGATCTCGGCGGCCAGGTTGGCGTAGCGCTTCACGAACTTCGGCGCCTTGCCGGTGGTGAGGCCCAGCATGTCGTGGAAGACCAGCACTTGCCCGTCCGTGCCCGCTCCGGCGCCGATCCCGATGGTCGGGATTCGCAATGTTTTGGTGACGCGGGTCGCCACGTCCGCCGGCACTCCTTCGAGGACGATGCTGAATGCGCCCGCCTGCTCGAGCTCCCTCGAGTCGGCCAGGATCCGAGCCGCCTGCTTGTCGCTCTTGCCCTGGACCTTGAAGCCGCCCATCTGGTGGACGTACTGCGGCGTGAGCCCGAGATGACCCATGACAGGAATACCCATGTCCGCCAGCCGCCGCGTGATCTCCACGACGCGGCCGCCGCCCTCGAGCTTGACGGCGTGCATGCAGCCCTCCTGGATGAACCGGCCCGCGGTTGTGATCGCCTGCTCGACCGACACGTGATACGACATGAATGGCATGTCTCCGACCAGCAGGGCCTGATGCGCCCCGCGCGCGACCGCCTTGGCGTGGTGGATCATCTCGTCGACCGTCACCGGCAGCGTGGTCGGGTAGCCGAGCATAACCATGCCCAGGCTGTCGCCAACGAGAAGAATGGGGATGCCCGCCTCGTCGAGAATCTTCGCGCTCAGGTAGTCGTATGCGGTGAGCACGGCAAACCGCCGGCCTTCTTCCTTGAACCGCTGGACGTCCAGCACCGTGGTCATCACCGACGTCTCCTTCGGGTCGCTGCCACATGTCGGGTCAGCGCCCTGTCGACTCGTTTTGCCGCGGCGGGATCGAGGCCCGCCTTCGTCGCGATCTCGAGCGCGGTCCGGCCGAGCATACGATAAAGGTCCGCCTTCCGACCCCCGCCTCGACGCGAGCGCACATCGAGCCCGGCCAGCGCTTCCAGGTGTCTCGTGACGGTCTCCACGTCGCCCCGCCGGATGGGCCCGGTCAGTGCTCGGGTCGGCCCGCGGCGCGCGACCTCGGCGAGCGCTCCCTCCATCAGCGGCACCAGCCCCGCCACCGCTTCTCGCTCGCTCCATCCGATCGCACGCAAAAGCTCGACCGCCTCGCCCGCGAGCGCGACCAGGTAGTTCGAGGCGACCACCGCGGCGGCGTGATAGAGGACCCTTTCCGCCTCGCGCACACCACGCGGCCTGGCGCCCAGGTCTCGAGCCAGGCGCTCGAGCCGGCGCCGCAGCGCATCCGTGCCGGCGTCGATCGCGACCAGGCTGCCTCGAAACGCCTCCGGCGGACGGGGTTCCGGGAACGACTGCAGCGGATGGAACGATCCGACCGCATGCTCCTGCGCCAGTGAATTGAGCACACCGAGTCCAAGCGCGCCGCTGCAGTGGACGACGGCCACGCCAGGCGGCAGGCCCTCGCCGGCGGCGATCTCGCCTGCGAGGGTCGCGATCGCGCCATCCGGGACGGTCAGGAACACGATCGCCCGCGCTCGCGAGCGCGCAGCCCGGCCCAGGACCGGGACTCCATGACGAGCCGGCGTCAGCAGCACACGGTGGCCGGCGCGCCGCCATGCCCGTGCCAGGCTGCGGCCGAGGTTGCCCCGGCCCATGACGATCAGGTCCAGGGTGGGGCGGCTCTTAGGAGGCGGAGGCGCCTGAGGAAGCTGCCGCCGCGCCCGGCTGGTACTCGCCGGCGAGGATCTCGTCCAGCTCCACCGAAGAGAGCGTCTCCACGACCTTCAGGCGCTCGACCACAGCGTCCATCTTGGTCCGCTGCGCGGTCAGGATGGTCTTCGCGGTCTGGTAGCCGTGGTTGACGATGCTGCGGATCTCCTCATCGATGACCGCCGCCACCTCTTCGGAGTAGTTCCGCTGCTCCCCGAGGTCACGGCCGAGGAACACGAGCTCCTCCTTGTGGCCCATCGTCACGGTGCCAAGCTTGTCGCTCATGCCCCACTGGGTGACCATCCGACGCGCGATATTTGTCACCTTCTGGATGTCGTTCTCCGCGCCGGAGGTGACGTCGCCGAAGACGATCTCCTCGGCCACGCGCCCGCCCATCGCGGCGGCGACGTTGTCCAGCAGCTCGGCCTTGCTGGTGAGATAGCGGTCCTCGGTCGGCAGGTACCACGTGACGCCCAGCGCCTGGCCGCGGGAGATGATCGAAACCTTGTGCACCGGGTCGCACTTCGGCAGCGCTTTCGCGACCAGCGCGTGGCCGACCTCGTGGTACGCGACGATCTCCTTCTCGTGCTCCGAGAGGCGCCGGCTCTTCTTCTCGGGGCCGGCGACGACGCGCTCGATGCCTTCCTCGAGCTCGGTCATGCCGATGACCTTCTTGTTGGCTCGCGCGGCGAGGATGGCGGCCTCGTTGATGAGGTTGGCCAGGTCGGCGCCGCTGAAGCCGGGTGTCTGGCGCGCAAGCACTTCGAGGTCGACCGTCGAGTCCAGCGGCTTGTTGCGCGCGTGCACGTCGAGGATCGCCCTGCGGCCCTTGATGTCGGGTCGGTCGAGAGTGACGTGGCGGTCGAAACGTCCCGGCCGCAGCAGCGCCGGGTCGAGGACGTCTGGGCGGTTGGTCGCCGCGATGATGATCACGTGCGTGTTGGTGTCGAATCCATCCATCTCGACCAGCAGCTGGTTGAGGGTCTGCTCACGCTCGTCGTGCCCGCCGCCGAGGCCGGCGCCACGCTGGCGGCCGACGGCGTCGATCTCGTCCACGAATACGATGCAGGGTGAGTTCTTCTTGGCCTGGTCGAACAGGTCGCGCACGCGACTGGCGCCGACACCGACGAACATCTCCACGAATTCAGAGCCAGAGATCGAGAAGAACGGCACCCCCGCCTCACCCGCTACCGCCTTGCTGAGCAGCGTCTTTCCGGTGCCGGGAGGTCCCACGAGCAGCACGCCCTTGGGAATGCGTGCCCCCAGGGCGACGAACTTCTCGGGATATTTCAGGAACTCGACGATCTCGGCGAGCTCCTGTTTGGCCTCGTCCACACCGGCGACGTCCGCGAAAGTGATCGCCGGCTTGTCGCCCGCGATCATGCGCGCGCGCGACCGTCCGAATGAGATCGCCTGGTTGTTGCCGCTCTGCGTCTGGCGCAGCACCCACCACATGAAGGCCGCGATCAGGACGACCAGGATGATGTTCGGGACGAGAACGCTGAGCAGGTAGTTGGCGCTGTTGGCCTGCTCGAACTTGACGTCAACGGATTCCCCTGTCGAGGTCTTGTCTGCCTGCAGTGTGTCTGCGAACGCGCAACCTGAGCCGCCCGAGCAGTCGGGCAGGGTGACGTTGTGGTGCGTGCCCTGCGTGTCGGTGGCGATGCCGTCCGTGCCCTTGATGTCGACCGACTTGACCTGGCCCGCGGCCGCATTGTTCATCAGCTGCGAGAAGGTCCAGTCGTGCTGGCCCTGGTTGCCCTGGAACGATTGCCAGGTGAACCAGAGCACGAGGCCCAGGACGACGACCAGTGCGAAATAAAACAGGCTGGAGCGGGGGAAGCGGCTCAAATGGGCTCTCCTGGAAGGCTGTTACGCGATTCTACTTTAGCTGGGATACCGCGAACCGTTACGTGCAACGACGGTTCGCCCGCGCGAGACGCCATCTCAGAGGAGACCGCGATTCCGGGGACGATCGCGAGGGCGTCGCCGGCGAACACGAGCGGCCATGCATCCCTGTCCTCGCGCGGCACGCGCGCGTCTACAAAGATGTCCTGGAGCTTTCGCGTGCCGTGGCCGCCCAGCGGGCGCATCCTGAGCCCCGGCTCGCGATAACCAAGGCGCAGGTCGAGGCCGGGCTTCAGATGGGCGGCGCCCGGTTCGTCGCAGCCCGAGCAAGCCGAAACATTCAGCTCAGGCGCCGGCCGGTGCTGCCTCTCGCGGGCGACGATCTGCATGGCCTCCCCCACGATACGTAAACGTAGACCGTGGGGTAGGTCCACGCCGCGGCCGCCTCGACCCGCCTGGGCGAGGCTCAACATGGCCTTCAGATGCGCTCGGGACAGCGCCGGCTGCTCGCCGCCTGCGCGCGCGTAGAGCTGGCGCATGAGCTCGGCGGCGACGGGCTCCGGCGACGCGGCCACGGCTGACCGGGTCGTGACGGCGTCGTTCAGCGACGTCGCAGCGATCGCCTCCAATGACTGCTGCAAGGCCGATGCGCGAGCGGCAGCGCGATGAAATCGCTTCACGATGCCTGGCCGGTCGCGCTCGAGAGTCGGAAGGATGTCGCGCCGAACCCGAACCCGCTCGTATGCGGTGTTGGAGTTCGCGGGGTCCTCGAGAGCCTCGATGCCGCGCCGTTCCAGATAGAGGAGGACATCCGACCTCCAGACGGAAAGAAGCGGCCGCACGAACACGCCACGCCGGGCGGGCATGCCGCGCATTCCGGCGAGCCCGCAGCCGCGCAGCAGATGGAGCACCACGCCCTCCACCACGTCATCGGCGGTGTGCGCGACCGCGACCACATCTGCGCCGGATTGCGCGCGAGCCCGCTCGAGAAACTCGTATCGGAGCGCGCGGGCGCCCGCCTGGACGGAACCGCGCGGCAGGGAGCGCTCGCGGCGCTCGACGATCAGCTCAACACCTAGTCGCCCGCACAGCTCGCGCACGTGGTCGGCGACCGCGGCCGAGCCCGGCTGCAGCGAATGGTCGTAATGAGCCGCTACGACCTGGTGATCTGTCTCCACCAGCGCGACGAGCAGCGCCGTGCTGTCGGGGCCGCCCGAAACAGCGGCGAGCACGCGATCTCCATATGCAACCAGGCCCGACGCGCGAAGCCCCTCGACGACGGGCTCCGTGTCGGGGTTGGGGTTCAGACAGCTAGCGACATCCATCGTGATTTCTAGTTGCGGATCTGGGCATGGTGGTGCCGGCTGGACTCGAACCAGCGACAACGCGATTATGAGTCGCGCGCTCTACCACCTGAGCTACGGCACCACGGCGCCGGAGTAAGCCTAACGAGCCGTCTGCGCCTTTGCCTTGAGCTTGCGCTTCTTCGCTCGGTGCTTGGCGATCGCGACCCGCTTCCTCTTGTTCACTGAATCTCCCGGATATAAGGACGAAGCCGGGCGGACCCCGGCTTCGTGATTGCTGTTGATGGTTGCGGAGGTCGGATTCGAACCGACGACCTTCGGGTTATGAGCCCGACGAGCTGCCGCTGCTCCACTCCGCGCCACCAGTATACCCAGGCAGTCGTCGGTCCCCCGAGGGGCGGGCTAGTGCCTGGGCGGAGGCGAGGGACTCGGGCTCGGAGACGTGACGAGGTAGGTCTTCTCGTTCGGCCTGGCGAATGCGTTCAGCCTCGCCTCCTCCTCGTTGGCGGTCCCGTTGGTCAGCGCCTGCACGTCCTGTCGGTAGCCTGCGTTCTCCCCTGAAATCGCGGCGTTCTGTCGCCGCAGCTCCGTCACCTGTTGGTTCAGCCTGTGGACCACATACGCCTCTTGCGCGAACGCGATGCCTGCCCACGCGAGAGCTACCGCAACGACGATGACGACGAAAGCCTTGCGCACGCCAAAAGTGCTGGTGCGCACGCTGCCCACGGGGGTCAGACCTCTTGTGTGTCTCATGCTGCGTTGGTTTCTGCGACGCGTGCCGAGTCAGCCGGGCCGACTATATCAAACGGTTACTTCGATTCTTCCCAGCGCGCCACCATCTCGTCCGCGCTCAGGTCGGTGAAGCTCTTGCCCTCGCGCCGGAGCGCCGACTCCGCGGCCGCAAACCGCGTCCTAAATCTCTGGCCCGCGACCCGAAGGGCATCCTCTGGATTGACCTTCAGGCTGCGCGCCAGCGACACGATCGCGAACAGCAGATCACCCAGCTCTTCGAAAGCGTGCTCGCGGTCGGTGGTCTGCGCCAGCTCGCGCGCTTCCTCCGTGACTGACTCCGCCGCC
>DASPYG010000093.1:0-10473 GCA_035636885.1 Candidatus Nitrosopolaris sp.
CGCGCATGTAGCACACCCTCGAAAACGCATGACCTGTATGAGCGAGGTAATGGGCCTCGGCCTTGAAGTGGACCGTTTGCCGTGATGCGGCTAGGCGCCTTGCACCTTGAAAGTCAGAACCGGACCGGCAGGAATTACAGAGGCAGACCACAAAATGTAGATTGGGCCCATGGCACTTAAACGAATGGACAACGTCGGCATCGTCGTCGACGACCTCGCAGCGACGATCGAGTTCTTTCGCGAGCTCGGCCTCGAGCTCGAAGGGCGAGCCATGGTCGAAGGAGAGTGGGCAGGGCGCGTCACTGGACTGGGCGACCAGCGCGTCGAGACCGCCATGATGCGCACGCCGGACGGCCACAGCCGCCTCGAGCTCTCGCGCTTTCTCGCGCCGCCTGTGGTCGCCGATCATCGGAACGCCCCGGTGAACGCCCTCGGCTACCTGCGCGTCATGTTCGCCGTGGACGACATCGACGAGACGCTCGCCCGGCTCCGCAAACACGGCGCGGAGCTCGTCAGCAGCGAAGTGGTCCAGTACAAAGACGCGTATCGGCTCTGCTACATCCGCGGGCCCGAAGGCCTTCTCATCGGGCTCGCCCAAGAACTCGGCTGAGCGTCGCCACGCACTGCTGCGCCAGCCAAAATGACGGCCAACATCGCAGGCCGTCGAGCGGTGCCCGCCACGTAGTGATTCGGCAGGCCGGAGTCCAATTTGGGTGGAATCTGAATACATCAGCAGAAGCTGCCAACGCCGTCTTCAGGGCCCGGGCTCGATACCCGGGCCTTGAAGATTCGATGAGTTGGTCAGCTCGCCTTGTCGGCGAACTCGTTGGTGTAGGTCTCGGCGAGGTTAGCCGACTTGCCCTTGTAGCTTGTGACGAATTGCTGCTGAATCTTTTGAACCGTCTCGGGGCCGCCTGCCGGCATCTTGCAATCGGTGCCGAAGATCGAGAGTTGGCTCTGCAGGTCGGAGACGTAGGCCGCCTTGTCGCCGGCGAAGTAGTCGGTCGGCATCTGGCTGGCGATCTGGTCGGCCGTGTGCGAGTGGATGTACTTGAGCGTCTTCACGTAAGCGTTGACCAGCCGCTGCGCCGTGTCCTTGTTTGAGCTGACCCAGTCGTTCTTGGCAAAGACGCCGATGAACGGATAGTCGCCGCCGAGCGCGGCGCGAGTGTCCGCGGGCGTCAGCAGGCTGACCAGGATCTTGCCCTTGCCGCTGTTGACCAGTCGTGAGATGGTCGGATACGTAGTCATGCCGGCCGCGATCTTCTTCTGCTGGAGGGCGGCGATGAAGGTGTCGCCGGCGCCGACCGCAACATAGTGGGCGCTCCCCGGGTCGACGCCTGCCGTGCCAAGGATGGCCTGCGTTAGAACGTGAGTACCCGAGCCGAGGTCGGTCACCCCGAGGTTCTTGCCCGCGAGGTCCTTCGGCCCGGTGATGTTGCTCAGCGAGGCGTCCACGACCTCCGCCTCACCGGGGGCGATACCGAACTGACAGATGGTCTCGATCTTCTTGCCTTGCGTGTTTAGCACCATCGGGTGGCTGTATGCGCCCGAGCCGGCGTCGACGTTGCCCGCCACGACTTCTTCTTCGGATGCCTGCCCCGAACCCTCGTCGATTAGCGTCACGTCGAGGTTTTCGGCTTTGAAGTAGCCGAGCCGCTGGGCAAGCATGTTGGGCAGATAGATCTGCTTGTTCAGCCCGCCGACCATGATCTTCAGCGAGACATTGCCGCCACTCGTGGGAGCGGTCGAACCGCCACACGCGGCTAGCACTACGAGCGACGCTATCGCCGCCAACAGCCTGGGACTACCAAATCGCATACGTCGACTCCTCCTTCAAATCCTCGTCTCGGTGGTGACCGGCGGCCGCCACCGGATGAGCCGGTCCTCCAGCGCTGTGATCAAGGCCTCTGCCACCAGCGCAATGGCAGCGAGCAGCGCCATGCCGGCGAACACGCCGGCGGCATCGAAGTTGTTCTTCGCGGCATAGATCAGCTCCCCGAGACCCTGCGTGGCCCCGAACAATTCGCCGACGACCGCGCCCACCAAAGCCAGGCCGAAGCTGGTGTGCAGGCTGGCGATGATCCATGACAGAGCCGAGGGGATGATGATCTCGGTTGTTAGCTGACGGTCGTGAGCGCCCAGGATTCGCGCATTCGCGACGAGGTTGCGGTCGACCTCGCGCACGCCCTGAAAGGCATTGAAGAAGACGACAAAGAACACCAGGATCGCGGCAGTTGCGATCTTGGCTTTGATGTCGAGCCCGAGCGAGATGGCGAAGAGCGCGCCGACCACGACGCGCGGAATGGCGTTCGCCGCCTTGATGTACGGTCCCATCACGTCAGCGAGCAGCCGGCTTCGACCCAATGCCACCCCGAAGATCACGCCGAGGATCGAACCGACGATGAAGCCGCCTACCGTCTCCTCCATCGTGACGAGGACCTGGTCCCAGATCGGGCCGAGGTCGGTGCCTTGAGTGAGCCAGGTCCAGAGTTTCTGGGCGATGTCGGAGGGCTGGGACCAGAAGAACTTGTCAACGACGCATAGATGCCCCGCGGTGTTGCAGTCGCCGACCTGAGCGCCGAGCTGCCAGCCGCCGAGGACGACCACGGCGACCAGGAGCCGTAGCCCCTGGACCTTCAGGCGCCGCTGTCCGTGCTCGCGCCGTCTTCTCGCCACCAGGTCGACCAAAGGCCGGGTCTCTGCCTTCTCGCGTCCCCCAGCTTCGATGCTCAACGCCAACCTAGGCGGCGCCGCGCTTCTGACGTTCATAGCTCACCAGGACTTCATCCTTCAGGTCTTTCCAGATCTCTTCGTAGATCTCGATGAAATGCGGCTGGAACCGGATCTCGGCGACGTTGCGGGGCCGCGGCAGGTCGACCTTGTAGTTGCTCTTAACGGTGCCTGGACCCGCGGTGATCACGAAGACCCGGTCGCTGAGCGAGATCGCCTCCTCGAGGTCGTGGGTGACGAACACCACAGAAGCGGAGCTGGCAGCCCACAGGCCCAGCAGCTCGTTTTCCATCAAGGAGCGCGTCTGCACGTCCAGTGCGCTGAAGGGTTCGTCCATTAGGAGGATCCGCGGCTCGTTGATGAGGCTCTGCGCTAGCGCAACACGTTTTCGCATGCCACCGGAGAGCTGATAGGGGTACCGGTCCTCGAAACCCGCGAGCCCCACGCGCGCGATCCAATCGCGCGCCCTGTCCCGCGCGTCTCGACTCGACAAACCGTGGTAACGGGGGCCTGCGGCGACGTTCTCCAACACCGTCTTCCAGGGGAAGACGGCGTCCGCCTGGAACATATAGCCGATCCCGTCCGGGATGCCTTTGACCGGGTTGTTAAAAACGTCAACCTCGCCCTCACTGGCGGGCTCGAGGCCGGAGATCAGGGCCAGCGTGGTCGACTTGCCGCAACCGGTAGGACCTACGACCGCGCAAAACTCACCCACGCCGATGGTCATGTCCAGCTCGCGGAGCGCCGTGTAAACGCCGCCCGACGGGGTTAGAAATCGCTTCGTGACACCGCGCAGTTCGATTGCGGGTTGCATACACTCCGACTCTGGATGTCGCCGCGACGATGCGCAATCGATGCGGTCTTTGTGGCCGTTTTGGTCGTTTTGGTCGCACGCAGCCCTGTCGGCGACGTACTACGATCGCGGAAGATCCACCGTGAAGACAAGGGTGCCGCTCGCCTACCAGATTCTCCTGTTCCAGGTCGCGATCATTCTGCTGTCCGCATTGATGGGGGCCGCCGCAGCGGTGTGGCAGGCGAGCCAGGAGCTCGACCGGCAGTACGAGCAGCGCTCCCTTGCCATCGCCGAGTCGGTCGCCGCCAACAGCGACATCCAGGAGGAGCTTCTCAACGGCGACCCCGGCGGCCGGATCCAGATCAGCGCGGAACAGGTTCGACTGACCACCAAAGCAAGCTACGTGGTCGTGACCAATCGCGATGGAATCCGTTACTCGCATCCCAACCCTTCTCTGATCGGGCAGCTGGTTGACGAGAACCCGGCCACCGTGCTCGCCGGGCAGACATGGGTCGGAGTGCAGCGCGGAACGCTCGGAATCTCCGCTCGCGGCAAGGCGCCAATCTTCTATCAAGGCCGGGTCATAGGCATGGTGTCAGTGGGTTTCCTGGAGGATGCCGTGTTCAGCCAGTTGGTGGCGGAGCTGCCGGGTTTTGCCGCCACGGTGCTGCTCGCATTGGGTCTCGGCGTGATCGGGTCGATGCTCCTTGCCTCCCGGCTGAAGCGCCAGACGTTCGGCCTCGAGCCGTATGAAATCGCAGGCCTCCTAGAAGAACGAGAGGCAAGTATTCAGGGCATCCATGAGGGCGCGATCGCGACCGACCGCAACGGAACCATCACCCTTGCCAATCAGGAGAGCCGAAGGTTGCTCGGCCTGCCGGCGGATTGCGTCGGGCACAGGATCTCTCAGGTCCTGCCGCCGGGACGTCTGCTCAAGTTTCTGTCGGGCGGCCTTAAGGATCAGGACGAGGTGCTGCTCGCGGGCGACCGCGTCCTGCTCGCCAGCCGTCGCTCGATCCGCGTGCGAGGACAGGAAATCGGACACGTGGCCACCTTGCGCGACTCGACGGAGATCACGGGGCTCGCACGAGGCCTTGGCGTCGACAGCCTGACCGACGCGCTACGTGCCCAGGCGCACGAGTTCGCGAACCGGTTGCACACGATCGCGGGCTTGGTGCAGCTCGGCCGCGCAGAAGAGGCGATGAAGCTCATCGCCCAGACTTCTGGCCTGCACCAGGAGCTGACCGAATCACTGCTCGATCGCGTCGGCGATCCCGTGCTTGGCGCGCTGCTTCTCGCCAAGGCCGCGGTGGCGTCTGAGCGGGGAATCGAGCTTCGGGTCAGCGACGACACGATGATCACGCGCAGCTCGCTGGACAGCGAGGATCTGATCACGCTGCTCGGCAACCTGATCGACAACGCACTCGACGCCGCTGCGTCCGCGGGCGCGGACCGCTGGGTCAGCGTGTCAGTCACCGAGCAGGCCGGCGACCTCGTGATCAAGGTGCACGATTCGGGGGTCGGTGTCCCCGCCGGGGTCGAAGGGCAAATGTTCAATGAAGGGTTCAGCACCAAGTCCGGCCCCGGACCGAGACGTCGCGGCTTTGGTCTGGCGCTTGTCCGGCAGGTGGCACGTCGAAACGGCGGCGGCGTGGAGGTGGTCAACGACGGGGGCGCACTCTTCACGGTGCGCGTGCCGGCGAGGGTAACGGCTAGCACGTGATTCGCACTCTCGTGGTCGACGACGACTACCGAGTCGCGGAGCTCCACTGCGCCTATGTCGAGCGCGTGCACGGCTTCGAGGTCGTGGGTAGAGCCCAAACGGGCGCCGGTGCGGTCCAGTCGGTCGACCACCTTCGGCCGGACCTGGTTCTGCTCGACATCTACCTGCCCGACATCACAGGTCTCGAGGTCCTGCAACAGCTGCGCGAGGGTGACCACCCGGCGGTCGACGTGATCGCGATCACTGCGGCGCGCGACGTCGACAGCCTGCGCGCCGCGATACGCGGCGGAGTCGTGCAATATCTGATCAAGCCCTTTCTCTTTCCCAGCTTTGAGGAAAAGCTGCTGTCCTACGCGGCCGCCACCGTGCGGATGACGCGCATCGGCCAGGCCGAGCAAGGCGATGTTGACCGGATTTTCGGAGCGCTGCGGTCTGGACGGAACGAACCCCTGCCCAAGGGACTTTCGGATGCGACCCTGGATCTCATCATCCAGGTGCTTGGCAGGGCGCAGTCGGGGCTGGCGGCCGCTGCGGTGGCGGAGGCGGCCGGCGTCAGCCGCGTCACCGCGCGCCGTTACCTCGACCACCTGTGCCAGTTGGGGAGGGCAGAGCTCGCGATGCGCTACGGCGGACCAGGGCGGCCGGAGCACCGGTACCAGCTCGTGTCGGCATCGGGTATTCGGTAACGGCTTCGTTGTTCCGCAGGCACGATCTCGTCGCGATCGCGGTGGTAGCGTTCGGGGTGCTGGCGATTACGGCCGGCTGCGGAGTCTCGCAAACCTCCACCACGCTGTCGCCGGACACGGCGTTCTACGGAAGCAGCGTCTACGTCTCTCCGCCGGACGGCCAGTCAACGCTGGCCGTGGCGAAGATCGATGAGATCAAGCGGGTTTCCGGCGTCAGCACCGCATTCACGGTGTATCGGTTCGACGCCACCTCTGGTGCTGTCGAACTGTCCGGAGCTGCATCGACGGACTCGATCGTCGCGAGTGACCCGAGCGAAGCGGCATGGAGTGGCCTCAAAACCCAATACGCGCAGGGCCACGCGATCGAAGCCGACTCGAGCAGCGAGGTCGTTCTCGGCGGGGTGATCGCCAAGGAATTGAGCAAGAGCGTCGGCGATGCAATCGACCTTCCGCTGCATCCCACCGGTGGGACCGCCAGCCACGCGTTCAATGTGGTCGGCATTCTTGAATTGACCGGCACCGGCCCGGATCGCTTTGCTTACGTCAATATCACGGACGGACAAATGCTGCTGAAGGACAACCTGCCAGCAGGACAGCGCGACCTGGTCGACGTGACCACCGTCGCCACGGGCATCGATGTATACGCCAAGGCAGGCACCTCGATTGCCGAGCTGGACAAGATCGCCGACCAGATCAACAAACAGGTCTCAGGAGCGAAAGCCGTCCGGCCAAGCCAATTGCTCGCCAGCATTAAGCGGTGATCCTGCTGGGCACCCGAGCTCGACGCCAAGAAGAACAAGAGAACCGATAGCCCCTGGCGGGGATGCCGACCGCGTTGGAAGACGGCTCGACCAGCTCGTCGTCGGACGTGGTCTCTCGAGTCGACGGCTCAGCGCGAACGAGCCTTGGGCTTGTGTGAGATCTCGATCCCGTACTTCTTGGCCGCCGACTTGATACGCCGCCACGCAGCATCGCGCTCCGATTTGCTGACGTCCTCGACCTGGTTGAACCTGGCGATCGCGTTGGGGACGTGCCGAGCATCGGTAAGCGGTTCCTTGCGCTCTCTGGGAAACGCAAACTTCGACGAAGAAACCTCGTGCTCGGTGTGCGAGCTCAGTGGGTGCTTGCCTTCGCTTGGGCGCCTTGCCGCTACGCCGGCGACTGGCCGACACCTTCTGAGCCTTCTTGATATTGCTGCGAGCGGCGGTCTTCGTCGTTCGGTTGCCAGCCAAATCCTCCTTTTTAGGTTCAATTCATCAACGCCTCGATGGTACGAGTGACCAAATCGCGCCGGCTCAGACGAGCTGTGAAATGTCGATGCTCAACATCCGCGACGGAAGCAATTCTCTAGGAAGCTCGATCACCTATCGAGTCTGATTCTTGAGCCGATGACGACGAGATTGCGTTCGCGTTACGGAAACTACGGCCCTCCGCTTAGGAGTCGAAGCTGGGTACGGGAGACGATCGGGAGTCAGTCTCCGAAGCCCTGGAGGTCACAGCAGTGTCACGCATTCACGGAACCAGGCGGATACACGAGGTCACAGGAGGACAGGAAGAAGATCCAATTCGAGTACTAGAGGAACCTCGCGGACACCATAGGACACGAAAGGACACGCCAGTGCGCCGGTTCGGGACCGTGAGGCCCCGGGTTCAAATCCCGGGCCCCCGACCATTTTCTCCTATACGAAACGCATAAGGTCAACCCTCCCTGGCGCGTTCCGGGTTACGCACGCGGCAGTCCGCGCAGGAGGCGATTGGCGGCTCCTTGGACTGCAGTTGAGCCGATAGGCTAGCTGCCAGGGGATAGAGACGACTCAGGCGTTGCCACTCGCGCCGCCTGTGGGACACAAACTCCTCCAGAGCCGGCATTGGGCGGCGCGGGGTTGTCCAACCGTCCGCCGGCGTTCAGCTCCCCGCCGCCGCCCGCCAACCGACTTCACAGAACGAGTCCCTAACTCCTATCGGAGGCCGAATCGCGTCAAGAGGGCGACCGCGCAGGCGGCAGCAACCACGTGCAACGCCATCAGGCTCAGGATTCCGGCCCCTGTGGTGCCGTGGAAAACGGCCGTCACCCAGATGCCGAGGTCCGGCAGCCAGGACAGGAACAGTCCCAATATCGCGATCACCAGGAACCTCCGGATTGGATCCGGCCGCGTGTGAGCTGTCCAAGCAAAGACGAGGGTGGCGGCAATCATGCCAATGATGGTCAGAGACGCAACGGCCGGAGTTGTGAGTGGCTGGAAGCCCGCAGGAACTTGTAGCCAGCTGCGCAATGCCAGCGCCAGCGCCAGGTTGGCGACCGTTGCCACGGTTGTCAGAGAAATCCCCACCACCAGTAAGCGCAGCCAACTTGTCTGCTGCGAGCTGCGAGCGTCAACGACACTGCTTTCGCGCAATTTGAGGTTAGGAATGCTGGTTGCCACTTCGAATCCTCCTGAACGCCGAGAGACGGAACGGCCCGAGTGTGGCACAAAGTGCCATAAATTGCAAATTAGGCCAAATCTAGCGCAACGGGTCGAATGGTATACACTGCGCCTGTGCCGGTCGACATCGGCGAGCGCAAGCGCAGGGCCATCCGTGGCGAGCTGTCGGAGGTCGCGCTGCGGCTGCTCACCGACAGGCAATTCGACTCCCTGACAATCGACGAGATCGCGGCAGAAGCCGGCGTTTCGCGGCGAACCTTCTTCCGCTACTTCACCTCAAAGGAAGACGTCGTCTTTGCGTTCCTTGATCAGTGGGCAGTGCGTCTCGCTGCGGACATCATTGCCCGACCTGCCGACGAGGATCCCGTCGCGGCTGTGCAGAATTCCTTCCGCCAGCTGACCGCCGCCTATGACGATCGAGCTCTTGCGCTGGTCCGGCTCGTCCGAGAGACTCCCTCACTCCAGCAACAAGAACGGATCAATCGAGAGCACCTCCGGATTTCGGTCGTCAACGCTTTGGCCACCCGTCTGGGCTTGGACGCCGAGCGTGACATGCGCCCTCAGATCCTGGCCACGATCGCCTTCGCTCCTCTTGATGCCGCCATGTTCTCCTGGTTTGGCAATCGCTCCAGCGAAGAGGTGGGGCATCTCCTGGACGAGGCGCTCAGGGCGTTTGTGCGAGAGCGCGATGCCATGTGCGCCGCCACATCAAAGACTGGTAAGGCGCGCGCGGCGGCCATCAAATAGAGGCCACGTCCAGAAGGGATCTCGCGGGGGCGGTGATACCTTGATGCCATATGGCCGACACGATTCCGCAAGAGGTTCGCGACCTCTTCGACGAGCCCGCGCTGGCTCACATCTCCTACCTCAATCGCAAGGCCCAGATCGTCACCTTTCCGATCTGGGTCGATTTCGATGGCAAGCACATCCTGGTCAGCTCTCCGATGGGATCTCGCAAGGGAAAGTCGCTTCGTGAGCGCCCTGAGGTGTCGGTGTCGATAGTTAGCACCAAGAATCCCTGGCACTGGCTTTCCGTCAGCGGCCGGGTCATGGACATTCAGCTTGACGAGGACCTCGCGTTCATCGATCGCATGTCCCAGAAATACACAGGCAAGACGTACGAACGGCGTACGCCCCGCGAGATATTTACGGTTGCGATCGACCGGGTAAGCTCAAGTGCGCAATGGGGGAGACGCTAGACGCCACCGGCACAGGACGCTTGACACTCCCGCGGGTGAGGGAGATGAGCGTAGCTGAGCAGAGATACAGAGCGGTCCTGGCTGTAAATCGCTGAATGGCGGAGATTTTCGAGGTGCCAAGGGACTGGGTATCAGGCGCCAGACCGCTACGTGCCTGGCTGGCGCGCTGTCAGGGCGATGGACTCGAAGGCCTCGGCGATCGGTCACATTGGCCTGCCCAGTGCCTCCAGACTCCGGCCGACGCACGGTGCTTTCGCTCAGGTCCGGCGGATACGCGCACGCTTGAAGGGCGCCCAGAAGTCCGCGCCCCGGACGTATGGCCCGTCCACCGCCGCCCCGTTCGGCGTGTAATCCCAGCTGGTCTGCGCTCCGGCGGAAAGCGCCTGTGCCACCAGCCTGCGCCGGTGTTGGCTGGACAGCACTTCCGCATGCAGCGCCGGCAGATCCCACCGCCTTGTCACCTCTTCGCGGAAGTCCGCCACCTCCCGAGTGTGAGTCGAAGCAGCGGCCAGGTTCTTCAGTTCATTCGGATCCGGCCCCAGGTCGAAAAGTTGATCGGGGTCGGACGGCGTGCTGATGAACTTGAGTTTGTCTCGCCGCAGCATCACCACCGGCGCCACTGCGCCTTCGGCGAGGTACTCGCCCGCGACTACCCCGTTGCGGCCGGCTGCGTCGCCTTCGAGGATCGGAAGCAGGCTGATGCCATCGAAAGAGTTGAAATCGTGCGAAGCCAGGGCTGGGGCGAGGTCGACCAGCGTCGGCGCCAGGTCCAGGAGTGAAACGTTCGAGGTCACCCTTCGAGGCACGAATCGGCCAGGCGAGCTCACGATAAGCGGCACCGTGACTGAAGGCTCGAAGAAGGACATTTTGTACCAGAGACCGCGTTCGCCGAGCATCTCTCCGTGGTCGGCCATGA
>DASPYG010000094.1:0-3456 GCA_035636885.1 Candidatus Nitrosopolaris sp.
CGCCGATACTGGTTCCCGTTCTCGTCCTGGTTGGCGTCCTTGCCCTGCGCGCGGTGATCATCTTCAGCGCGCAGGCCTGAATGAAGGTCGGAGTCCTCCTCCCCTCCCGGTTCGAGGACCCGGGCGAGTTCCTCGCGGATGCGCGGGCGATGGAAGCGGCCGGCGTGGACAGCGTCTGGATGGAGGACGATGGCGGCCACGACCCATTGCTTGCACTGGCGGCGATCGCCGGGGTCACAGGCCAGCTATGTCTTGGGATGATCCTGCCAAATTCTTCTTCCGCCTTTGAGAGCGTTTCGTGGAGGGGGTTCGAGACGCTACAGCACCTGTCGCGCCGTCGAGGCATGGTCGGCGTGTCGCAGGGCGACACGATTGTTAGCCCACAAACCGAGTGGCGACGAGTCGAGGTGCCCGCTGATCGTGAGGCGTGGGCAAAGATCTTAGAACAGGCCGGACCCGAGGTCGGGGGCGTCCTCGTTCCCATGGACCCGAGGCTGCTGGACATCTTGCGACATCCCGAAGACGCGATCGACCGCTCCGACCTCCAGCTGGCACAGGGTTAAGAGGTCCGCGTGGCGCCCGAGGCGGATCTCAAGGTGCTCGCCTTCGATGTCTTTGGAACCGTCGTCGACTGGCGCGGAGGGGTCGCGATGGAAGTGGCCGCTATCGCACGGGAGCGCGGTCTGGCGGTCGACGCCGGGGCGTTCGCGGACGCCTGGCGGAGCAAGTATCTGCCATACCTCAACCGCATCCGCAGCGGCGAGATGCCATGGCAGGTGCTCGACGGGGTGCATCGCGCGTCGTTGCAGGAGCTCGTGAATGAGCTGTCGCTCCAGTCGCTGACCGAGGCAGATCACGACCGCCTGGTTTTCGCCTGGCATCACCTGCCGGCGTGGCCGGATTCGGTTGACGGGATGTCTCGCTTGCGCCCCGGCTACGTGTTGAGCACGCTGTCGAATGGCGGAATGGCGCACCTGGTTGACCTCAACCGGGCGGCGCGCCTCCCCTTCGACTGCGTGCTGTCGGCCGAGCTGGTGCGCACCTACAAGCCCGACCCCCGTGTGTACCGCCTGGTGCCGGACCTGCTCGCCGTCCGGCCCGAACAGTCGATGATGGTGGCGTCGCACGTCTATGACCTCGCCGCCGCCGCCGGCCAGGGGATGCGCACCGCCTTTGTGCGCCGCCCTCAGGAATGGGGCACCGGTAAGACGGAGAAGCTGGACATCTCGGTCGATATCGTGGCCGACGACTTCCTCGATCTGGCGTCCCAGCTCGGTGCCTAACGGCGTGCCATGCTAGGCAGCATGGCGACGGGCGTGCGGCCGGCGTGGACGATCCATCGACAGGAAGGTAGCCAGATTCCTCCGGAGACCGAGGCCGCCCGTCGATACCTTCGTCGCGGCAACCTGGCTGAGGCATTGCTACCAGGCGGACCAGGCCCGGCGCTCGTCGCGGGCGATCTCGCCCTTTCCCATGATGAGCTGCGGGCTGCCGCGGGTCAGGCGGCGAGCCGGCTCCAGCAAGCGGGCGTCACCCGAGGGACGAACGTTGCGATGTTTGCCGAGAACTCCGGCGCCTGGATCATTTCCTACATCGGACTGCAGCTGCTGGGCGCGACCGTCGTCGGCATGAACGCGGCCTTCAAAGCAGCCGAGGCGGAGCAGATCCTGGCCGACAGCGAAGCCGCCGTGGTGGTGGTCGATGCTGGTCGCCAACCGTTGGTCGAGGCTCTCCGCCCGCGGCTGACGGCCATCCGCACCATCGCGCGTGTCGAGGAAATCGGATCGCCCCCACCCCGACCCTCCCCCGAAAGCGGGGGAGGGAGCGTTCCGTCCCTTGAACCGGAGAGCCCGGCGCTGCTCCTCTACACGTCGGGCACGACGGGCCGGCCGAAGGGCGCGCTGCTTGATCACGGCAACCTCCTCGCCCAGGCGCGTGGCGTGGTCGAGGCCTGGCGATGGACCGCCGCGGACCGGCTGGTGCTGGCGTTGCCGCTGTTCCACGTTCACGGCCTGGCCATCGCGCTCAACGGTTCACTGGTCGCCGGTGGCTGCGCTGTCCTCGTGCCATTCAGCCCGGAGAGTGTCATCCGCGAGCTCCAGGCCGGCGGGACCATGTTTTTCGGCGTGCCTGCCATGTATCAGCGCCTGTGCGATTACCTCGAGAAGAATCCGGCTGATCTGCGGCACGTTCGGCTCTTCGTGGCCGGATCCGCTCCCCTGCCCGCCACCCAGTTTGCGCGATGTGAGCGAGTCCTGGGACAGCCGGTCCTGGAGCGCTATGGCATCACCGAAGGCGGCATCGTCGTCTCCAACCCCTACGATGGGCCGCGCCAGCCGGGCCGCGTGGGTTTCCCCTTGCCGGGCGTCGAGGTGCGCCTGGGCGACCAGGACGAAGTCCAGCTGAAGGGCGGGCAGGTCTTCAAAGGCTACTGGCGAAACGCCGCTGCGTCGACCGACGCCTTCGCCGACGGCTGGTTTCGCACCGGTGACGTTGGCGAGATCGCGGAGGATGGAACGCTGGCCATCCGCGGACGCATCAAGGAGCTCATCATCTCCGGCGGCTATAACGTTTATCCGCGCGAGGTGGAAATGGTTCTCGAGCAGCATCCGGCGGTGGCAGAGGTGGCCGTCGCTGGGGTCCCATCGGACCGCTGGGGCGAAGAGGTCACCGCATTCGTGGTGGCGCGCTCCCCGGTCGACGCCCAGGAGCTTATCGGCTTCACGCGGGAGCGCCTATCGACCTATAAGTGTCCCCGGGCTGTTCGCTTCATCGACGCGATTCCGCGCAACGCCATGGGCAAGGTGGACCGCTCCCGGTTGAAATAGACCCCCCACCCTACCCTCCCCCTCAAGGGGGGAGGGAAAGGCATGGGAGTCGCGCCTGTCGACCTATAAATGCCCGCGCGCCGTTCGCTTCATCGACGCGATTCCGCGCAACGCCATGGGCAAGGTCGACCGCTCCCGGTTGAAATAGATCCGCCCCTGCCCTCCCCCGCTCGCGGGGGAGGGTCAGGGTGGGAGCGTCGCTTACGCCTGAGTCGGCTGTATCGTCGGTCGCTGTCCGGCGCCGACCATCTCGGCGGCCGGTTGCTCGTCGTACTCGACCGAGATGTCTTGCTTCGACCGCTCCTTAACGGTCGACACCGCGATCAGGGAGATCACGGCGCAGATAACGATGTACCAGGCGATCGCCAGGCTGGTGTGGTAGCCCGTGACCTTGATGCTCGTCCCCGGTATCACCCCGCCGGCAAAGAGCAACGTCGCAATGATCGGCGCCGGCCCACCCGCAAAGACGGACGCCAACTGGTAACCGAGCGAGGCACCGCTATAGCGCAGCCGCCCCGTGAAGTTTTCGGCGATGAGCGCCGCCTGTGGGCCGTACTGGGCGTCGTGCGGGATGAGCGAGAGGAAGATGGCCAGGAAGATGAGGCCCGCCGCCTTCGTATCCAGCAAG
>DASPYG010000095.1:0-36372 GCA_035636885.1 Candidatus Nitrosopolaris sp.
TCTCAGTTGGTGACGCTCGGTGAGGCGATGTTGCGACTGTCGGTGCGCCCTGGCCACCGACTCGAGGATGCCCAGTCATTCAACGTTCATGTGGCCGGGTCAGAGGCCAATGTGGCATTCGCTGCCGCGCGGGTCGGTTTGCGTGCTGCCTGGGCCTCAGCGTTGCCAACCAACGCACTCGGCCGGCGGGTCGCCAACACCCTGGCTGCCGGAGGGGTTGACACTTCGCTCGTCAGTTGGGTCGAGGGAGGCCGCCTTGGCCTGTATTTCGTCGAGCTTGGCGCCGCGCCACGGCCGATCAACATTGTGTACGACCGAACCGCCTCCGCCATGTCTCTCGCAACAACCGACCTATTTGATTGGAACGCAGTTGCTGACACTGAGTTCCTTCATCTGACCGGGATTACCTTGGCACTGTCGGACTCCTGCCGAGAGCTTGGGCGACACGCGATGGAGTTAGCACGAGGGCGCGGAGCAGTTATTACCTTCGACGTCAACTACCGGCAGCGGTTGTGGGGCCGTGACGAGGCCGCTGCGGCCGTGCGTGCGGCAGCTCCAATGGTAGACGTCCTCATTTGCACGGCCGAGGATGCGCGGGACGTCTTCGGATTGGACAGTGAGCCTGAAGCGGCGGTGGTCCAGCTGCAGGGCGAGCTTGGCGTCAAGACCGTGATCCTGACTCTCGGCGCCCAGGGTGCTGTTGCCTCGAGCGGCGATGTGATCGTCCGGCACGGCGGATATGCAGTGGAAACAATTGACCGAGTGGGTGCGGGCGACGCCTTCGCAGCCGGGCTCATTTGGGGATTACTGGATGGCTCGCTCGATCTCGGCTTAGAGCGTGGCCTTGCAATGAGCGCGCTCAAGATGACGTTGCACGGCGACCTTTTCCGGCTGGATGCTGGCGACGTTGAGGGCCTATTGATGCGCGAACAGCGTGAGGTCATGCGCTGAGCGCACGGACCTGGTCGTTAATCGCCTCCTCGGCGCCCGTCTCGCCGGCATCGTCGTAACGCGTCCAAGCCATCGGACGGGCCTCATTCCGAAGTCGCCACGGACTTATCCACCTCGCCCGGGTCAACTGCCCGCAGTGCACTGAACGGCTGGGGGTTCCAGCAGCGCAGCAGGTGCCCGTCCGAGACTTCCAGCTCCGGATGCTCAAGCCAACATTTGCGAAGGGCATACGGACAGCGCGGTGCGAACAGGCACGCGGGCGGCAGCGCCCTCGGATCCGGGACTCGGCCGGGGATCGTGTACAGGTGCTTGCGGTCGCCGCCCGCCGATGGGATTGAGCTGAGCAAGCCCTGCGTGTAAGGGTGCTGGGGGTCCGCGAAAATCTGAGAGGCGGACGCCTCCTCGACGATCTCGCCGGCGTACATGACCGCGACCCGGTCGGCTACCTGGGAGACGACTGGAAGGTTATGCGTGATCAGCAGCACGGCCAGCCGCCGCTGCTCCTGCTCGGCGCGGATCAGATCCAGAATCTGCGCCTGGATGGTGACGTCGAGCGCCGTTGTCGGCTCGTCCGCAATCAAGACCTTCGGGTCGAGCACGAGCGCCATCGCGATCATCACCCGTTGGCGCATACCGCCGGATAGCTGGTGCGGATAATCCCTGAGGCGTTGCTCCGGAGATGGGATCTGGACCTCCTTGAGGATTTCCACTGCCATCTCCCGCGCCTCCCCGCGGTGCAGCTTGCGGTGCGCCGTTATCGCCTCAATAATCTGATCCCCGATCGTGAAGACCGGATCCAATGAGGTGAGCGGCTCCTGGAACACGATGGAGACCGTTTCACCGCGCAGCGACCTCATCTCGTGCTCGGGCATGGCACGCACGTCGGTGCCGGCGAGCAACACCTGGCCGTGGGTGACGCGGGCTGGCGGATCGGGCAGCAGCCGCATGACCGACAGTGCCGTCATGGTCTTGCCGCATCCTGATTCGCCGACCAGGGCCAGGGTCTCACCCTCCTTGAGTTGAAAGGAGACACCCCTGACTACATCGACCCGACCCTCTCGCAGGAACAGAGTGGTCCGAAGGTCTTTGACATCGAGGGCGAATTCGGACCCGCTCACCCCAGGCCTTTCAATCGAGGGTCGAAGACATCGCGAAGGCCGTCACCAAGAACGTTCAAGCCGAGCACGAGCAGGACGATGACGACGCCAGGGATGGTGCTCAGCCAGTGGTTCAAGAGCATGTACCCGCTTCCCTCGTTGATCATCTGCCCCAGGCTCGGCAACGGCGGCTGCGCACCCATGCCGATGAAGGAGAGAGCCGCCTCGGCGATGATCGCGATCGCGATGTAGTACGAGCCCATCACGAGCGCTGAGCCGACCACATTTGGCAGCAAGTGACGAATCATGATTTCCAGGTCGCCTTTGCCGAGCGCTCGGGCGGCGGCGACGAACTCTTTCTCGCGAAGAGCGAAGACGTCGCCGCGGACGATGCGTGCGAAGCCGGCCCAATTCACGAATCCCACCGCAATGACGACGCCCGTCAGCCCGGGTCCGATGGCACCGATCAACAGCACGGCGATGAGGATCAACGGGAAGCCCCAGATCAGCTCGACGAAGCCACTGAGGACTCTGTCCAACCAGCCTCGGTAATAGCCGGCCAGCATCCCCACTATCGTGCCGATGCTCAAAGCGATGGCCGTGGTGCCCAGGCCGACCGCCATCGAGATGCGGATCCCCAACAGCAGCCGGCTCAGCAGGTCGCGTCCGAGCTCGTCCGTGCCAAGCAGATGGCCCTTGCTGAGCGGTGGCAGCAAATTGTCACTGAGGACCTGTTTCGCGTAGTCGTAAGGGGCCAGAGCCGGGCCCACGATCGCCACCAGAGTGAAGAAGAGCACGATCACCGCACCGCCCAGCGCGAGCTTGTTGCGGGACAGCTCGTACCATGCATCCCGAAATCGAGAGGGCTGGCTCGCCCAGAGGCGCTCGACCCTCGCCTCCCAGATCGCCTTGTCATCGAGGACGGTCAGGTCGGCCATCACGCGACGCGAATCCGCGGGTTGGCCAGACCGTATGCGATGTCGGCGAACCAGTTGGCGAGCAGCACGAAGAAGATCAGCAGCAGGGAGAAGACCTGCGCGACCGGATAGTCACGGCGCAGTACCGAGTCGACCAAGAGATAGCCGACACCGGGCCAGCGGAAGATCGTTTCCACGATCAGCGCGTATCCCACGAGCCACCCAAGGCGCAAGCCGGTAAGGGAAATGACGGGGATCAGGGCATTGCGGAGCACATGGCGGAGGATCACCTGCCACTCCGGCAGGCCTTTTGCGCGCAGCGCCCGAACGAAGTCGTCGTGCAGGTGCTCGAGCATCGAAGACCTCGTCATCCGCATCGTCACCGCGGTTCCTTCGGCCGCGAGCACAAGAGCCGGCAGGATGAGCTGCGGTGGGTCGCAGCAGCCGGCGGATGGCAGCCATCCCAGCCGCAACGAGAAGAAGTACACGAGGATGAGCGCCAGCCAGAAGTTCGGAATCCCCATTCCGAGGATGGCTCCTCCCATGGCGAGCTGGTCGACCCAGGTGTTCCGTTTCACGGCGGCGAGCACGCCTAACGGGATCGCGATCACGTACGAGATGACAAGGGCCGTAAGCCCGAGCACGAGGCTGTTGCGCGCGTGTGTTCCCAGCAGCTCGGTGATCGGCGTGCCATTCGCGAGCGAAGTGCCCAGGTCACCCCTGACGAGGTGACCGAGGTAGATGAAGTATTGCGTATACACGGGTTGGTCCAAGCCCATGCGCTTGTCATAGGCCTGGCGAATCTCTTGCGATGACAACGGATTGAGCACACCGCCTCCGCTGGGGCCACCGGGAGCCGTGCGCAGGGCGTAGAAGATCACGACCGACGAGATCGTGAGGATGAGAAGCATGTAGCCCGTGCGGCGCGCCAGGTAGGAAGCCACCTTGCTCCAGTATTTGAATTTCTAGGGTCAGCTCACCGGTTGAGCGCGCGCGGGACTAGCCGAGCCAGACGTCGTTGTAATACGGATAGAGGTTCCACTGGTCGGGGTGCCAGCCGTGCACGTTCTGCCGGCTCACCCAGAAAGCGTCACGGTTGATTATCGGCACGAAGGGCAGCTGCTCGGCCACAACGAGCTGGAACTTCTTGCCGGCGGCTATCAGCTGGGCCTCGTTGGCGGCGCTTTGCCAGGTGGCGACAGCCTGATCCATCTGAGGTAGGACGGCGTTGCTCCAGTTGGGGCCTTTGCCGTTGGCATTTGCGCTGTTGACAAAGAGCGTGACCACGTCAATGGGGACCGGCCAGAGGTAGAAGAACATGAGCGAATCCGGTAGGGCGAATGCCCTGTTGAAGAAGGTGCCACGGTCTAGGGAGGTGACCTTGAGGTCTACGCCCACTGTCTTGAGCTGTGCCTGAATCGCGGAACCCAGCTGCTGGTTGAAGCTCTCGGCCTGAATGATCATCTCGAACGCGAACCGCACGCCGTTTTTGGTCAGAATGCCGTCGGAGCCGGCTTTCCAGCCTGCAGCGCTGAGCATGCTCTTCGACTTGCCGACGTCGAACTGATTGAACTGCTCGACGTCCTTGGTGTAGGACTTGTCGGCCGATGTTATCGGGCCGTAGAGAGCCTCGCCATGAGAGAAGAGCAGCGCCTTCACGATGCCGGGGCGGTCGATCGCATGGGACAACGCTTGGCGCACGTTCACGTCGTCGAAGCCCAGGTCCTTACGTTTGAAGTTGAGAGTGAGGAAGTATCCCGACCACTCCTTCAGCTGGGTGACGGTCAGGGTCTTGTCCGCCTGCAGCCGCTCGATATCCTGGAACGCCGGCCCTCGAAGTGTATCGATCTCGCCGTTCTGAATCTGGATCGCCCGCTGGGGAGCATCGAGGATGGTGAGCCAGTTGATGCCGTCGAGATACGGCTTGCCCTTGTTCTGGATGAACGGACTTCCCGTGCCCGGGTAGCTCTCCCAACGCTTGACCGAAGTGTGGCTCCCGGGCACCCACTCGGTGAGAGTGAAGGGCCCTGAGCCGTCCACGCCCTGCTGACCGTACTTGTCTCCGAGCTGGGCCCGGAAGGCCATGTTGACGATGTCCCAGTAGCCGGTCTTGACGATGTTGAAGAGGTCGAAGTATGTGTGCTTGAGCTTGATGATGAGTGTGGTCGGGTCAGGCGCGTCAGTGCTGGCGACCGGAACCCAGACCGAGCCGAGAGGTGAGCCGTTCTTGGGATCTGCGATGCCGTCGTATACGGCCTTGATGGCTGCAGCGTCGAGTACGGCTCCGGATTGGAACTTCAGCCCGCTGCGAATCTTGAACGTAACCGACAACCCGTCGGAAGCGACAGTCCAGCTTGAGGCGATTTGCGGCACGTAGTTGCCCTGAGCGTCATTGGTCACCAACGACTCGTACACCGCATAGAAAGCCGGGTCGTACCAGTTGGTGTTGATGGGATCGAGGCGCGAGAAGTCCAGGTCGTAGCCCTCTTTCAGCGTCCCACCCCGCTTGGGAGTTACCGACTGGCTGTTAGACGAGCTGGTGCAGGCTGCCAGCAGAGCGCCGATGGTGGTCATGCCCAGGCCGAGAGCCAGAGCGCCTTTCACGAATTGGCGCCGGGACACCCCGCCGGCCACGTATTCCGCAACAAGACTGTGCACCGCCGGTTGGCTGATGCCACTGTTCATTTCGCGTCCCTCACCAAAAACGAGCCGCTGAGTTGATAATTTATAGGATCGTAGCATTGAGCGGGCGGCTGTCAAGTTGCAGCCTCCCCCGGTTCCAGAAGGACCAATGATCGAGTCACCTCGAACGCGGCTTGGACGCGGCGCAAGCAATGTCCGACTGCCCCCGATGGAGTCCACGGCGTTCGATGGCTCCGAGCCGCTTCAACTCATTACCGCGGTTGACGTTGCATACCACGGGATCCGAACGTCCATTCTCAGCGGCGAGTTTGAACCGGGCATGCAGCTCAAGCTCCAGAATTTGGGCGACCGCTATTCGATCAGCTTGATACCTGTGCGCGAGGCCCTGAGACTGCTGCAGGCTGAGGGTCTGGTCGAGTCAGTTCGAAACAAGGGTGCGCGGGTCGCCCCGATCTCGTTGGCCGAGACCATCGACGTCTACAGGCTGCGACTGGTTCTGGAGACTGCTGCGCTGAAGCTCGCGTTTCCACAGGTCGATGACCAGTTGATCGGGGCGCTCGAGGAGACTCAGCGAGATATGAGAAAGATCTTTGCCAAGGATCGCATCCAGTACCTCGCCCTTCATCAGAAGCTGCATTTCGCGATCTATTCCCGAGGTGGTTCCAAATGGACCATGAAGATGCTCGGTCTCGTGTGGAGTCACAGCGACCGCTGGCGACGAATGGCTTTGCCGAATGATGTCAATGCCCAGACGGAGGATCACCTTCCTATTCTGGCGGCCCTCAAAGCGAGAAACCTTCGCGCGGCATGCAAGGCTTTGGAGCAGCACATAGACCGCAGTGTCAAGTCTCTGGAGCAGACGGTACTTGCTGTACCTGGAGGCAGCGGGGGCGGAGCGTCGGCGGGCGGCCGACGGGCTTCTGGGCGCCGAGACACCCGGTCCGGACCACCGAAGACCGCGAAGAGGTAGCTGCTTGGGGATCGAGCCGGCAAGCATGGATCACATGCGCGTTGTGCCCGTCGAGTTTGCCGGGCCTCGCGCCCTGACGCTGCGGGGCTTACGTTCGGGCGAGGGCGATCGCTGGGCGGTGCTCGTGCACGGTGAGGGCCGAGACGTGGACGGATGGCGGCCGCTGGCCGCCTTTCTCGCAGGCAGCGGCTTCTCCGTCCTGGCCGTCGACCTGCCCGGCCATGGCGCTTCAGACGACCCGTGGGAATCGGCGCTTGCACTGCCGGCCGTCATGGCGGCAATTGACTTCGCCAGATCGGAAAGCTCTCGGCAGATCCACCTGGTGGGCGAGGGAGTTGGAGCGATGGCGGCGCTGGCGGCGGCGACGGACCCGACACGCCAGGTGGCTTCGATCGTCGCCATTTCGCCGGTTGCGGACGGCCGCGTGGCGGAGTTGATCGAGGTCAGGGAAGCCAGGGCTCCAAAGTTGATCGTCGTCGGGTCGCTGTCGCCGGACGCGCTCGAATGTGCCGAAGCCGTATTTCGAGGTGCAATCGGACCCTGCCAGATGGTCAAGCTCCCAGTGGCGGCGCAGGGCACCGACCTGCTGGCCGGCGAGTGGGGCGTGCATGTCCGGGAGAAGGTGCTGGAGCACCTGGTCCGCCAGCTCTGACTACCAGGCCGAGACCATCTGCTCCGGGATCAGGAGGCGGTCGAGCACCTGGTTGGCGCGCTCGATGTGCCGTTGCCCATCCTTCAGCGACAGAGTCAGGTGCCCGGGAAACAGCGCCGAGACCGCAAGTTGCCGAAGTTTTCGCAGCGAGGTGATCAGCGCATCAAGCCGGCAATCGTGGATGTTCTGCAGAAGAACCTTACCGCCGAAGAAGATCACGTCACCTGCGAACAACATCGTCTGGCCGCCATCGTTCAGGAGCAGGGACACGTGACCGTCCGAATGGCCCGGCGTGTCGAGGACGGTCAGTCGCACATTGCCGACCTCGACGGTTGCTCCTTCCTCGAGCTCGTTATCCACCGGGCATGGCTCCAGGTGGTAATCAAGGGGATAGATACCGGCCTGCTTGGCCACATCCACGCTGATCGCCTTCTCGTCGCCCTGGCGAAGGCTGTCGGCGATCGCGCCGGAGGCATACGTGGCCGGCTCGCCGAGCAACTTCCGCATTCGGGCGGCTCCGCCGGCGTGGTCGCCGTGCCCATGGGTGAGTATCACGTGCCGGATTCGGGCCGGGTCGAATCCATCGCGCTTGACGTTCTCGATGATTGCGGCGGTCCCCATTCCGGCGCCAACATCGATCAACGCGAGCTCGCGCCCACCGTCGATCAGATACACGTGGCAGTCATAGGGGTCGGTGAGATCGAAACCATTGCTGCCCGACCCGACCAAGTAGACGCGCTCGGACAGTCTCATGGCGAGCAAGCTTAAGCTTTGACGTCGAAGATGTCGGCTCTCAGGCAACCGACCGAGCGGCCACGTGTCGCTGAGCCTTTGGTCGAGATCACAGGCCTCACCAAGTTGTACCCGATGGACTCCGGATGGCTCGGCAAGAGACGATCCTGGTTGAGCGCCCTCGAGGATGTCGACCTCACCGTCAGGCGCGGGGAGATCCTGGCCCTGGTCGGCGAAAGTGGAAGTGGCAAGTCGACCCTCGCGAGGCTCTTGATCAAGCTCATCGAACCGACACGCGGTGAGATTCGATACGAGGGTGAGAATATCTTTGCGCTCTCGCGGGCGCAGGTCCGGGGGCTGCGGCGGAAAGTGCAGATCGTCTTCCAGGACCCATACTCGTCACTCAACCCCCGCCACAACGTCGGCCAGATCGTGAGCGAAGGGATAAACGGTTTGGCGCCCCGGGCTCGGCGCAAGCGCACCAACGAGCTCCTCGAGCTCGTAGGCCTCTCACCGAACATCATCGACCGCTACCCGCACGAGTTCAGTGGAGGCCAGCGGCAGCGCATCTGCATCGCGCGCGCCCTCGCGGTGAACCCGGAATTTCTGATTCTCGACGAGCCGGTAAGCGCGCTGGACGTCTCCGTCCAATCCAAGATCCTGAACCTGCTCGCGGACCTGCGCGACACCTTGCAGCTTACGTACGTCCTCATCTCGCACGACCTCGGCGTCGTACGGCACGTTGCGGATCGCGTGGCAGTCATGTATCTGGGCCACCTGGTCGAGGTGGCGCCGAAGCAGTTGCTGTTCTCGAACCCACGTCATCCGTACACACAGGCGCTCCTATCGGCCGTGCCGATGATCTCCAGCAAGCGCGAGAAGAGGAGCCGCATCGTGCTCGCCGGCGAGATCCCGACGGCTATCAACATCCCGGCCCGATGCCGCTTCGCGACCCGCTGCTTCCGGGCCATTGACGTGTGCTGGAACGAAGTTCCACGACTGAAAGAGGTCGAACGCGATCACCTGGTCGCATGCTTCAATCACGCCCCCCTGGCAGAGGCGCTGAGCCGTTGACCGTGTCGCTGCGAGAGGCTCTGAACGGCACCAAGCCGGCGGTCGGTGGGTGGTGCGTCATCCCGGGATCGTTCACAGCCGAAATCGTGGCTCGCGCCGGCTTCGACTGGGTCTGCGTGGATGCGCAGCATGGCCTCATCGGCTACCAGGAAATGCTCGCCATGCTGCAGGCAATAGCCGTGGTAGGCGTGCCCTCCATAGTTCGAGTGCCCTGGAATGATCCCGGATGGATCATGAAAGCTCTCGACGCCGGCGCCGGGGGCGTGATCGTGCCCATGGTCAATTCGCCGGCCGAGGCGGCAGCTGCGGTTGGGGCGTGCCGTTACCCACCCGACGGATATCGGAGCTGGGGACCCACCAGGGCTTCGCTCGGAGTTCCTGATTACAGCCCGGAGCTCGCGAATCGCTCCGTAATCTGCGCAGTCATGGTTGAAACGGTGGCGGCGCTCGAACAGCTGGGCGAGATCGTCTCGGTCCCCGGTGTTGACGCGGTATTCATCGGGCCGAGTGACTTCGCCCTGTCGATGGGCTTCGGCCCCCGAACTGACGAGCCAGAGCATCGGCGTCTGCTGGAGGGGGTGCCGGCCGTGTGCAAAGACCACGGTGTTGTGGCGGGCATTGCGTGTGGCAGCGCCGAGCTGCTGACGCGGTGGCGCCAGGCCGGCTACACCATGCTCGCGGCTCCGTCGGACATGGTCGTCCTCCGTCGGGCGGAGGCAGAGATGGTGGACACCGTGCGGCGGTGAAGCGGCTGTCGGTGGCGACGCTGCGTGAGATGGCGGGCGGGTTATCTCTGGAGCTGGACGACGATGAGCTGACCAGTCTTTTGCCGATGGTGCAGGACCTCCTCGATGTGGCTCAGATGCTCCGCCAGAAGCAGTCCCGTGGCATCGACCACCTGAATCAACGCGAACGACCCGCCGGCAAGTCGGGGTGAGCCGGCCGGAGGAGCTCCATCTCCTGACGGTCGCCGCTGCGGGACGGCGAATCCGCGATGGCTCCCTGACGCCGACCAGCTATGTCGAAGCTCTGATCGAGCAGGTTCGCCGGCTCGATCCGATGCTCAGATGCACGATCACCCTGGCAGCCGAGTCCGCGCTGGCAGCCGCACATTTGGCCGAGACCGAAATTGTCCGCGGCGCCTGGAGGGGCCCTCTCCACGGTATTCCGATCGGGATCAAAGACTGCATTGCAACGGAAGGGCTCCGCACCTGTGCCAATTCGCGCCTCCTCACGGGCTGGGTGCCTGTCGAGGACGCCCCGGCAGTGGCCGCGCTTCGCGCGGCAGGCGCGATCGTCTTCGCCAAGTTGAACCTCAATGAGTTCGCCTGGAGCATCCCTGGCGAGGACGACCTTTATGGTCCGCCGCGCAACCCGTGGAGCCTGGACCACTACGCGATGGGGTCGAGCAGCGGTTCAGCCGTTGCGGTGGCAAGCGCGCTCTGCCCCGCTGCCTTGGGCACGGACGCCGGCGGCTCCGTCCGGCAGCCGGCGGCCAATTGCGGCGTGGTCGGATTGAAGCCAACGCACGGGTTGATCGACGCGTCTGGCGTATTCGGAGCGCCGACGATATGCGAGGTCGGTCCCATCACGCGGTCCGTCGAGGACGCTGCGCTGCTGTTGGGCGCCCTCGCTGGAGGATCTTATGTCGAGAATCTGCGCCACCCTCCGGAGCGAGCGCGCATCGGCGTGCCCAGCCGCCATATCGATCTGGCGCAACCCGACCCTCAGATCGCAGCGGCGTTTGCGGAGGCAATTCAGGTACTGCGCCGGCTTGGGATGGAAATCGTTGAAGTGGACATCGAAGGGCTTGCGGACGCGGCTGCGGCCGACTTCATAGTGCTCAACGCCGAAGCGTTCACTTTGCACGAGAAGATGCTCCGTACTCGGATCGCGGACTACGGTTCAAGTGCGCGGCTCTACCACACCCAGGGCGCCTTCCTGTCAGCTGCTGACTACATCGCTGCTCTCAGCGTGGGTGAGGCTGTGCGAGCCCGCATTGACGAAACCCTTACGGGAATCGATGTTCTCGCAACTCCAGTCGTGCCGTTTCTCACTGCCGAAGTGGCACGAACCGCCAAAGCACAACCGCACACAGGCGGCGGGGCAATTTTCACCGCCCCCTTCAACCTGACAGGCCACCCGGCGCTGGCGGTCCCGTGTGGAATGAGCGCTGAACGCATTCCGATCGGACTTCAGCTCGTTGGCCGCGCGGGCGGTGAGGCTGACCTCTTGAGGCTGGGTCATGCTTACGAGCAGGCGACCCTGTGGCACACCATGCACCCGCCTTTGGACGCCACCGCCGCGCTCATCTGAGCGCCGGCTAGGTCTATCGGCGGCTCCGATACCACTTGCTCCTCCCGTGACGATTGCTGACCGCGCGTTGGGGGTCATTCGCCCGCGTTCAGGTATCGCATCGCGGTGAGCGCATAGATTCGAGCCGCCGCAATGATCTCGTCGACTGCGATGGACTCGTCGGGACGGTGCGCCACCAGAAGGGTGCCCGGACCAAACGCCGGGATGCACGCGCTGCCGGCCAGGTGCCAGTGCGTTCCATCCGTGAACGCGGGCATTGTCCCGAGCGGCACGTCGCGTCCCAGAACGTCTCGAGCAGCGCTTTGAGCGGCCGCCACAAGCGGATGCGCTGGGTCGATGTGCGAGGGCTGAAACCACGCCAGCTCTGGCACCGGTTCTACGACCACGTCCAGGTCCGGGTCCTCGCGGCTCAGCATTTCGAGAAAGCCTGCCAGGTCCGCTTGAAGTTCAGGATGTGTCATCCCGGGCACCGTACGAACGTCGATGCCGAACTCAGCGTGTCCTGGATAGATCCCGAAGAAGATGCCACCACTAAGGGTCACGCCGAGATTGACCGTTGGACCGCCCGGCACCCGCGAGTTGACCGGATAGCGGGGTCGGAACTCCGAAGCCATCCGAGATAGCACCTGGCTCAGCTTCACGCTCGCATTGACCGATGGGACCTGGTCGCTGAGGCTCGAGTGCATCTGTGTGCCGCGGACGCTGACGCGAAAGCACGAGATGCCGCGCGACGCGACTGCTATGTACGCCCAGGGCGACTGCATGCCGGTTGCCTCGCCGACGACGACGGCGTCAGCGGCAAAATCGGGTTGTCCGGCTAAAAAGCGCGCGCCGAAGAGACTGCCGTTCTCCTCGTCGGCGGTCAGCACGACACGCAGACTGCCTTGCGGCGCTCCGACCTCGGCCAATGCCCCACCCGCGTAAACCATCGCGGCGACCGCTCCCTTCATGTCGGCTGAGCCGAGCCCATGGAGGCGTCCATCACGAATGACGGGGTCGTAAGGCCCCGTCGCCCATTGGGAGATGTCTCCGGTCGGCTTCGTATCGATGTGACCGTTGAACATCAGGATCTGGCCTGTGTGTTCCCCAACCACCTCTCCGACAACGTTGGGGCGGGTGGGCTCCTTGGCGACCACCCGGATCGCTGAGTACCCGAGCCTGGCCATCTCGATTCGCGACAGCTCGGCGACCTGACGTTCATCTCCGGGCGGGTTCGGACTCGGGGTGGCTACGAGATTCCGCGCGAAGTCGACCAGGTCGCGCTCGCGCGCGGCGAGAGCATGGAGTACGTCTCGCTCGCGGGCCGTCTCAGCACGCTTAGACGGAGGCGTGCGCCTCCTCATAGCTGGCGCCGCCGGTCCCTTCGACCCAGTATCGGCGGGCCCAACCGACGCCCTGCCAGGTCTCGAACTTATCTGGCTTGATCCGGAACAGCCAACGAGGCTGCTTCATCGTCGATTCGAGATAGGTCGGGCCGTTCTCGCCGAGATACCGGTAGCTCATACGCGTGGCGATAGCTACCCACTCGCCGCCTACGTTGGGCCGCTCGACAAGGTCGGCCTTGCCGCTGCCCAGCACCTTACCCAGGTTCTTGGGCTGCTCGACTACAAATGACACACGCGGATCGTTCTCGAGGTATCCGGCCCATCGCGAGTGCTGCCGCGGTATCACCCAGAAGTAGCCGTCCTTCCACTCGTGCCAGCAGACAGTGATATACGGGCTTCCATCCGGCGTGAGGCAGGCGAGGTACATGTTGACACCGAGGCCCAGGAACTCCTCGACCTCTTCAGGAGTCATCCCCCGAACCTTGCCCCGCCAGGTCTCTTTGCTTTCCTGCATGTGTACCTCCCCCAAAACAAAGGCGATCGGCCGATTTCATGGTAGCGATCAGCTGCGCACGTTTAGGCGCCGATAGGTTTCGTCCACGTCCTGGATATGCCGCACGACTCCGTCCTCGATCCAGTCGTAGAACTTCTTCCCCAGCTCAGCGCTCGAGGCTCGAGGGTCGCCCCACACCCCCGAGCGCGATGCTCGCCAAACCGAGCCCGGGTTTGTCTCGAAGTACGCCAGCACAGTCGGAAAGGACGGAGAGTGAAAATCCGGAAAGTCAGGCCATTCCGCGACCGCTTCGTTGAGGTCTACGAGCTCAGGCCGGACTGCCATCACCGCGCTCGTCTCGCCGATGTTCGCGTGGAGTCCGGTCTTCATGCTCAGGTATTCCTCCAGCTGCTCGGGTGGGAGGGTCTCCCAGTAGGAGACGCCCCAAGCGTGGGTGCCTTCCGGCAGGCGAGTCGACACGTTCATGCAGGCCATGTTCACTGGGAAGTAGTTGGTGTAATGGCCGTTGATGAACACGATCCGGCGGAAACCCACCTCCGCGAGCGAGAAGGCCACGTCTTCGATCACGGACATGAACGTCGGAACGTTCAGATAGGCGAGAGCTTTGAAGCCCCGATGTCCCGCGGAGATGCCGTAGTTGACCGGGGGCGCCACCAAAGCGTCGAGTCGCTCCGCCACCCGGCGGCAAACCTCGGTGGGGATGATCACGTCGGTCGAAAGTGGACTGTGCGGGCCGTGCTGCTCGGTGGACCCGGTCGGCACCAACACGAGGTCACCGCGTTTGAGGTATTCATCGACCTGAGTCATGGTGACTTCGGACATGAAGACGGATCTTGTCGGCATAGGCTCCTTCATGGCTGGTGCGCCGCATCGAGCGCGAAGTACCTGGTGCCACCGCGGGACACGCGCAAAGACTCGAATTGCAAGGCTAGCGCTTTCGGTCAGACCAATCAAGCGTCGTGGCTGCTTGACTCGCTTGCCGCGCGGCCATTGGCCCGACCAATCGCTTGACCGTCGCGCCGAGCGCGCTCTATGCTGCCGATGAGTGGCCAATGTGGCCTTGGGGATTTCGTGAAGCTTGCCGCCGGCTGAACACGAAGGGAGTGCTGCTATGGCCGTGACTCCGGCAACCGTGCAGATGCCTCGTTTGCTCCGCGACCAGTGGCACTTGTTCTTCGACCCTGACGAGAAGCCGAGGCTCCGCGTCTCCTCGGGCGGTCGGGTGGTCGTCGAGACAGAGGACGCCCACATCGGAAGCATCCGCACCGAAAAGGACGTATACAACTCGCTCGCGGAGGTCTTCGAAAAGCTTGGCGGAGCCAATCCGGTCACCGGCCCGATCTTCATCGAAGGGGTCGAGCCCGGCGACTGCGTAGCAATGACAATCGAGGACATCGTGCCTGGAGCAGTCCAGGGTCAGGGCTACACCGTCCTCACGCCCGGCCTCGGCGGCCTTGTCAGCAATTACACGCTCCAGCCTGCGCTGGTGCCGCGCACAGTGATCTGCAAGATCCGTGACGGCAAGGTCCAGTTTCCGACCGGCAAAGGGATCGTCGAGATCCCGACAAAGCCGTTTCTGGGCACCATCGGTCTCGCGCCCGCCAAGGAACGCAAGCTCTCGTTTGTCCAGGGACCTGATTTTCTGGGCAACGTCGATCTGCCACTGAACGGAATCGGTGCCACCATCGTCATGCGTGCGAACGTGCCCGGCGGGCTCGTCTCGTTCGGCGACGCCCATGCCGTCCAGGGCGACGGCGAGATCTCCGGTGCGGCCATCGAGTGCCAGGCGGATGTGACCGTGAAGCTCGAGCGGGTGCCGAAGGCCGGTGCTCAGTATGTGGCCCTGCCGCAGGTCAACACCCCAGAGTTCATCGGCTCCATCGCCGCCTTCACCGGCGTGCACATCGCGGACTGCATTCGAGCCGCCTACGTCGACATCATCAACCGCATGGTCCAGTTCCATGGCTTCACCATGCCTGAGGCATACCTGCTCGCCTGCCAGACGGCGCGGGTCCGCATCGGCCAGGTCGTCGATCCGCTCTACTGCGCCGCGGTCACGATCGAGCGCGGCTACATCGCGTAGGAGGACTGGAATCATGATCGACACCGCCAAGAAAGAGGTCATCCGGCCCGAGCGTGACATCCACCCGCTGCCGTGGCCTTACTCGCACGGCATCAAGGTAGGCAACCTGCTCTTCATCGCCGGCCAGGTGGCGCTGGACGAGGAGCTGCGCCTCATCGGCCCCGGCGATGCTGAAGCGCAGGCCCGCCAGACGTGGAAAAACATTCAGACCGTTGTCGAGGCGGCGGGCGGCAAGGTCACCGACGTCGTGCGAGTGACCACGTACGTGGCCGATCTTGCCGACATGGACGCGATCCACAAGGTTCGCAGGGAATTCTTCCCGAGCGGAGACTTCCCGACGGCGACTGTGGTTCAGGCCGCCAAGCTGGGTCTGCCCGGGTTGTTGCTCGAGACCGAAGCTTTCGCGATCGTCGGCTGTTCGTAGCCGAGCCTGGCGCGAATGCCCCGAGTTGAGCTCTCGACCGGCGTGGGCATCTACTACGAGACGGTGGGCGCGGGCCAACCCGTCCTCCTGATCATGGGCACGGGCGCGGACCACTCGTTGTGGGACGGCACCGCCCGGGCTTACGCGCAACGGTTTCAGGTGATCACATACGACAACCGCGGGACCGGCCAATCCGACCATCCGCGAGACCCAGAGCAGTACACCATGCGGCTCCTCGCCGAGGATGCGGCGAATCTGCTCGACGCGCTGAAGATCGAGAGCGCACATGTCTCGGGTCTCTCGCTTGGGTCGGCGGTGGCGCAAGAGCTCGCCATCAACCACCCGGCAAAAGTCCGCTCACTTCAGCTGCACTGCACCTGGGGTCGGACTGACGCATGGTTGGCGCGCCTGTTCGAGGGCATGCGCTATCCGCTGGACCATGACGACATGGCAATGTTCGTTCGAACTGCGTTCATGTGGGTGATGAGCCCGGCGCGGCTCAACGACAAGCCCGCGGAGGTCGCAGAAATCGAGCGGGCGTACCTCGAGGAAAATCCCCACCCGCCGTCGAAGCAAGGGCTGATCGGTCACTTGCATGCTGATCTCACTCATGACGCGCTCGACCGGGTCGATCGTATCCGGGCGCCCACTCTCATCACCTCAGGGGAGATGGACTGGCAGGTCCCTACGCGCTACGGACGCGAGGTGCAGAAGCGCATTCCGGGCAGCGCTCTTCACGTCTTCGGCGGTCCCTACTCGAGCCATATGGCGTTCGTCGAGATGGCGGACGACTTCAACCGTCTCACGCTTGACTTCCTGGGCAGTTACGCCGCGTAGCCGTGCCCTATCTTCAGCTGCCCGATGGTGTACCGCTCTACTACGAGGAGCACGGCGCGGGCAAGCCCATCCTCCTGCTTCCGGGCTGGACGGTCACGACTGGCTTTTGGCAGCGGCAGATCGCCGACCTCAGTCGCGACCACCGCGTCCTGACGTTTGACCTGCGCGGTGCTGGGGCCTCCGGCAAAACGCCCGATGGACACACGCTGAGCGGCTACGCGGCGGACCTGGCTTGTTTTTTGACGGAGAAGAACCTTGAGAGCGTGACGCTGGTCGCGTGGGCGATGGGGGTCTCCGTCTCAGTGCACTACCTGGCAGCGCAGGGCAACGACAAGGTTTCACGGTTCGTCTGGGTCGATCACAGCCCGCGCTTCTTCGCGAACCCGGACTGGCCTTTTGGTCTCTCCGGAGACTTCAGCCCGCAGGCACTGGACGCCATCCTGCATCAGCTCAGGCACGATCGTCGCGCGGCCACCCTGGACATGCTCAAGATCATGTTTCCCAACGGGCTGTCCGCTTCCGAAGAAGAGTGGATGTACGCCGAGATGCTCAAGACTCCGACCGAGGTGGCTATCACCATGTTGGCGGCGGTGGCGGAAACAGACCTGCGGCCCCTGCTGCCAGGTCTGAAGCTCCCTGTCCTGCTCGTAAATGGGAGCCGCAGCGCCGTTCCCTATGAGGTCGGCGGCTGGCTGGAGAGCCACCTTCCAGAAGGCCGGCGTCTCGTCCTCGAGGGCGCCGGCCACGCTCCCTACTGGGATGCCCCGGAACGCTTCAACGTCGGAATCCGGCAGTTCATCGAGGAGACGTCGTGAAAATTGCGTGGCGGATTCGCACGGAGAATTTGACATGAACGAAGGCGTTGGACAGCCCCCGATGGCCCGGATCGTCGCCTTTCACAAGCGACCGCCCGACCCCGAAGCCTGGCTCGAGTACTACCGGGACGTGCATATACCAATCGTCCGCAAGATTCCCGGTGTGCGAAACATTCGCTGGGGTAACGTGCTCCGAACCACGGACGGCTCGCCTCCCCCTTGTTGGCTCATCTCAGACGTCTACTTCGACGACATGGATGCTCTGGAGACCGCGCTGCAGACACCCGAGATGCAGGAAGCCTTCGCCGACACGTCCAAGTTCATCCTTGACGGCAACGTTCAGATCATGTTCTGCGAAGCGCAGGACACCCTTCCGCTGTGACAAGACCGGTGGCCTAGCTGTGCTCAGTCAACGACAGAAGCAGATACAGGAGCCGCGACTGCAAGGCAAGGTTGCCATCGTCACCGGCGGCGCGCGCGGCCTTGGCAGAGCCGTAGCAGAGCGACTATCCAGGGAAGGCGCCGCCGTCTGCATCATGTCCCTCCACGAAGAGAGCGCCCAGGCTGCGGCGAGCGAGATCGCCAGTAAGTTCGGTACGACACTCGCGGTCCGAGGCGACGTCGCGGTCGAGGAGGACATGAGGGCCTGTCTTCGGCGAACGGTTTCTACCTTCGGGCGCCTCGACATCATGGTGAATAACGCCGGGACGATCGCGGTCGACGCTGTCACCGAAACCTCCGTCGAAGAATGGGATCGAGTAATCACAACAAATCTCCGCGGGACCTTTCTTGGGTGTCGAGAGGCTGCTCGCCAGATGATTCGTCAGGGTGACGGTGGTCGGATTCTGAATTGTTCGTCGGGTGCCGGGCGCCGTGGTGGGGGGCTGGTCGCCGCGTACACCGCGTCCAAGTTCGGCATCATCGGGCTGACGCAGAGCCTCGCGGTCGAGCTCGCGAAGCACCGGATTACCGTGAACGCGTACTGTCCCGGACACGTCACCAGCACACCTATGTGGGACTACCTGGCGCAGCGCTTCAGCCAGCTGACTGGTGTGACACCCGCCGAAGTCAAGAATGGCGTTGCTCATGAAGCCCCGCTCGATAGAGCCGGCACACCTGAGGAGATAGCCGGGCTTGTCGTCTATTTGGCGAGCGACGAAGCAGCTTTCGTGACTGGAGAGTCAGTGCTGATAGACGGAGGGCTGGTGAGATTTTGAGGGCCTTAGGAACTTAGGTGGACGCCTCCGGTCCTGTCCCACCGCTTATCGCATCCGAGCCGGGCCCCTCAGATGCCGCCGGCTGGATCAGGCAACTTGTCGTGTCGGGGCGGTTTGCTCGGGGGCAGCGTTTGCCTCCTGAGAGGGAGTTGGCAACACAATTTCAGGTCTCGAGGAGTTCCGTGCGCGAGGCGATCCGCGAGTTGGTCGCCCTCAACATCCTGATCACGCGACCGGGAGCCGGAACCTACGTGACCGACCTGACCGCAGCGGAGCTCTTTGCGCCGCTGCATTTTGCTCTGAGAGTGGACCCAACGTCCTTATTGCATCTGTTCGAGCTGCGGCGGGTTCTCGAGCCGGTGGCCGCCGCAGTTGCCGCCACCCGACTCGGCGATGAGGCGGTTGCCGATCTGGAGGCTCTGGTCGCGAGCGTAAAGAGGCGTTTCATGAGTGGCGACCAAGACCTCGAGGGGCTGGTAGAGGCAGATGAGCGCCTTCACGATGAAGTCATCGATACCATGCACAACCCGCTGATCTCCGCCATCATCCGCAGCCTACGTGAGGTTGCGCACCAGAGCCGGGAGTTCACGGTCTCGGTCCCAAGCGTTCCGGAGCAGACGCTCGACGAGCTTGAATCGATCGTGGCTGCGCTCGCCGCGCACGACCCCCTGCGGGCCGAGGCCGCGATGCTTCGCCACCTTTCGAGGCTCGAGGACACGGCACGCAAGGCGATCGCGGCGTCCAAGACGCAAAGCCACTCCGACTAGTGCACCCCTGAGCGTGGACCAAAAGTGCATGGGGATTCCTGACAGATGGCACGCTGATCGAGGGGCACACACCCCGGCCATCGGTGGCATGTATCGAGGAACGTGCCCGGCCCGGAAACCTGGCGCTAGCCGTTTGCTCGTGGCCGCCAGCGCTGGTGGCGGCCTCGTGTGGCCCCGCCGCGGATCAATTCCAGCCGCGGACGAGGGCCGTCGGTGCGCCCTGATGGGGGCTTACGGCTTCCGCGCTGAAACTGCATCGGCCACGTCACATTGAATTCCTGGTCAGCGGCCGCGTGCAGCGTCCAGGCGGGGTCGTAGAGGTGCACCCTCCCGAGAGCGCATAGGTCCGCGCGGCCGGCCAGGATGATGCTGTTCACGTCGTCGTATCCGCTGATCGCGCCGACGGCGATGGTGGCGATGCCGGCTACGTTTCGGATCCTGTCAGCGAATGGGGTCTGGTAGCTCCGGCCGAAGCTCGGTTGCTCGGGAGCCACCGTTTGACCTGTGGACACGTCAATCGCATCCACTCCGTGAGAAGCGAATGCGCGGGCAACCACGACCGAATCGTCGGCGCTCAAGCCGCCGTCGTACCAGTCCACGGCTGACACCCGCACAGTCATCGGTTTGTCGGCTGGCCACTCCGATCGGATCGCATCGAACACTTCGAGGGGATAGCGGAGCCGGTTCTCCAGGCCACCGCCGTACTCGTCGTGACGGTTGTTGGTGAGCGGCGAGATGAAACTGGCCAACAGGTAGCCGTGCGCGCAATGCAGCTCGAGGAGGTCAAAGCCGGCGCGTATCGCCATCCGCGTCGAGTCGACGAACTGGTCGCGCACCAGGTCCATGTCGGCGCGGGTCATCTCGCGCGGGACCTGGCTGACGGGTAGGTAGGGGAGAGGCGACGGTGCGATCAGATCCCAGTTGCCCGATTCCAGCGGCTCATCCATGCCCTCCCACATGAGCTTGGTCGAACCCTTGCGGCCGGAATGGCCGAGCTGGATTCCGATCCTCGCCGGAGTATGCCCGTGCACGAACTCGACAAGCCGCGCGAACGCGGCCTCGTGCTCCGGCCTGTACATGCCGGCGCAACCTGGCGAGATGCGAGCGTCGCGTGACACGCACACCATCTCGGTCATGACCAGCGCTGCGCCTCCAAGCGCCTTGCTGCCCAGATGCACGAGGTGGAAATCCCCGATCAACCCATCCTCGGCGGTGTACATGTCCATCGGCGAGACGATGACGCGATTGGCCAGCTCGAGATCGCGCAGCCGGAATGGAGCGAACATCGGTGGCACCGGATGACGGCCTTTGTTGAACCAGCGGTCGACTCTGGCTACAAACTCGGGATCGCGAACCTTGAGATTCCAGTAAGTCACGCGCCGGCTCCGGGTGAGCAAGTTGAACGCGAACTGGAGTGGCTCTTGGCGCGTGTATTGCGATATGTTTTCGAACCACTCGAGGCTTGCCTGCGCCGCTCGCTGCACACTCTCGACCACCGGCCTGCGCTCAGCTTCGTAGGCGACCAGAGCCTCATCCACGCTCGTGTTCTCGTGCAGGCATGCAGCAAGCGCAAGCGCATCCTCCATCGCCAACTTCGTCCCTGAACCAATCGAAAAATGGGCGGTATGGGCGGCGTCCCCGATCAGCAGCAAATTGCCATCGCGCCAGGATCGCGTGCGCAAAGTCGCAAACCGGATCCAGCGGCTGTTGTTGGCGAGTAGAGGCCTTCCACGCAGCGCGTCCCCAAACACCTGGGCGCAGAACGCAATTCCTTTCTCGTCGCTCTCGCCTGGTTGCCACGATCGTTCGGCGGAATCCATCTGGCCACTGCGCATCCAGCTGCCCTCCTCGAGCTCGACGATGAACGTGCTCATCGAGTCGCTGTAGGGATATGCGTGGGCCTGCACAGTCCCGATGTCCGTCTCGGCGATGAAGAACTTGAACGCGTCGAAGACCACAGGCGTGCCCAGCCACATGTAGCGTGAATGGCGTGCATCGAGCTGCGGCTGGAACACGTGAGCGCGAGCGTTGCGGGTCAGGCTGTTGACGCCGTCGGCGCCGACCACCATGTCATAGGAGCTGCACAGCTGCTCGAGCGGCGGCGCCACCTCGCGGTAGTGGATGGTGACTCCAAACTCTTCGCACCTCTCGCGAAGGATCGCCAGCAGGCGCTGCCGGCTGATGGCGGCGAACGCATGACCGCCCGAGGTCAGGATCTGGCCGCGGAAATGCACATCGATGTCGTCCCAGACCGCGAAGTCCTTCGATAGGCGCTGGTAGAAAGCGGCGTCTGCATGCTCGATGCCGCCGAGCGTCTCGTCGGAAAAGACGACGCCGAACCCAAAAGTGTCGTCTGCAGCATTTCGCTCCCAGACCTCGACCTGGTCGTTTGGGTTCAGAAGCTTGACCAGCGTCGACAGGTAGAGGCCCGCCGGCCCGCCGCCGATGACCGCGAGCTTGAGTACCGGCTTCGAGACCCTCAGCTCCTTTCTCGCAGCCGAAACCGCTGCAGCTTGCCTGTCGCCGTCCGCGGCAGCTCATCGGCGAACTCGATCGCCCGCGGGTACTTGTACGGAGCGATCTGGCTCTTGACGAAATCCTGCAACGTCCTCGCCGGCTCCGGGCCGAGCTCGGCGCCCGGCTGAAGCACCACCACCGCCTTGACGACCATGCCGCGCTCCTCATCTGGTGCGCCGACAACCGCCGCCTCGGCGACCGCGGGATGCCGAAGCAGCGCCTCTTCAACCTCGGGGCCGGCGATGTTGTAACCCGCGGAGATGATCATGTCGTCCGCGCGTGCCTGATAGCGGAAGTAGCCGTCGCGGTCGCGAGCGTAGACGTCGCCCGTGATATTCCAGCCGTCTTGCACATAAGTCGCCTGGCGGTCACCTCGCAGGTACCGGCAGCCTGTCGGGCCTTTCACAGCCAGGCGTCCTAGCTCCCCCTCGGGCACGGGTCTCCCGTCCGGGTCCTGGACCTCGGCCACATAGCCGCGCACAGCGCGGCCAGTGCTGCCGGGGCGGATTTCGTTGCCCGATGCGGAGATGAAGATGTGAAGCATCTCGGTCGAACCGATGCCATCGATGATGCGAATGCCGCAAGCGTCATGGACGGCATCCCAGGTCCCTTTTGGCAATGTCTCACCCGCCGACACGCACGCGCGCAGCGTCGTGAGCTGAGCCGCGCCCAGGTTGGGCACCATCGCGCGATACGCAGTGGGGGCCGTGGCGAGCACTGTGATGCCGTGGCGCTCGACCGCCTCGAGCAGGCGCTGCGGTGAGGGCTGCTCGAGGAGGTAGACCGCGGCCCGAGCCCTCAATGGAAAGACAACACTCTGGCCCAGCCCGAATGTGAAGGCCAGCGGGGGGCTCGCCGCGAACAGGTCGCCCGGGATTGGCCGCAGCACGTGGCGCGAGAACGTGTCCGCGATGGCGAGGACATCGCGGTGAAAATGCATCGTCGCCTTCGGCTTTCCCGTCGTGCCAGAGGTGAAGGCGAGCATGCATACGTCGTCGGCAGCCGTCGCCACGTTCTCGAACTCGGCTCGTTTGGCTTCGGCAAGGCTGGTCATGTCGTCCTGTGCGGTGCCGCCATAGAGCAGGGTTTGCAGGCCCGGGATGGCGGCCCCCTCCAGGTCCTGGACGAAACGGTGGTCGCAGATCGCGAGGCTTACATGGGCTATCTCCGCCATCGTGCGCAGCTCTCCCGCCCGCAGCAAAGGCATCGTTGTCATGGCTACACCGCCCGCCTTGATGACGCCGAGCCAGCTTGCGACCAACCAGGGGTTGTTGGGGCCGCGCAGGAGGACGCGGTTGCCGGGCACCAGGTTGGCATCCTCGACGAGGATCTGCGCCACCTGGTTGGACCTCTTGAGCAGGTCCGCGTACGTCCAGATCTCCGAGTCCGTCACCACACAACGCCTGGAGCCTTCGCCTGCCTGGACGTGGCGATCGAGAAGGTCGGCAGCGCAGTTGAGGGACGGCGAGTATCGGAGCTCGGGGAGGGTGAACAGGAGATCCGGCCACATCGCTCGATCGGGGAGGTTGTCCCGGGTGAACGTATCGACATGCGCCGATCGTGAGACCTGCGTCAAAAGCCCTCCGCGTTACGTCGGAAGGACAGCCTGCGCGCGTCCGGCCTGCCCTGCGCTCGACATACTACCGTCATGCAGCCGACCGGCCCTGAAAACGTCAATCCTGACGAGCTCGCACCGGCCAAAGGTTTCTCGCATGCGACCGTCGCCGGCGACACTGTGTGGTTGGGGGGGCAAATCGGGAGTGACGCAACGGGCAAAGTCGTCGAGCCGGGTGACGTCGTGGCTCAATTCGCCCGCGCGATCCGCAACTTAGCGATCGCCCTTCGCGCGGCGGGCTGTGCGCCTTCCGACACCGTCAAGCTCACCTATTACGTGACCGATCTGACGCTCTACAAAGAGAATCTGCCCGCAATCGGGTCGGCCTACCGCGAGGTGTTCGGCCACCACTACCCAGCGACGACTCTGATCCAGGTCAGCTCCCTTTTCAACGCGGCTGCGCTGGTCGAGATCGATGCTGTCGCAGTGCGCCGGCCATGAAGCGCTGGCAGCATTTCGACTACGACGAACGCAACGGTGTCGCGACGCTCACGTTCTCGAGGCCGGAGCGACTCAACGCCCTGACCTTTGGCGTGTACGCAGACATCCGCGACCTGACCGATTCGCTGCGGCGGCGCCAGGACGTCCGCGTGCTCGTAATCCGGGGTCAAGGCCGCGGGTTTTGCTCCGGCGGGGATGTCGACGAGATCATCGCCGAGCTGATCAAGAGCGACACCCATGACATCTACGAGTTCGCGCGCATGACAGGCGCTTGCGTGCGCAACCTTCGCGAGATCCCTCAGCCTGTGATCGCTGCGGTCAACGGTGTAGCCGCCGGCGCGGGTGCGGTCCTCGCGGCCGCGGCGGACATACGCATCCTGGCCGAGTCGGCGAGTCTCCGCTTTCTCTTCACCAGTGTGGGGCTCTCGGGCGGCGACATGGGTATCTGCTGGATGCTCCCCCGCATCGTCGGCCTCGGCCGCGCGACAGAGGCCCTTCTGCTCGGGGGCAAGATCACAAGTCAAGAGGCTCTCGCCTGGGGCCTTGCCTCCAGGGTCGTTGCGGACGATCAGCTCGACGCCGCCGTGGCCGACTATGTCACCCGCTTGAAGGAGCTTGCTCCGTGGGGACTCGCGATGACCAAGGAGATGCTCAACCGCGGAGCCTCAACCGACTATGCCACTGCCATCGAGATGGAGGCGTTCACCCAGACTCTGCTGATGACGGCCGAGGACTTCCGCGAGTTCCACGCGGGCTTCACCGGCAAGCGCAAGCCCGAATATCGGGGTCGCTGAATCTAGCCGTACAGCAACGCCGATGGCAAGCGGTGGTCGCTTTCGGGCCCCGCGCCGGATGACTACCGACTGCAACCGATCCTCAGCTTTCCCGCTGGAATACTATACAGACCGTTCTGTTTATATCAGTAATCGGATCGCACGGTTGTGGCCCACCGCGAGGTGGAGCTGATAGGAGGAGTTGACATGAACGGTTTACCCAACATTGTTTTGGTCCACGGCGCCTGGGCCGACGGTTCGAGTTGGAGCGCTGTAATCGAGCGCCTTCAGAAAAGCGGCTTCAACGTGACTGCGCCCCAGTTCTCGATGGCGAAGCTTGCGGACGACGTTGCACGACTTCGCCAGGTGCTCGCCCGGCAGGACGGCCCGACAATCGTCGCAGGACACTCATACGGCGGGCAGATCATGACGGCGCTCGGCGAAGAGGCGCCAAATGTCGCCGGTCTTGTCTATGTGGCGGCTTTCGGCCTCGACCTGGGTGAGTCGCTCGGCACGATCCTGGCCCAGGGACCGCCAACCCCTGCGATCGCACATCTGAGCATCGACAAGCAGGGCTACGCATGGCTGCCTGAGGACGATTTCATCAATCATTTTGCGGGTGACGTCGATCCTGTCAAAGCCAAGGTCATGTTCGCTGTGCAGCAGCCGCTGGCGGTCAGCGCGCTCGGGGAGGTAATGGGCGTGCCGGCCTGGAAGTCCCTTCCCTCTTGGTACCTCGTCGCTCAGGATGACGAGGCCATCCCGCCAGACGCGGAGCGGCTTTTCGCGAAGCGGATGGGCGCAACCGTGATCGAGGTCAACTCGAACCACCTGCCCATGGTTTCTCATCCGGACGAGGTGGTCAACCTGATCAATGCAGCGATCGAGAAGATCGAACGAACGGAGGCTGTGAGTTCAAGCTCGAGGTAGTGCAGGTCTGGCGGGTCTCTGTCCGGCGCTGGCACCGAGCGGCGCCGGACAGGCCGCTCGTCACAAGGTCAGCACAGACTCGATCGCAACCAAGTCGCAGACCAGTTGGAGCAGATCATTCGTTGTGGCCATGGTTCGCGACCTCATCGAGGCACCAGGCGTAGAGCGCGTCATACATCGGGGTTTGAGCCTCCAGCTTCTCGTGGTCCCGCTCGCCGTACAGCTTGCGGAACCCGAGCGCGATCGCCTTCAAGCCCGACGCTTCTGTAGCGCGATCGAGATCCGATTCGATGTCGGCGCCATGCACGATTGCGGCTAACCGTCGCAATGCCGGATCCTCCAAGCGGTATTCGACGAGGATCGATTCAAAGCTGCATCGTCCGGCAACATGCCCTAGCTTGGCCCCTGTGACGTCAAAAGGCGTCGCCCCTTGGTCCCGCACAACTCGGTCGACCTCGTCTGGTGCGACGAAGAGGAATTCGGCTTCGGGATCGATGAATCGCCGGATCAACCAGGGGCAAGCGATCCGATCCACCGCTGCGTTCTTTCTCGTGACCCAACGCAACGATCAGTCCTGCCTTGACTTGTGTTGCAGGCGCGCCGGGGAGTGTAGAGACCGGCTGGCGGAGTCAGCCAGGTCGATGGCCCGCCGGGTAGGAGAGCGGTCTGACGATTCGAAATGATCCCGCTCGACCGTGCTCGCGAAGCGGCGCCGAAGACCAGCAAGCTCGCGCCCGAGCTGGGAACGTTCGAGCGGCTCAAGGGCCTGGGCGTCAGCTTTCGCCAGGCGACGAGCGAGGACAGCCGCAGCTTCTCTCAACTGGAGATATTCCTCGTGGCTTTCGTTGCTCATGCGCCGGCGGATTTCATCTTCGTCTGCCTCAGCGAGCTCGGTGACCGGGAGCACGTAAGCGTCGCCTTCGCGCTGGACTATGTCTTCTGCGATCCACTCGAGCTGCTCGAGCAGCTGTTCGCTGTACGGAAGGATCACGGCCCCGGGTGTGAGGGTGACCGCCCCAAGACGTCGAAGGCTACGCCACGTGGCCACCCGCCCCGTGCTCGATGCGGCTGGGAGCCGCCACGTCAGGACGAGCCATTTGGGGGAGCTCACGCGACAGCCGCCGCCAGTTCGTGCTCGACCGCCATGGTGCCCGCGGCCGCGAGAGGACGCCAAACCTTGCGGGGCAGCCCCGGATCGAAGATCAGGAGCGGTTGGCGAACCATTGTCCGAAACATACATTACATGCAACCTACGTTGCAATAGTTGTTGGCGAAAGCTAGGATCTTCGATGGCGAGCACGGGAGGGGCGACGCATTGCATTTCATCACCCGCGAACGCATCCACGTCGATCGCACCGCTACGGCATGGGCGATCCGGCGTTTCATCGATCCCGAGGCGACCTTCGAATTCGTCTCACGCACACGCGATATTCGAAAGGTCGACGCCATTCCGTTCGACATTCGTGGCGCCGAGCTGAGTCACCGCGACGGCCGCTGCACTTTCGAAAGACTGCTCGACAAGTACGAGCTTCGCGATCCGGCGCTCCATCGGATGGCTGCGATCATCCGCGGCGCCGACCTGCCTCATGAAGACGGCTCGCCGCCAGAGTCGTCTGGCGTTCTTGCGATTTTCGACGGCCTTCGCGACGGTCTGGCGACCGACGAAGAACGACTGGAGCAGGGCTCTGTTGTGTGCGATGCCGTCTATATCTACTGCCAATCGCAAAGCTGACTCCGCCGTCGTGGCAGGATCAGCTGAGGATGCCGGTCGCTTGGCCTACCTCGATCAGATGGCCGTCTGGGTCCTGGACGTACGCGCGGATTTCGCGTCCATGGTCCTTCGGCTCGGTGAGGAACTTCGCGCCCTTCGCCGACCATTCCTTGTAGGTCTTCTCGATGTCAGCGACGCGAACGTTGAGAAAGGCGCTTGTGCGGTCAGGGTCGGGCGGCGTCGTGAGAGTGACCGTGGGCTTGTCGTCGGTGGGACCGCCGCCCACATTGAGTATGAGCCACGTGTTGGCGACCTTCATGATGACCGGGTCGCGCTCCAGGAGAACCTGCCCGTCGAACAACGACCGATAGAACTCACGGGACCGGTCCTGATCGGAAACAACCAGAAAGTGCGTTATCACAAAGCCGTCCTTCGGCGCGGGAAAGTCCTCGGGATTCATCTCATGACCTCCACCCTTCGTGAGCCGGCGATCCGAACACTCTAAGCGCTCGAACCAATGGCCGAGACCTTGGCTTCGGCGCCGTGGCACGTCATCGCCGGCGCCAGAGGAGCTCATGAGGCGCGTCGAGTGGTCCGAAGATGGCTTCGAGCTCGGGGTCGTGGGGGTTGATGACGACGTCGGTCGGATCGAAGCTGAGCCGCTCCCACCCGCGCTCCTCGAACCAATCTGGGCTTTCAGGGCTGATCAATGCCAGCACGCCGCCGCGCGTAGTCGCCCGCTCGAGCTCGAGGACTGCGGCAGGATCGGGTGGGATGCTGGCACAGGACACCGTCAGCTCAGCCCAAGCGTCCACAATCGGGAGTGCATGGAAGAATCCGGCGCGTATGTCAGCACTCGGGCAGCGGCTGACAAGAATGCGTCTCAGCCCGGAAGAAGGCTCTACGCAGACGAGTCCGGCCGCTCGCGGGCAAAGGTAGACGGTGAGCCGGCCGCTGCCTGCGGCCACCTCGAGAACCCGCCGTCCATCGATCTCGAGCTTTGCGAGGATTCCCGGATGAATGGGCTCGGCCTGGCTGACGGCGTCCCACAGCTCTGGCTCCAGCTCATACACCATCGGCCAGAACAGAGCCCTACGGAGCCGCTGGGCCGCCTCTGCGTCGCCGCGGGCGGCCGCGTCGCGTTCAACGCTGGGGATGGCAGCCAGGTACTGGGTTGGGAGTCGGGCAACATCATCGAGGCTGTAGCGTTGCCAGCCAGGCGGAGCGCTGGAAGCAGCCTGGAAGTAATCCACTTCTAAATCGATTCACGCATATGGACATGAGCCGGCCGCCACGCGTCAACCTGACGAGAAGATTGACCTTTGCGGCCGGTCACATCCTGGCCAAGCCAGAGTGGGACGAGGCCCGCAATCGCGAGGTATTCGGGGCCTGTTCCGGGGACCATGGCCACAACTACGAGCTCGAGGTGACTGTCAGCGGATCTGTGGATGCGAACACGGGCATGGTGATCAATTTGAGGGAGGTCGACCGGATTGTGAAGGACCTGGTGATCCACGATGTCGACCATCGCCACCTGAACCGCGATGTGCCTTGGCTGCAGGGCTGTCTGCCCACCACCGAAAATGTCGCCCTGGCAATCTGGGGCCGCCTGGAGGGCAGGCTCTCATCGGCTCGGTTGGAACGGGTCCGCTTGAAAGAGACCGAGAACAACGTCGTCGAGGTTGACCGCGGATGAACACCGCGGCTTCGTCTCCCACCTAGGAAAATTTGCAAACCGTGACGTCGTGCATGTTGGGGGTCTTTCGCAGCGACCAGCGCACGCGTGCGGAGTTTCTGTCTCACATCCGGCCAAGCCACTGAGGATCGCGGTCGTCGCCTCGTTGGTGACTCCTCTTCAGCCCGCACAGCTTGGCGGTGCGCAGGCGTTCCTGTGCGATCTGGCAATCGGTCTGTCTCGGCGTGGACACGAGGTTCTCGTCTACTGTGCCGAAGGCTCAGAGGTGCCCGGAGTGGATCTCGTTGAGATTCCCGTTGCGCCGGGTGCGGACCAGGCGTTGATGATGCCGGGATCGAGAGATGAGCCCGCGGCGTCGCCAGTCATGCGGCGGGCGTTAGAGCTCCTCTTCAAAGAGCTCCGACGAGTGGGTGCAGACGTCGTGTCGCAGCACGCGTTTGATGCGGAGGCCATTGAGCTGTCGGACGGCCTCCCAGTGCTTCACACCCTCCACATGCCGCCGATCTCCAATCGAGTCCTCAACGAAGTCCTGAAGAGCCGGGGCGCATTTGCCACCGTGTCGGAGTCGTGCCGGCGCGCGTGGGCGGCGGCAGGCGCGGCGCAGGTCAGCGTCCTACGCAACGGAGTGCCTGTCTTCACGGTCGATGAGGTCCCGATCCGTGAGGAGGCCCTGCTGGCAGGGCGGCTTTCGCCGGAGAAGGGATTCGAAGACGGGATTGCGGCTGCTCGCGCGATTGGATTGCGGCCAGTTGTGGTGGGGGTGCCTTACGACCCAAGCTATCAACTCGACCTGAGCGCCGCGCTCGTCCTTCCGCCTCAACCACGATCCCGGCTGTGGCAGCTGATGGCCGGCGCGAAAGTCACTCTGCTTCCCGTGCACTGGGATGAGCCCTTTGGCCTGGTCTGCGCCGAAGCCCAGATGGCAGGTTGTCCGGTCGCCGGATATTCTCGCGGAGGATTGGTCGAGATTGTTGAGCCGGGAGTGTCGGGCTTCTTGAGCGAACCGGGCGACGTGAAGGCACTGGCAGAAGCCGCCCAGGCCGCCACCAAGCTCGATCGTGCAGGCGTTCGCGCATCGGCCGTGCAGCGCCTCGGCCTCGACGCATCGCTCGACGCCTACGAGGCTGCCCTGGCGGCGGTGGCTGTTTGATCGCTGTCGTCACCGGTGGATCCCGCGGCATCGGGGCTGCGGTAATGCGAGAGATGACGGCTCGCGGTTACGACTGCCGCGACCTCAGTCGATTGTCAGGTTACGACGCGGGCGACGAAGCATCGGTGACCCGATTCTTCGGTGGGCTGGAGCGGCTCGATGTGCTGGTGAACAATGCCGCGATCCTCGAGCTCGCGTCCATCGTCGATATGAAGGTCGAGACGTGGGACGAGGTGATACGAGTCGATCTGAGGGGCGCGTTCCTTTGCTCGCAGGCCGCGTTCCGTCTGATGAAGCCCGGCGGCACCATCGTGAACGTGAGCAGCCTGTCCGGCGTTTCAGGGACCGACAAGTTTCCAAAGATGTCCGCGTACGTGGCTGCGAAGTCGGGATTGGCTGGACTGACCGAGGCCCTCGCCGTCGAAGGCCGGCCGCTGGGGATTCGAGTCAACGCGGTCAGCCCCGCCACAGTCGCCACCGAGATGGGCCGCATCGCGGGGATCGGCCAGGAACCCCTTTCACCCGAGGAGGTCGCCCGCGTCATCACGTGGCTCGCCACCTCCGACTCTGCTCCATTGACCGGCGCCAATGTCCGGATCGATCCGCCGGCGCGTGGATAACGGCTTGTCGGTCGTAATCGTTGGTGCGGGCTTGGCGGGCGCCAACGCGGCGCTCGAGCTCCGCCGTCTGAACGCGGGTGTTCACGTCACCCTTATCGGCTCGGAGGCGCATTTACCGTATCAGCGCCCTCCACTGTCCAAGGGATTTCTTCGGGGCACCGAGCAGTTCGCGGACGCGCTCGTCGCGCCCCGAAGTGAATACGAGAGGCTTGGAATCGACCTCGTGCTGGGCAGGAGAGTGGTCAAGCTTGAACCGGAATTCAAGCGGATTCGCCTCGAAGGCGACGAGGTCGTTCCATACGACCGAGCTCTGATCGCCACCGGTGGCCGCAAGCGCCACCTGCCGTTTCCAGGGGCAGACCGAGAAGGGGTCTTTGATCTCCGTACAAAGGAAGACTCAGAACGGATTCAAGCTGCGGCTCGTGCTGGACGGACAGTCGTCGTCATCGGTCTCGGCTTCATCGGCTGCGAGGTTGCGGCATCGCTACGCATGCTCGGACTCGAGGTGATCGCAATCGATCCGGCGCAGGCGCCGCTGGTGCGTGTTCTCGGGCCCGAGGTGGCCGCCGGGATCGCCGCCCTCCATCGATCGCACGGGGTGCAGCTGGTACTGGGTGACGGCGTCGATCGGCTCGAGGGTGGCGGACGAGTCGAGCGCGTCGTGACCAGGTCGGGCCGCCAATTCGAATGCGACTTCGTGGTCGCCGGCATCGGTATCGACCCAGAGGTCGATCTCCTCAGGGCCGCCGGCGCGCGGATCTCGAATGGTGTCGAAGTTGACGCGTTCTGCCGGACCAGCCTGCCTGATGTCTATGCAGCTGGAGACATAGCGAACCACGCTCACCCTCTGTTTGGACGCGTACGAGTCGAGCACTACAACAACGCTGAAAAGCAGGGACGGTCGGCCGCGGCATCACTCCTGGATCGGGGAGTGCCATACGACTACGTACATTCCTTCTGGAGCGACCAGTTCGATCGCACGCTCGAGTACGTCGGTTTTGCTACGGACTGGGACGGCACCACTGTCGAAGGCTCGCTTCGGGATCTGGATTTCATAGTTCGCTACATGCGCGGGGCCAAGCTGCTGGCCGCGGCAGCCATGGGCCGCGGCGGGGATCCTGAGAGCGAAGAGCCGGGCGAGCTGAAGAACATCGCAAGCCAGATCGCCGGACACTAAAACGTCATCACCATGCGACAAGTAACTCGGAGGCTAGGCCGGTGTGGCCGGCGCCGGCTCGGCGTCATCCCAGCTGTACCGAAGCCGGCTGACAACGTCGACCACGCCGTCGAGCTCCTTCGTGACCCGAGCCAATATCTCCGCGTCGGACTTTCGGTCGACCGTGCCGGACAGCGTCACCACATTCCAACGCACCGCGACCTGAACTGTTTCCGGTGTGGGGAGGAACAAAGACGGAATGATCATCGAGAGCACCTCATCGCGGAGCTCCTCATCGGTGCGCAGGAACACCTGCAGCAGGTCGCTTCGGCTGACGATGCCGACGATCTTGCCGCGATGGTCGACGACGACAAGCCGTCGGATGTTGCGTTCCTGCATCAGGCGAGCCGCGCTTGGAAGTGTGGTATCCGACTGCACCGTGATCGGTGGTGAGGTCATGATCTCGGAAGCCACGACCCCAGACGCTTTGGCCCTTTGCTCTCGCCTGCGCAGCGGATGCAGCCGGCTCGGTTCCGATTCCAGCTCTTGCCGCCGTTCCTTGAGAAGCAGATCGGATTCAGAGACGATTCCGATCGGAACACCTTGCTCGTTCACGATCGGAATCGCGCTGACGCGGTTCTCCTCGATCAGCTGCACAAGCCGTTTGAAAGGCGTCAAGGCTCCGGCGACATGAACCTGATTCGTCATCACGTTCGAAACGGTCCGATGCTTGCGAAGGCTGATCACGCCGTCACTCGCTCGGCGATCAGGACCGGCCTGCCAGTCATGTTCTTCTCCGCCTCGCTGCGCACCTCGACATCCCAGTGCCCGTGGCGGTGGTGAACCTCCAGGTTCCACACATGCGCGACGCGGACCTTGAAGGTCGGCGATTTGGCGATGGCGATCGTGGCCTCAACCGCCGCCTGGGACTGTTCGCTGCCGTCGGTGGCCAGGAAGATCTTCCCAAACCGCTTCGTGGTCTCCATGACGAGAGCTTTCCACCAGATCGGCTGCGGCCCTAGGGTCGTATGGCCTGGCCACCTAGGGGTCTTTGGCCCCTACGCCGGGGGTCGAACGCCGCTCGGCGATGGCGTAAATTCGCCAGGTGAGCCGCGGGCAGGATCGAAAGGACGTACTGCTCGAGGCCGGCCTGACGTTGGCGTCGGAGCTGTCGCTGCCGATCGTCCTGCAGCGGATCGTCGACCTCGCCGCACAGCTGACCGACGCACGTTACGGGGCGCTGGGGGTGATCGGCGAAGGGGGTGAGCTGGAGCAGTTCATTACCACTGGGATCTCCGCCAAGCAGAGGCGCGCCATCGGCGCGCTGCCCCGGGGACGTGGGATCTTGGGCCATCTCATAAGGGAGCCCCGACCAATCCGCATTACAAACATCTCCGACCATCCCAAATCGGTCGGCTTTCCGGCCCAACACCCTGCGATGCATTCGTTCCTGGGGGCGCCCATCAAGGCGATGGGCAAGGTTTTTGGAAACATCTATCTCGCCGAAAAGCGAAGCGCGTCGGCTTTCAGCGCGGCAGACGAGGAATCAGTAGTCATCCTCGCCACTCAGGCGGGCGTCGCCATTGCCAATGCAACCCTCTATGCGGAGACCCGCCAGCGAGAGAGATGGCTCGATGCCCTGAAAAACATAACGGGCGAAATTCTCGCCGGCTCGGACGCAGACTCTCAGCTGGCCGGCATCGCCGAGCACGCGCGAGACCTGGCCGGCGCCGACTCCGCGACGATCCTCACGATCAGCCCGATCCCCGGCCAGCTCATTGTGGCCGCAGCCGTGGGTGCGCGCGCGGCGGACGTCCGGGGGCAGTCGGTGCCGGCGGCGAAGTCACTCTCAGGAGACGTGATGGAGTCCGGCCGGCCGTTGGTCACGGAGGACGCAAGTGCCCATCGGGGCGCGTACCAGCCGGTCCTCCGCCTGGGGCGGGTCGGGCCGGCGATCTTCGTGCCGCTTCGAGTGCGCGGGCGAGCAACTGGGACCCTGATGGTTGCCAATGTCAAAGGTGGGCGCCTGTTCGACCCGGGGACCGTACGGTTGGTGGAGACTTTTGCGGACCAGGCATCCGTGGCCATGGAGTATGCCGGCGCTCAAGCGCACGTCCGGCGGATCGGGCTCTTAGAGGAAAGGGAACGCATCGCCAGGGAGCTTCACGACGGGGTGATCCAGGCGCTCTTTGCGGTCGGGATGGGCCTGCAGGGGACCGCGTTGATGAGCGGCTCCACTCAGCAGGCGGAACGCATCGAAGGTGCGGTGGGCGAGCTCGACAAGGTCATTCTCGACCTGCGGAATTACATCTTTGGTTTGCGGCCAGGCATCCTCGCCGACCGCCAGCTCGACCAGGCTCTTCGCGCTCTAGGCGAGGAGGTGCAGGCCAGTTCCGGCTTCAAAGTAACGGTCGAGGTCGACAGCGACCTTGCCGCCAGTCTGTCCGGCCGATCACATGAGATCGTTCAGGTGACACGCGAAGCGCTTTCAAATGTGGCCAAGCATGCGAAGGCGACAACAGCCGCGGTCCGACTTGGCCCCGCGGGACGAAGCGCGCTCCTCACGATCGAAGACGACGGTTCAGGCTTCGACGCGCGTGGGGAATCGGCGGGCAACGGGCTGCGCAACATGCGGGAGCGGGCAGCTTCGATGGGAGGTAGCCTGCGCATCGTCAGCAAACGCGGCCAGGGGACCAGCTTGCGAATAGCCTTTCCGGTTTCTCAGGACAGGGCCATTCGGCCCCCGCGGAAGGGGACTACAGGCAATGCGCCATCCCGTGCAGCGGTGGGACGATAGGGTGGATGCCAACGAACCGGCTACGGATCTTGCTCGTCGACGACCACGAAGTCGTCCGTGACGGGGTGAAGTCTCTGATCAACGCCAACGACGACCTCACAGTGGTTGCCGAGGCGGGATCGGTGAAGGAGGCTGTCGACCAGGCCCTCAGCACCAAACCCGATGTCGTCGTAATGGATGTCCGCCTTGCGGACGGCAGCGGCATCGAGGCGACGCGCGAGATCAGGGCTCGGCTCGAGAAGACCCAGGTGCTCATGCTCACCTCGTTCGCCGACGACGAGGCGCTCTTCGCGTCGATCATGGCCGGCGCCGCCGGTTATGTGCTCAAGCAGATCCGTGGTGGCGAGCTGATCCGCGCCATCCGCGAGGTCGGCGCCGGCAGGAGCCTTCTGGATCCGGAGGTCACGAAGTCGGTCCTCGAGCGGCTCCGCAAGGGGAAAAACATGCGGGACGCGAAGCTCGCACGGCTATCGGCTCAGGAAGAGCGGATCCTAACCCTGGTCGCCAAAGGTCACACGAACGGCCAGATCGGCAAAGAGCTGAAGCTGGCCGAGAAGACTGTCAAGAACTACGTGTCCACGATCCTGTCGAAGCTCGAGGTCGCGCGACGGGCCGAGGCCGCCGCGTACCTGGCCCGCCACACGACGACTCCGGGATCGCAATAACAAGCGAGCGAGAGGCCCGGGTCGGCTCAAGCCATTTCATCCCCATCAGGTGTCGCCTTGCGGCCCTGGGCTTCTCGCTCTGGATCCAGCTTGATCGACGACGCCTGCCTGAAGTAGGGCCGAATGGCACGATTTCGGCGGGCCTCAGCGGCGCCAACCGCCTAGGCGGCAACTCGTTGAGCGACCTGCTCGTCTTCGGCAAACGGGCAGGAGAGGCGGCCGGCGCCACCGCCAACGGGCGAGGATAAATCGACGGCCGTCAGCCTCTCCTATTCTTGGTTTGCAGACCGGAGCTCCGGCGGGCCGAACCCGCCGGAGCGTGCCGTTCCGATGAGCTGTCACGCAGCGAACTTCTGCGCGACCTTGACTGTTTCGGGCTTGCGCCCGGCGATGAAGAGCTCGAAGACCAGCGCACCGAGCACTCCGAGTGCCACCAGCATCAGTGCGATACCCGCGTAGGTCGTGTAGACGCCGACCGTCCACCAGCCGTAAGCGTTCAGAAGCATCGAGCGCAGGGTCTCACCCTTGAACAGCGTGTCTCGCTGGCTGTTGAGCGTCGCGACCTGGGCCTGAAGCCTCGCGTAGTTCGAGTCGGTCTTCGACGTAGCGGCGAGTTGGGCGTTCGCGTCCGAGATCTTCGGGCCGATCGTGGAGTAGGTAAGGCCGCCGGCAACACCCTGCAGGTGCTCGCCGAGGAAGTCGTTGGCGTAGATCCGCGCCTGGTTGCCGTCAGTGACCTGGTTGCCGGCCTGGTCCCGAATCTCCTGCGGGAACTCCTTTGGGTCCAGCGCGCCGCCGGCCTTGATCTGGTCAGCGCCGGGGAAGGAGATCTGCTGCGCGGTCAGCTCATCGTGAATCTGCGTCGTGGTGAAAGACCCCATCGCGAACGCAAATCCAGCCGCTCCCGCGAGAACTAAGACCATGATCGCCTGCAGACTGATGATTCGCCACCGAATTGCCTTGTTCA
>DASPYG010000096.1:0-2949 GCA_035636885.1 Candidatus Nitrosopolaris sp.
ATCACTGATCCGGCTTCCGGAATCGATCACCGGCACCATCGAAGTCAGCGCCTACCAATCACTTGCCTCGCGAGATCTCCAGCGCGGAATGGGCACCGCGCTGCCATCCGGCGAGGCGGTCGCACGCGCCGTCGGCGCACAGCCGTTGACGTCGCAGGAACTCGCCCTCGGGGACTGGCAGGATGAGACACCGCTGTGGCTGTACATCCTCCGCGAAGCTGCCGTCCGCGGCGGTGGCGACCGCCTGGGCGATGTCGGCGGGCGGATCGTCGCCGAAGTCATCGTCGGCATCATTCGCCGTGACCCCGAGTCGTATCTGGGCAACGATCCATCGTGGCGGCCGACGCTCCCCTCCCATCACCCGGGCGACTTCAAGATCCGCGACCTCCTCATCCCGGCCCGCTAAAAATCCCGCCCGCCTTGACAGACCGCGTTAGTTAGTGAATAATCACTTACATGGTTCGCCTGGCGACCACGAGGAAAGGCGGCGGTGCTCGCCGCACGGCCGAGGAGCGCCGCGCCGAGGTGCTCCAGGCCGCCGTAGCCGAGTTTGCGCTTCACGGCCTCCACGGCACCTCGACCGAGATGATCGCCAAGCGCATCGGCATCTCGCAGCCGTACGTCTTCCGGCTGTTTGCGTCAAAAAAGGAGCTCTTCCTGGCTGCGATCGACCAGTGCTTCGATCGTGTCGAGACGGCCTTCAGGAACGCGGCTGGGGAGCCCGCGATCGCCGGCGACCATTTCGTGGCAACACCGGTTGAGGCGCGCCTCCACGAAATGGGGCACGCCTATCTGCGGCTGATGGCCAAGCGCGAGCTGCTGCTCTTCCAGATGCAGGCGTATGCCGCCTGCTCGGACGAGGACGTTCGGCGCAAAGTCAAATTGCGCTGGGATCGCCTGATGAAGGTGACCGGCGAGATCAGCGGGGCCTCGGCAGACGAGCTCACCAAGTTCTTCGCCCGCGGAATGCTGATGAACGTCTTCGCGTCGATACGGCTGGTCCCCGAGAAGGCCGCCGACAAATGGGGGCACCAGGTGCTCGGCTTGCGATGAAAAAAATTTGGCCCGCGCATTTAGTGAGTGATCAGTCATAAGGAGGCACTCGGCATGACAACCACGAATCGCAATCCCTGGCCGGTGCTGTTGGTGACCGTACTGGGCTTCTTCATGATCATGCTCGACACGACCATCGTCTACGTCGCGACACCCAGCATTCTGTCGGGGCTACACGCATCCCTCGATGAGGTGCTCTGGGTCTTCAACGGCTACCTCTTGACCTACGCCGTCCTATTGATCACCGCCGGCCGCCTCGGTGACCTATTCGGACCGCGCCAGCTCTTTGCGGCGGGCTTGATCGTGTTCACCGCCGCCTCGGCGCTCTGCGGGCTATCGCAGGATGCCAATCAATTGATCTTGGCGCGCGTCATCCAGGGGGTGGGGGCCGCCCTCCTCGCTCCGCAGACACTGACGATTCTGATGGCCATCTTCCCGCCCGCGCGCCGAGGCGCAGCCTTTGGCATCACGGGTGCGGTGATCGGCATCTCGACGGTCGCCGGGCCGACCCTCGGCGGCCTGATCGTCACAAACGCGGACTGGCGGTGGATCTTTTTTCTCAACGTTCCCGTCGGCATTATTGCGCTGCTGGGCACCTTCCTGGTGATCCCGGACGTCCGCACCGCCCGACAGCATCGACTCGACTGGATCGGTGTTCTGCTGTCCAGTGCCGCACTGTTCGCCATCGTCTTCGGCCTGATCGAGGGGCAGCGTTACGACTGGAGCACCATCGAGGGTTGGCTCACCATCCCCATGGTGATCGGCGCCGGCATCGCGCTCTTCATCGCCTTCCTCGCGTGGGAGCGCGGGCAAGCCGAGCCCCTGGTTCCCCTCGGCCTGTTCCGTGATCGCAACTTTTCGGTGATGAACTGGGCGGGCACCGCGATGTCGTTTGCGATGCAGGGCATCTTCATCCCGATCACGATCTACACCCAATCTGTCCTTGGCATGTCGGCACTCCAGTCCGGTTTGACGTTCGCGCCGATGTCCCTCACCGCCGGGATCGTGGCGCCCTTCGCCGGCCGACTCGCCGATCGCTTCGGCGGGAAATACCTGCTGATGGCAGGCCTCGCACTCTTCGGCGCGGGCGCGGCGATCGTGACGGCGCTGGCGACCACGACCTCGGCCCAGGGCATCTTCATCTTGCCCTTCGTGCTGACGGGGGTTGGCCTCGGGCTCGTCTTTGCGCCCATGACCACCGTCGCCATGCGCGATATCAGGCCGGCGATGGCCGGCGCTGCCTCGGGGGTGTTGAACACCACGCGCCAGCTCGGATCCGTCATCGGAGCCGCGGTGGTTGGCGCCGTACTCCAGAACCAGCTGGCGACGGCGCTCCACCTGCAGGCGGTGACGGCCGCTACGCACTTGCCGGCAGCGTTCCAGCAACCGTTCGTCAATGGGTTCGCGCAAGCGGCGAAGTCAGGTTTGCAGGTGGGACGGGGTCAGACCGGTGCACCGCTGCCGGCCAACCTGCCTCCCGCGGTTGTTGGAACGGTCGAGCGTCTCGTGCACGACGTCTTCGTCAACGGGTACGTGATGGCGATGCGGCCGACCGTGGCGGTCGCGGTGGTGGTTCTCGCCGTCGCATCGCTGAGTTGTCTTTTGGTCATCAATCGACGTCACGTAGCGGATGAGGCACCAGCACCGATTGACGTTGCCGTCGCCGGCTGAGGAGGAACAACGCGTGCTGTCGGCAAAGCGCTAAGGTCGAGGCAAGCCGGACCGAAAGGAGGAAGCATGCCAGATAGCCATGCAGGAACGAAAACGGAATCGCGAGCGGTTGCACTCGCGCGCGCCCACCTGGAGGCGTGGACCAATCGCGACTTTGACGCAGCGCGAGGCAATTTAGCCAAGGACGTACAGTTCTTTAGCCCCGCAGCCAATCTGGTGGGCATC
>DASPYG010000097.1:0-2095 GCA_035636885.1 Candidatus Nitrosopolaris sp.
GACGGCGGCCGAAGCCGCGGCGGCCGGGGCTACCGTCATCAAGCATGACCGCAACCGGGGTGTCGGCGCCGCGATTCGCAGTGGCATCGAGCGCGCGCGGGGGGACGGGATCGCCTTGACCGGCATCCTCGCGGGCGACGATCAGGACGATCCAGAGGAGATCGTGCGGCTCGCCGAGGCGATCGTCGACCGCGGCTGCGAGTTCGTCCAGGGATCGCGGTATCTGCCTGGAGGTCAGCGGCAGAACCAGCCGCTCAGCCGCACGGTGATGACGATCGGCTACTCGTGGATGTTCTCTGCCGTGACGCTGCGGCGCATCACCGACGCCACCAATGGGTTCAAGCTGTTTCGCACTGAGGTCTGCCGTGACTGGGACCTGCGACAGGAATGGCTCGATCGTTACGAGCTGGAGCCATACCTTCTATATCAGGCGATCCGGCGCAAGAACAAAGTCTGCGAGGTACCGGTCACGAAGTTCTACCCGGCGAACCGGGCGGTCGGCTACACGAAGATGAAAGCCTGGCGCGACTGGTGGCGAATCTCGCGGCCGATGCTGCTACTGACGCTAAGGATCCGCCACTGAGCCTGAGAGTCTGGGAGGCAATGCGGTGAGTCCAATCCAAGTGCAATTGGCCCCAAGCGCGCATGTCACTCGGGACTTGCGCCGACTCGTGTTGGCAGCCGTCGCCGAAGCGGGGATCGAGATTGATGGCTGGGCGCCATTGCCAGGAGATCCCAATCCAGCCGACCGGACTCGGATCGCGACGCCGTCATTCCGACTAATCGTTCTCGGTTCAGCAAACCAAACGGCCGAGGAGGCGTTGCTTCAATTAGCTACGCGAATAAGCGATGCCCTGGCCCGTATTCGGTCCGCAGCTCCTTCGCTTCCCATTAGCATCAACGCAGTCTCAGACTCCGGCACGCGCTGGTTCGCCTTCCGGCCGTCCGATTCACCTGACGCCTTTAGACGTGGGGTTGCCGCCCTTCCAACAGTCGTCAGTAATCAGAAAATGGTGCACGGCTGGGACGATGATCTCGGCGAATGGATCGCCATTTGATTTCTTGCTCACCGTGCGCCATCTGAAGGAGCGCAACTAGTAAGGATGGACCTCCATATCGCCCTGCCGAATGGGCACCGCGGCGTCACGATCGAGCAGCTCACAGAAATCACGGCGGTCGCCGAAGAGCTCGGATTCGCGGGAGTCTGGCCACTCGATCATGTCCTGGTCGGCCCCGACCTCAAGGATCGCTATCCATGGGTGATCGAGCCCCTCACGCTCCTCGGGTATCTGGCGGCACGCACCAGCCGCATCCGGCTTGGCACCTCGGTGATCGTGCTCGGGATGCGCAATCCGTTTGTCGTCGCCAAGCAAGCGGCGACGCTCGACCTGTTGTCGAAGGGCCGCCTCACCCTCGGGCTGGGAGCCGGGTACTCGGAGCCCGAGTTTCGCAACGTTGGGGCGAGCGGCGTGTGGACCACCCGCGGCAAGCGCCTCGATGAGGCCATCCGACTGTTCCGGCACCTCTGGTCGGGCGCGGAAGGACCGTTCGACGGGCAGTTCTATCGATATGACGAGGGCTACTTCGGACCACTCCCGCCGCAGGGCGAGAAGCTCCCCATCATGATCGGCGGCCAGTCGGACCCTGCCTTGAAACGCGCCGCGAGGCTAGGCGATGTCTGGCAGTCGACCGGTCTGAAACCAGAGGAATTCCGCGCCAGGGCCGAGCAGGTCCGACGGTACGCCGAAGGCCGCCGAGTCGAATTGGGCGCGCGCACCACGCTGGCCGGCGACCCCGACGAGGTCCTCGCAAAAGTCAGGGCCTACGAGGAAGCCGGCGCCGATCACGTCTGCGCCTATTTCGGCGCGACCGTCGAAGACTTCGTGCCCGGGATGCGCACCTTCGCTCGAGACGTTATGCCAGCGCTTCGCTAAGGACTAAAGCGGGGGGGAAACATCAATTGCAGGGCCCGGCGGGAAAGGCCTGAACGCTGGACTGCTTGCTCGCGACGCCATTGACGCTGAGGTAGATGCCATCGGTCTGCCCGAGCCATATTCCGTGCGCGTCACCGAGGGCCGGCAGCGACATCTCACCC
>DASPYG010000098.1:0-5386 GCA_035636885.1 Candidatus Nitrosopolaris sp.
CGCCGGACCTCCCACGCCCTGATCTCCTGGCGTTCGATACGCCGTTCCAGCGTGCTCAGAAACCGCTTCCCACCCGGGTCCTTGCCGGTGTAGATCGCGACCTGCACGCGAGAACAATAGCCAGCTTTCCGCCGGCCGGCAGGCCTTAGGCCGGACTGATCAGCGCTTCGAGCTTGGCTTTGAGGTCGCCCTTCATGTTCGGGCGGTAGCCGACCATGCGGTCCGCAGGCTTGCCATCCTTGAAGATGATCACGGTCGGGATCGAGGCGATCCCCAGCGAGATGGGGGTGGCCGGGTTCTCGTCAATGTCCATCTTCATGACGGTCACCTTGTCGCCGAGCTCACCGCGTATCTGCTCGACGATGGGGGCGATCATCCGGCAGGGGCCGCACCAGGCCGCCCAGAAATCGACGAGCACCGGCCGGTCGGCTTTGAGGACGATGGACTCGAACTCCGCGTCGGTGACCGCCTGAATCTCTGCGCTTGTCTCTGCCATCTAGGAAGCCTTCTTCTCCGTTTTGGAATCTGACTTGGCTGACTTGGACTCTGACTTCTTCTCCGGCTTCGACTCTGACTTCGTCTCGGCCTTGCTCTCCGAGCTTGACGAGCTTTCTGCTGAGGCGGCCACGCCGTCACTGGAAGCGCCGGCACCCTTGCCGGCCGACTTGTAGTCCGTGGTGTAGAAGCCGCTGCCTTTGAAGCTGATGCCAACCGGGTAGAGGATTTTCGTCAGCTTCCCTTGGCATTCTGGACAGGCCGTGAGCGGCTTGTCTGCCATCTTTTGCTGGATCTCGAACTCGTGGCCGCAGTTGCTACAGCGATATCCGTATGTGGGCATTTTTCAGTTCTTGCTTCGGGTTCCTAACTATAGCCGCCGATCCGGATCCAGACGGAGAAACACCATCCCGGAGGGTGGCTTGGGGTAAAAGTAGGTGCTCTTCTGAGGAAGGGTCTTCCCCGCCTTGGCCAGCCGCAAAACCTGGTGCAGGTCAGGAGCGTCCAGGAAGAAGGCGCCTACGCCCACGCCCTCGTCGACCCAGCGCACGGCCTCGGTCGCATCGCGCGTATAGAGAAGGAAGTCTTCGGGATTGCGCTTGCCCAGGATGTTGTCGATCACCTGCTCGTGCAGCTCCACCAGGGCCACATCTCCTTCCAACGGCAGCACCTGGAACCGGTGGTCGTGGTAGGCGCCGGCCGCAACCTTGCCGCGAAGTCCGGCCAGCGTCGCCTCGAGCGATGGAGCATCGTCGCCTCCGCTGACGGTGACGCCTGCCTTGAGCACGCGGTGCGTCGGCAGCACCTGCAGCCCGGGATCGTCGATGTCGGTGAACAGCGCCAGCGTGAAGCGAGAGCTCGCGTCTTCCGGGCCGCCCGCCTCCTCCGCGTACGCCAGCGCGGTCTCGTAGCGATGGTGCCCGTCGGCGATCAGCACCTCCATCTCTTCGAAAGCGGCGTGCACCGCGGCCTGGATCACGCGATCCGTGATCGTCCAGAGCCGGTGCTCGGTCCCTTCCGGACCCTGGAAGGCCACCGCCGGCGAGCGCTGGCTGACCACGTCAGTGATCCCCTTGACGCCAGCCGCCCGTCCTTCATAGACGAACCACAGCGGCTCGAGGCTCATGTGGGTTGCGCGCATCAGGGCAAGGCGATCTTCCTTGGGCCCCCGATGTGTGCGCTCGTGCGGCAGCACCACGCGGTCTGAGTAAGGCTGCAGGCGCAGGGCGGCGATCAGGTCGCGACGCCGGCGGCCGTCGAACGTGACCTCGTGCACATACATGGAAGGCTCGTCGGCCTGCACGATGCCGTTTCGCTCCCACTCCGCAAACGTTTTGGCAGCAGCGGCGTAATCCGTGCCGGGCCTGGTGACATGGACGACGTTGAAGGGCGAGAGCTGCTGGTATTTCGCGAGCTCGGACTCGGGGATGACGTCGTACGGCGGCGCGACCAGCGTGCTGGGATTGCCGGCGTTCGCGAGTCGGTATCGGAATCCGGGCAGGGCTCGTACGTCAGCTATCGGATGCGCCCCCGAGCTCGACGTAGCGAAGGTCGGACATGCCGGCGACCTCGCGCAGCCGGGTGAGCACAGCGTCGCCGACCGGATCGTCGACCGCAAGGATCATCATCGCGTTGCCGCGCGGTGCATCGCGGCCGACTTGCATGCTCGCGATATTGACGTCGTGCTTGCCTAAAATCGTGCCAAAACTGCCCACCACGCCCGGCCTGTCCTCGTGCCGGCTCACCAGGAAGCGGCCTTCGGGAACGAGATCGACCCGAAACGAGTCGATCCTGGTCGCGCGCGGCTCTCCCATCAGCACAGTTCCGGCCAGCTCGTGGCCGTGCATACGTAGTGTGACGAGGCTGGCGTAACTTCCATGCGCCGGGCTCCTGCGCTCGATCAGCCTGACGCCTCGGCCTGAAGCGATCAGCCGCGCATTTACGGAGTTGATGCGGTCCTCCGTGAAGGGCTGCAGCACGCCCCGAATCGCCGCCGCCACGAGGAGGTTGACGTCATGCTCCGCGAGCTCTCCTTCGAACTCGAGCTCGATCGCGCTGACGCGTCCGCCGAACAGCTGGGTGTGCAGAGCGGCGAGGCGCTCCGTGAGCAGCGCAAACGGGCGCACGTAGGCGAGCTCCTCCGGCGGCAGGGCCGGCGCATTGACGGCATACCGGGGCAGGTCACCCGCCAGCACCGCGGCGACCTCTTCCGCGACATCGAATGCCACCGAAGCCTGGGCCTCGATAGTCGACGCTGCGATATGGGGAGTGGCGATGAAGTTGGGCAGGCGGAAGAGGGGGCTTTCGCCAGCGGGCTCGTGCTCGAAAACATCGGCCGCCGCGGCGGCCAGCCGACCGGATTCGAGCGCAAGGCAGAGGGCGTTCTCGTCGACGATGCCGCCGCGCGCAGTGTTGATCAGCCGCGCGGACGGCTTGAGCAACGCCAGCTGGGGCGCCCCAATCAGGTGGCGGTTGGCATCGACGAGAGGCACATGGACGGTGACGAAATCCGCACGCTCGAGAAGCTCGTTGAGCGGGACCAGCTGCACATTGAAGAGCTCCGCGCGCTCGACCGAGACGACTGGGTCGTACGCGATGACCTCCATCTCCAGGCCATGCGCGCGCTTGGCCACCTCGGAGCCTACGTTGCCAAGGCCGATGACGCCAAGCGTCTTGCCGCGGATCTCGGTGCCGATGAACTTCGAGCGATTCCACTCGCCGCGCTTGACGGAGGCATCGGCTTGCGGCACCGATCGCGCCAGCGCGAAGAGCAGCGCGATGGTGTGCTCCGCGGCCGCAACGATGTTTCCGCGTGGCGCGTTGACGACGAGGATTCCTTTGCGCGTCGCGGCGGGAACATCGATGTTGTCCACGCCCACGCCCGCGCGGCCCACCACGCGCAGTCGCTTTCCCGCCTCGATGACAGGAGCCGTCACCTTCGTCTCGCTGCGGACGACGAGCGCGTCGAACTCGGGGATGCGCTCGATCAGCTCGGCCTCGGCGAGCTTGCTGACCACCGTCACCTCACCGGCGCGGCGGAGTCGTTCGAGGCCGTCCTCGGCGAGCGGGTCGGCGACGAGGATCCGGGGCACGTTGGCTCTGAGTCTAGGTCGTCAGCGGTCGGCCACTATGCGGGGACGCCCTGCAGTGATGCGGTCGCGGCGGCCACGCCGCGGCCCTCGGCCGGGGCGACGTCGAGCTCTTCGAGCGCCTGCTCGATCGCCCACAGCACCTGCACCACGTCGCCTTCGGCGACCGCGCCCAGGTGGCCGACCCTGACCATTTTGCCGGTCATCTTGCCCTGGCCGCCGGCGATCACGACACCGTACTTCTCGTCGAGGAGCTTCCGCAGCGCGGCGACATCCACACCGGGCGGCGGCATGGCCGAGGTCACCGTGTTGGACCGATAGCCCTCCTGAGCGAACAGCTGGAAGCCCATCGCCTGGAGCCCTGACTGCGTTGCGCGCGCAAGACGCGCGTGGCGCTCGTAGACATGCTCTAGACCTTCTTCTTCGAGCATGCGCAGGCCCTCCTGCAACGCGAAGGCGACGCCAACCGCAGGCGTGAACGGGGTCATACCCTTCTCGGCCCACGTCTTGGCTTCCTTCCAGTCGAAATAGAACCGCGGGGACCGAGCCTTCGCCTGCTGCGCCCAAGCCCGCTCGCTCACGCTGACCAGCGCGAATCCCGGCGGCGCCATCCAGCCCTTTTGAGAGCCGCTGACGGCGACGTCGACTCCCCATGCGTCGGTCTGGATGTCGATCGAGCTGATGGAGCTGACACCGTCGACGACGACGATCCGTTCCGCGTCGCGGCCCACGAGCGCAAGCTCGCGCAGCGGGTTGGTCAGTCCGGTCGAAGTCTCGTTGTGGGTGAGAAGCACAACCTTTGCCCGCGGATGGCGCTCGACGACCTTGGCGAGGTCGTCCGGGTCCACCGGCTGGCCCCATTCGAACTCCAGCCGCACCACATCAGCGCCGTAGGCGGCGGCCAGCGCGGCGAAGCGCTCGCCGAAGTTTCCGCTGAGGGCCACGATGACCTCGTCACCCGGCGACACCAGGTTGGCGACCGCCGACTCGAGCCCCCCTGTACCCGACGAGGTGAGCAGCAGCAGGTCGTTGGAGGTCTTGAAGACGCGCTTCGCGCCGGACGTGATCTCGGCCAGGATCGCAGCGAACTCCGGTCCGCGGTGATCGATCATCGGCCGGTTCATGCTGCGAACGACCCGCTCGGGAATAGGGGTCGGGCCGGGGATGCGAAGCTGGGTCTGGAAGGTCATGGGCGCGCTCCGATGGTGGACTGAGGCGGCGTCGCGAATTGTATCTCCCCGCCGGACCGGGGCCTTCGGCCCGGGCCCACCTCCCCATGAATGGGGAGGGAGGCGCCGCGCCCCTTAATGCGATTCAGTCGTATATGGGAGTAATGCGATCGCTCTCGCGCGCTCCAGCGCCGTGGTGAGCGGCCGCTGGTGGCGCGCACAGGTGCCGGTCACGCGGCGGGGCAGAATCTTGCCACGGTCGCTGACGAACCGGCGCAGCCGCGATATCTCCTTGTAGTCGATGTACTGGACCTTCTCGACGCAGAAGCTGCACACCTTGCGGTGCTGGCGCTTCGGACCTCTCTGCCCGCCGCCGCTGCTCGAGTCACGTTGTGGACGGTTGACTGCCATGGGTATCTCCTAGAAAGGTATGTCGTCCGGGTCGACGTCGCGCGGCGCGTCGTCCGGAGCGGGAATGTCGTCGTGAGTCGCGCCGGCTGTGCGCGCCGGCGCACCGGCGCCCGCGGTCGCCCCGCGGGGCTCGAGGAACTGGACGTCGTTGGCGATGATCTCGGTCACACGTCTTTTCTGCCCATCCTGGCCTTCCCACGAACGTGTCTGGATGCGGCCTTC
>DASPYG010000099.1:0-7104 GCA_035636885.1 Candidatus Nitrosopolaris sp.
ATTCTTCTTCCACAGGAGTGGCACCGAAGGCGACTTCGACAGCCTCCGCGGTGGCGAGAAGGTGACCTTCGAGATCGAGGCGAGCCCCAAGGGCCCGCGCGCTCGCAGCGTCCGCACCGTCTAACAAGACGAAACAGCAGAGGGACCCGGGTCGAAAGACCCGGGTTTCTTTTTTTAGGGAAGCACCGAAAACAGGCAGTCCATGCACGCGCGGATTCTCGCAGTCTTACTTTGTCGCCATGGATTATTACGAGAGGCGCGCGGCCGAATACGACGCGACGTCGTGGGACCACCCAGAGGGCGACCCCAGAATCGCTGAGTCGGTCAGGAGCATCGTCGCCTCGCTGCCGCCGCAACGGACGCTCGACATCGGATGCGGGACCGGCTACGTCAGCCGGTGGCTGACCGGCGACCTCACGCTGCTCGACGCGAGCGAGGCGATGCTCGCGATCGCCGGGCGCCGGCTGCCCAATGCGAACCTGGTCCGAGCCCGCGTACCACGGCTGCCGTTCGCGGACGGAGTGTTTGGTCGTGCCTTTGCCGCCAACCTGTATGGCCATTTGCTCCCGCCCTCGCGGGCGGACCTCGTCAACGAGATGCGCCGGGTCGCCGGCGAGGTGGTGATCCTCGAACAGGTCGCGCCGGATGGCAGGTTCCGAGAAGGACCGGAGGAGCGTGACCTGCTCGACGGCACGCGTCTCATCATCCACAAGTGCTATTTCACAGTGGCTCAGCTTCAGAAGGAGCTTGGCGGCGGCGAGCTCCTCATGAATGGGCCGGCGTTCGCCATCGTCCGCGTGTGATTCAGCCGCCCAGGTAGGCGCGTCGCACGGCCGGGTTGTGCAGCAGGTCGTCGCCGCTGCCGGAGAGAAGGATCCGCCCGGTCTCCAGCACGTAGGCCCGGTCCGCGATTCCCAGCGCGCGCAGCGCGTTCTGCTCGACGAGAAGGATCGTGGTGCCGTCGCGGTGGATCTCTTCGATTGCCGCGAACACCTCGTCGACCATCTGCGGCGCCAGCCCCAGCGAGGGCTCGTCGAGCAGCAGCAGCCGCGGTTTCGCCAGCAGGCCTCGCGCGATCGCTAGCATCTGCGCCTCGCCGCCCGACAGGGTGCCGGCGCGCATGTTCTTGCGCTCGGCGAGGATTGGGAAGCGCTTCATCACCGCGCCGATCTGCGCCGCAGCGGCGGCGCGGTCCCGGCGGGCCCACGTTGCCAGCTCGAGGTTCTCCAGCACTGTTTGGCGGCCAAGGATCTCGCGCCCTTCAGGCACGTGCGCGAGGCCGTGGCGAACGATGGCCGAAGGTTTGGCGGTGGTCAGGTCGAGGCCGTCGAAGATGGCGGTCCCCGAGCTCGGCCGGACGAGTCCCGATAGCGCGCTGAGGATCGTGGTTTTGCCTGCGCCGTTGGCGCCGATGAGGGCGACGACCTCGCCGGCGGCCACGCGCAGCGAGGCGCTACGGACCGCGTTCACGGACCCGTAGCTGATCGACAGGTCCCGGACGTCGAGGATTGCCGAAGCCGGCTCCTCTGCACGCTTTGCCGTCGCCGCCGCCTCCACCACCACCTCGGCCTCGACGCCTGTGGCGCCGGGTGCGCTGGAGACCTCGCGCTCGCTGCCGGTGCCCAGGTACGCCTTGATCACGCCACGATCAGTCGAAACCTCTTGCGGCGTACCGTCTGCGATCTTGCGGCCGAAGTTGAGCACCGCCACACGCGTGCAGACCCCCATCACGAGCTGCATGTCGTGGTCGATGAGAAGGATGGTCAGGCCATCCTGGTTGAGGCGCTCGATCAGCTCGCGAATGCCCTGCTTCTCCGACGGGTTCATGCCCGCGGCGGGCTCGTCGAGGATGAGCAGGCGTGGCTGCAGCGCCAGGGCGCGCGCGATCTCGAGACGTCGCTGGTCGCCGTACGGCAGCGTCCCCGCGGGACGGTGAGCGACCTCGCTCGGGTCCAGGCCGGCCACCTCCATCAGGCGGTGCGCATCGTTGATGCGCGAGCGCTGGTCGCGGCGAAAAACTGGCAGCGTACCCAGCTGCGCGAGGGTGTCGTCGCGCCGGCGCGAGTGCATGCCAACGACGACGTTCTCAGCTGCGCTCAGGTCTTTGAACAGGCGAATGTTCTGGAAAGTGCGCGCGATGCCGAGCCCGGCGACCCGATGCGCGGGAAGGCCGGTGAGCTGGTCCGACTCCAGCCACGCGTTGCCCGACTGGAAAGGCACGTACCCGGTGATCACGTTGACGAGCGTGGTCTTGCCTGCGCCGTTAGGCCCGATGAGGCCCTGGATTGCCCCTTTCTCGACGTCCAGCGTCACCCCGTCGACGGCGTGAACGCCGCCGAAGTGACGCTGGACGTTATCCAGTCGAAGGAGCACGGACTTGCGCGCGGGGCCACCAGCGCGGCCTGACAAAAGCGAAGCCGCCGCGGCCGACGATTCCCTGCGGCCGGAAGATGATGACGAGGATCAGGATCACCCCGCTGACCACGCCGATGTAATCACCGGCCTGCTGGAACACAAAGGGAAGGGAGGTCAGGAACAAGGCGCCGACAACCGGGCCCAGCACGTTGCCGCTGCCGCCGAGCACAGCGAAGGTCAGCACCTGCACGGTTCGCTGTACGCCGTACTCGTTGGGGTCGACGAAGAAGTTGAGGTGTGATTCGAGGCCGCCCGCGTACCCAGCCAGGATCGCGCTGAGGACGAAGGCGATCAGCTTGTATCGAGGCACGTCGATGCCCTGGCTGAGCGCAGCCAGCTCGTCCTGGCGGATCGCGGTCCATGCGTATCCCAACCTGCCCTTCGTGAGCCGCCACAGCAGGAAGACGATGACCGCCATCGAGATGAGAACCATGTAGATCCCGCCGAGCGGGTCGGCGTCGGGATTCTTGAGGCCGAGGCCTTCGCCGGTGATGGGGAGATTGAGGATCACGCCGAGGCTCAGCGCTTCGATGAAGCCGATGGTGGCGATGGCGAGGAATACGCCGCGCAGCCGGAGCACGGGCAGACCGACGACGACGCCCGCGACGCCGGCGAGCACGGTGCCGGAGGCGATGTTGACGGCGAGCGGCGTGTGCAGGTAGAGGCTCATGAGGACCGCGGTGTAGGCGCCGATGGCCATGAACCCCGGCGCGGCGAGCGAGAGCTGCCCGGAGTAGAGGACCACGAACATCGAGGACGCCAGGATGCTGTTGATCGCGATCTGCGAGATCAGCAGCGTGTGCGAGTTCCAGAAGCCCACCGGGTCCGTGAACAGCTGGATCAGAAAGTCCATCAGCGTCCGGGTCCAGACACTCTAAATGCGCTCGCGGAGCTGGGCGCCGAACAGGCCCTGGGGCCGCAGCACCAGCATCAGGAAGAGCGCCGCAAACGCGACCCCGGCCCGCACGTTGCTGCCCAGCAGCACGACCGCGAGCACCTCGATGGCGCCAAGAAGGTAGCCGCCCAGGACCGCGCCGGGGATGCTGCCCATGCCGCCGAGCACGATCACGGCGAGGCCGCGGACCTCGACGCTGTCGCGGCCGATGTACGGGCTGATGTCGCCGAGCGCGACCCCGAAGAGGATGCCGGCCAGGCCCCCGAGCGCTGACGAGATGACGAGCGTCAACGAGATCATCCGATCGACGTCGATGCCCATCAGCCGCGCCGCCCGCGGGTTCTCGGCGACGGCGCGCAGGCCGCGCCCGACCTGTGTGTAGCGCATGACGTAGCCCAGCAGCAGCATCAGCGCGATGGTGAGAGGGATGATGGCGAGCTTGGTGCCTTCGAGGGTCAGGCCCGCCACTCTCCAGGTGGGATTGGGGAATGAGCCCGGGGGCAGGCTGACTGAGTTGGCGCCGTCAACCCACAGCCAGGCGAACAGCGTTCCCGGCCGGCCCTGCTCGACGGCGGCCACGATGATCAGCGCCAGGCCGATGGTCGAGATCAGCGCCGCGATCGGCGGCGCCTGGCGCCTGCGCAACGGTCTCAGGCAGACGTACTCGATCACCAGCCCCATCAGCGCAGACACGACGATGGCGAGAGCGCACGCAAGCCAGAAAGACTGGCCATGGTTGACGACCAGCGTGAAGGTGACTGCGGCGGCGAGCATGAAAACGGCGCTGTGCGCCAGGTTCAGGATGTCGAGGACGCCGAAGACCAGCGTGTACCCGACCGCGAACAACGCATAGATGGAACCAATGAAGATCGCGTTGAGGATCTGTTGCCCCAAGGCGACTCAACAATAAAAGGTGTGGCGGGGGATCTTGCGACCCCCCGCTAGAGGACGCTTAGCCGTTGATCTGGTGGACGAGGGTGAAGCCGCCGTTGCCGTCCATCTGGATGACCCAGACCGTCTGCTTGACGTCGTGGGTCGCGGTGAACTGGAACGGCCCGAGCGGGGTCTGGATGTTGACGGTTTCCATCGCAGCCCGAAGCTTGTCGCGGTCGCCGGGGAGGTCTGAGAAAGTGAGGTTTGCCCGCTTGGCGGCATCCGCCAGGATCTTGATGGCCGCGTAGCCCTGCGCGGCGAACTGGTCGGGGTCCTTGCTGTAGGCGGTCTTGTAAGCGTTTACAAAGTCCTGGTTGGAAGCAAAGGAGTTGCCGATGTACCAGGCGCTGGCGCTGCGCGCGCCCTTGCCCGCCGCGCCGGCTTGCTTGGAAACCGTGGCGGTGTTGAAGCCGTTGCCGCCGAGGAACTGGCCCTGCCAGCCCTGCTTGCGGGCCTCGGTCATGATCTTGGCGGGGATGGTGCCGAGCGACGTGATGAAGATCACGTCCGGCTTCAGGCCTACGGCCTGCGTCACGTAGGGCGACAGGTCGGCCTCCGCCTTGTTGAACTTGATCGTCTTAAGCAGGTTGATGCCGTACTGGGCGACGGTATCCTGCACGATCTTGCCGCCGTCGCTCGAGAACTTGTCGTCCTGCGCCACGAGCAGCACGCCCGTGCTTGGCTTGGCGTCGGCTGCGTAGGACTGGATGTTGTCCGGGATTGCGGTCTGCTCGCCGAGGCTGTCGCGGAACACGTAGCGGCACGCCGTGCTGTTCGGGAAGTTGCAGTCGGGAACGATGTGGATGCCGGTCGTGCTCACGGCCAGGATTGGCGTCTTCAGGCTCTCTGCCAGCGGGTGAACCGCGACCGCCGAGTTGGAGAGCGTAGGGCCGAGAAGGGCCAGGTCCTGATCGCTCTGGATGAGGGTCTGAGCGACCTGGGCCGATTGTGCCTTGTCGGAGGCGTCGTCCTTGACCACCAGGCTGATCGTGGCTCCGTTGACGCCGCCGGCCTTGTTGATCTCGGTGACGGCGAGCATCATTCCGTCCCGGCTCTGCGGACCATAGACGCCGCCCGCGCCGGTGATCGACAGCACCGCGCCGAGCTTGATGGTCTTGCCGGCATACGAGTTGCCGGCCGTGCCGCCGCCGCCTGTCGAGCCACAAGCCCCAGCGACCACGACAGCCACCAAGATGGAAGCGAGGCGCACCCGTCTCATGTCAAACCCCCCGATAACGTCTATTCAATTTACCGAAGCTTAAAATTACCACTCACGCGCGCAGCCGTTTCAGGAGTCGCGGGACGTCGAGCTTGGGCTGCGGATACTGCGGGTCCATCTCGCGCAGAGTCTCGATCAGGATTCGGGCCACCGCCCAGTTCCGGTAGTCCTTGTCATCGGCCGGCACGACATACCACGGGGCGTAAGTCGTCGAGCAGCGGGTGATGGCGATGCCGTACGCGCTTTGGTAGTCGTCCCAGTAGGCCCGCTCGTCGATGTCGTGCTCGCTGAACTTCCATCGTTTGTCGGGATCCTGGAGCCTCTCCACGAGGCGGTTCCGCTGCTCGTCGTACGAGATGTGCAGGCAGATCTTGACGACCTTGATCCGCTGGCTTGTGACCTGTTTCTCGAATCGGTTGATGAGGTCGTAACGCCGCTCGATGATCCTCAGGGGTTCGAGGTCGTGGACGCGGGCAACCAGCACGTCTTCGTAATGGGATCGGTTGAAGATGCCGACCTGTCTGATGGCGGGCAGGTTGCGGCGAATACGCCAGAGGAACCCGTGGCGCTTCTCCTCTGGGGTGGGCTGCTTGAAAGCCGTGATATTCACGCCTTGCGGGTTGAGGTGGCCGATGACATGAGTGATGGTGCCGTCCTTGCCGCTGGTGTCCATGCCCTGCAGCACGATGAGGAGTGCGCGTTTGTTTTCCGCGTACATCTTCTCCTGGAGCGTGAAGAGCAGCGCCTGGTGCTTGGCCAGGTCCTTCTGGGCCCGCTTGTGGCTCTTCAGGCCAGGCGTGGCGGCGGGGTCGACCTCGGCAAGTCGGAATCGGCCGTCTTGAACTTCGGCTCGAAGCAGGTCGCGGATCTGCTTCGGCACAGAGTGAGTGTATGGCCCCTAATCGCGCCGCCACACGCGTCGGGGAGCTCCCCACGTGGTGGGGAGCCTCTAAGCGAGCTCCACTGGAACGACCTCGAGCGTGACCAGCTTTTCGCTGCGGAGGATGGTGAGCGGAAGCTTGGCGCCGATCCGCGCCTCGACCATCAGCCGCTGAAGGTCACCGGCCTTGGCCACGGCCACGTCGCCGACCGAGACGATGATGTCGCCACTGCGCAGCGAGGCCGCGGCGGCCGGCGAACCGGCAACCACCTCCTGCACCTCCACGCCTGCCTTGCGGCCGAGCCGTTGAGCGATCGCAGGAGGAAGCGGCCGGTTGCCGCCCGCGATGCCGAGGTACGCCCGCCTCACGCGGCCGTTTTTCATCAGCGCCGCCAGGATCGCCTGGGTGGTGCGGTTGATCGGCACCGCCAGCCCAAGGCCCATTCCGGCCACCGCCGTGTTGACACCGACGAGCCGCGCTCGCCAGTCCGCGAGCGCGCCTCCCGAGTTGCCCGGGTTGAGCGCGGCATCGGTCTGGATGACGTCCTCGATGAAGCGCCGGTGCCCGTTGCCGTCTGCGGTCGCCAGCGAGCGGCCTAACCCGCTGACGACCCCCGACGTGACGGACCCCGAAAAGCCCATCGGGTTACCGATCGCGACCACGAGCTGGCCGACCCGAAGGCTGTCGGCGTTGCCGACCTGGATCGGCTCGAGGGCGGAGGCCCGAGCCCGCGCCACCGCGAGGTCCGAGAGCGGGTCGGC
>DASPYG010000100.1:0-2796 GCA_035636885.1 Candidatus Nitrosopolaris sp.
CTCGTGGAACTACCAATCGGCAGACCTGACGTGCCCGGGCACCTCTCTCTCCACGCACCCGGACAATGTCGCGGAGCTGAAGTACGAGAACTCCCGCACATTCGCCCCCTCACCCCTTGTCGCCGCGAGCCCAGCTGCAGCCGGGCCGTCACCGCTTCGAGCTGGAGCTGCGGCCGCGCTGATCGTGCTGTTCGTCGTGGCCGTGCTTGTCCTGTTGGTCCGCCGCCGCTGGAGGTGACGGGTCAATCATGCGGCCGAGACGGTGTTGTTTCGCGACGCAGCTCCCTGGGAGTCGCTCAGGCGGTCGAACAGCTCGAAGTGCCTCCGCGCGAAGTCAGGGTGGTCGGCGGTCGCCGCCACCTCGGCCAGGCCGGCCAGCATCGCCTCGCGCCAGCAGTCGGGGTCGGCGCCCAGGCGCTTCAGCCCGTCTTGAACGAACTCCCGCACCACCTCCGGAAACCACCCCTCCCCGTCGAAAGCCCAGGCGATCCCACAACCCCAGGGTCCGGCGCGGAGGCCGGGATGACCTGCGACACGATGACCGGCACGTGTATGGCGATCCAGATAAAGCGCGTAGCTGATCGCAAAACGGACGATGTCGCGGACCGGCTCGCCGCGCGTGGCGCCAGACTCCCAGTCGATGACCCCCGAGATCTCCCCGCCAACCAACAGGAGGTTGCCGAACCAGAAGTCTCCGTGCACGGCTGTGCGGGGAGTGGTGCTCGCGCGAAGCCGGGCATGGACTGCGTTGAGCCTGAACAACAACCAATCGAGTCGAGGCTCGCCGGCGAAGCGCATGCGCAGGGTGTCGGTCGTCCCACCGTCCATGTCGATCGGCGCACGCTCCGCGGCGCTGGCGGTCTGGAATTTGGCCAGCCAGGTCTGGACCGCGAGAAAATCGGCGCGCACCGCCGCCGGGGTGGCCAGGTGTCGCCACGCGTGGTAGCGGGTTGTCATCGGGCTGCCCGGCAGCGCGGTCGTCACGAGCGATGGACGCCCGCGAACCTCTTGAAGAACTCGGGGCCTCGGAATCGACTCGAGGATCGGGCCGGGCAGGCGGAAGTGCAGATCGATCAGGACGGCTCTCTCCGCTGCGATCGTCGCCTCCGCCCCCACCGTTGTCGGCAGCTTGACGGCGAGCGTCGGCTGGGTCCTGCCGCGAGGGATGAGGAGCACTGAAACCTTGGCGTTGGGGTCTTTGGAAAGCGCGATGAAGAGCGTCTGCATGCCGGGCATGTCGAGGAGGCTGCTGCCTTCATTCACCGCCGGCGCGACACGATCTCCCGTCGGGGCGGTCACGCCCGGCCGAACTCTTCCAAGGGCAATCCGTGCGGGCGCGGCCGAGCGGAGCAGCCCTGCGGGAAAGAAATAGCGCGTCATGTTCTGGATGGCGGCCAGCGCTGCCGTCATGACAGCGCCCCCGCGTGGCAGAGTCACCAGCTGCGTCAAGAAGTACCGAAGCGCTGATGGCGAGTCTTCGACGTAGCAGGTCGGCGGGTCGAGCGAAGGGATCCCGACGTACTCACGCAGGAGCTCGATGCCGGCATCCCGAGCAAAGCCGCGGAAGCGCCTGCGTGCCCCCAAAGCGGCACTTGTCAGCACGACGCCCGCGCCCGCGGGAAGCGCCCGCACCTGCGCCGCAAGCCGGTGCCGCCCAGCCGATGAACGCGGCACGTCGAACCGGACGGTGCCGGGCGCGGTCACCAACCGCCAGAGCTCGTCGGGTCGCGAAGCCGTTTCCGCGGCCTGCGAGGTGGACGGGTCTGCGACCTGTAGAGGCGCAACGAGACCCTCGAGGCTGCTTCCGTGCTGAACCAACATGACGCGTTAGAGCAGGGGCCGCAGCCACCTGGGGGTGCGGTAGTCGGTGCCGTTGAGCACGATCCCGCTGACTCGGTCCTTGCCGATGCGTCCGACCAGGGTCTCGAGGTCCGTGGTCAGCGTGACGCCGCTCCGGGCGACGATCAGCAATCGATCTGCCAGCGCGCACGCCAGCGATGCGTACGAGATGTGCAGGGTGGGCGGTAGGTCGATGACGACATTCGCAAAGACTCCACGAAGCCCGTCCAAAACGTTCCTGTCGACGAGCTGATAGAAGAACCGGGCGGGCTCGCTCTGGGCCGCACCCGACGGGATCACGAAGATGTTGGGGACGATCGCCGCCCCGCGAACGATCCTCAAACGGGAGGCACCGTCGAGCCACTCGCTGAGGCCCCCGTTCTCGTTGATTCCGAAAAACTTGTAGAACGAGGGTGCGGCAAAGTCGCATTCGATGAGCAGCGTGGGCTTCTTGGTGTCCACCGCCATCGCCGTCGCGATGCCGATCGCAACCGAGGTCTTGCCCTCGCCATATGCAGCGCTGGTTACCCCGAGTACGCGGCAATCGGCAGCGGCTTCGAACGCAACCGAGAGGTACGCGCCGCGGCAGCGGTCGATGAACCAGGGCGGGAGCTGGATGGAGTTGACCCGCTCCATCCGTGGATCGGCAAATCCAGGCAGGGCCTGCCTGCGAGCCAGCGCCTCGTTGATCGACTGGGAAAACTGGCTCGACAGCTCCGAGGTCTCGGCAACCGGCAGCTCGGCCTGCGCGACGACATGCTCGACCTCTTCCGCGAGCTGCGCGCCGGCGTTGGTGCCCGATTCAGCGTCAGGCGTCAGGTCCTTTGGGAGCGGGGCGCGGTCCTTGACGGCTCTAGACACCACCGGAGCCCACCAGCTTGGGAATCGTCGCCACCACCGGCACACCCAACCGGCGCTCCATCAGCTTGGAGTCGAACGCGGTCCGGTCGGCCCAGA
>DASPYG010000101.1:0-7327 GCA_035636885.1 Candidatus Nitrosopolaris sp.
GCTGCAGCTGGGCTCGCGGCGACAAGGGGTGAGGGGGCGAATGTGCGGGAGTTCTCGTACTTCAGCTCCGCGACATTGTCCGGGTGCGTGGAGAGAGAGGTGCCCGGGCACGTCAGGTCTGCCGATTGGTAGTTCCACGAGAAGACGAAATAGCCGGTCATTGTGGAGCGGCTCCAGTGGTCGAACTGAGAGCGCAGCTCATGCGTCGATGGCAATCGGTAGAAACAATCCTGAAAGTCCTGCACGACCGCCCAGTAGGTCGTGATGCCGGCGTTGGCGATGGCGGTGATCGCGGCATCGATGGCCGTGAAGTCGCAGGCCGAGCTGGATTTGTGGCAGGGATAGATGTCGAAACCAAGGATGTCGACCGTGCCCTTCCAGGGCGCGTAGTCCCGCGTGACTCCATTCTCGAACTGCTGGATCACCGTGAAGGTCTTGCTGCCGGGATCGAGGGAATGGATGAGCCCGCTCCGCGCCGCGAACATGGACGGGGCCGCCGGGCATGCGGTTACGAGCGGCTCGTCGCCCAGGTAGTAGGCCAGGATCGCGGGGTGGCCGGCGATCGGCGAAACGAGCGAACGGATCTTGGCATCGTCGTTCTCGAACGCGCAGCGGGGTGCGTTGAACCATGCTCCCAGCCAGACCACGCCCTTGAGTCCCCTGGCCGCGAGCGGGTCCAGGCTTTGCTTGTAAGGATCCGTCATCACGGCGTTGAAACCGCTGGCCGCGATGGCATCGAACCCGGTGGTCCCGGACTCTTTGCCGTACGCGCCGCGAACGAAGCCTGGCGCCGGAGGCGCCGGCGAGGCGAATGGCATGAGGGGCGTCACCTGCAGCGGGCTTGGCGTCGGTGACGGCCCTTGTGGTGCCGATCGCGCTGGAGTACCACTTGGGAGCAGGGGCAGGATGTCTCCGACGCCGGACCCCGCCGATTGCCCGAGCAGGCGCACGCCATAAGCCTCCTCGATCCCCCGCAGCGTTCCGTACTCGTTGCCGCCATTCGCCCTGGTTCCGTGCGGGGCGCCGACGACGATCGTGGCCACCTGGTCGGACTGCGTGCCCTCGTCCCAGGTGATGATGACCCGGCTCCTCGCCGTCCACCAGCTCGAGGCTCGGACCCGCGTCACGAGCCCCTGGATGAAGCTGTCGCCTTGAGCGTCCATGCCGTCGTGCATGTCGTGGATGGTGTTGGGCGATACCCAGATGAACGGCGGAGCTTTGCCGGCGCTGAGGTCGGTCGCGAGCTGCCCGTAGGGCACGTCCCGGTTGCACTGTGCAGGGTTGTTGCGGACCGAGGTGAAATACATGAACGGGTTGTGGTTGACGTCGTAGGAGCCAGGGCTGTACTGGTCGGTCAGATCGCAAGCGGTAGGCATGTCTTCCATGTATGCCTTCCACCCGATGCCGGCCGCCGCAAGCTCGTCGGTGAGCTGCGGGCCGGGATACGTCCCATCCTGCGGAGTCGTGTCCTGGGGGTCGCTCTGGCTCGAGCCCGAGATCATGCCCAGGTAGTTGGGCAGGCTGGGATGGCTCAGGTCGGTCGTGCTCACCACCGCGTTGGCGGAGGCGAGGCTGTTGATGAAGGGCATCTGCGCATTGCCGATCACGGCTTCATAGCTGTGGTTCTCCATCACGACGATCATCACGTGCGGAGGAATCGTCGCCGCAGTGGCGACCTGTCCGAACGGTGCGGCCACATATGCACACAAAACGGCCAGCCACAAGGCCACCCAAGGCTTCCTCATCAGGCTACCCGGCTATTCGACGGTTACGCTCTTGGCCAGGTTCCGAGGTTGGTCGACATCGCGGCCCAGCACGGTGGCCACGTGGTATGCGAAGAGCTGGAGCACGACCGTGCTGGCGACGGCCGTCGCAACCTCGTCGCCCGCCGGGATCTCGAAGGTGTCGGTGGCAACCCGGTCCAGCTTGTGATCGCCCTCGGTCACGAGGGCTAGCACCGGCGCGCCTCTAGCCGCGACCTCGTGGACATTGCCCGCGATCTTCTCTCTTGTGGCGCTGTCAGTGCAAATCGCGATCACCGGAAAATCGTGGTCCAGGAGCGCGATCGGTCCGTGCTTCAGGGCACCGGCCGACGTACCCTCCGCGTGCACGTAGGACACCTCTTTGAGCTTGAGGGCTCCCTCGAGCGCGACGGGGTAGTTGATGCCGCGCCCGATGAACATGTAGTTCTTGAAGTGGCAGTAGCGGCGGGCAAGCTCTGCAATCTCCGACTCGCGTCGAAGGACGCCCCTAACGGTGTCTGGCAGCCCGCGGAACACGGCCGCCAGCTCCATGCGCCGCTCGAGGGGCATCCGCGACTTCGCGGTGGCCAGCCGGGCGGTGAGCATGTAAAGGGTCATGAGGTGGCTGACGAACGTCTTGGACGACGCCACGCCGATCTCCGGGCCCGCGTGCATGTAGATCACACCATCAGAATCCCGAGCGGCTGTGCTGGCAACCACGTTGGTGATGGCGATTGTGCGAGAGCCACGCGCCTTCGCCTGGCGCAAGGCGACGATGCTGTCCGCAGTCTCTCCCGATTGGGTCAGGACGACGGTGAGCGTTTCGGGACCGATGTTGGGCCTGCGATAGCGAAACTCTGACGCGTCCGCCGCTCGCGCGGGGATCCCGACCCAGTCTTCGATCACATACTCGCCCACCATCGCGGCATGGAGCGAGGTGCCCATCCCGAGCAGAAGGACGTCGCGGACTCCGGCGAGGCTCGTGTTGGAAAGGTCGCACTCCTGGAATTGGACGGTGTCATCGGCGCCGAGCCGGCCGCGCAATGCATTGGTCACCGCCTCGGGAGCCTCGTGAATCTCCTTGAGCATGAAGTGGGGGTGACCGCCTTTTTGCGCCTGGCTGACATCCCAGTCGACCTTGATGGTGATGCTGTCGACAGGCTTGCCGTCGAGGGTCGTTACTCGGGCGCCGGACGCTGTGACCTCCACCACCTCGCCTTCGCCAAGGACGAGCACCTCTTTCGTGTACGGGATGACCGCGGTGATGTCAGACGCAACGAAGAATTCGTCCCCGTTGAGGCCGATCACCAGCGGCGCGTTGAGGCGCGCACCGAGGAGCAGATCGGGATGGTCCAGCGAAAACATCGCGAGCGCGTATGCGCCCTCGACCTTTTTGAGCGCCGCCCTGACGGCAGCCACAAAATCGCCCGCGTAACAGTCCTCTATCAGATGCGGCAGCACCTCGGTGTCGGTTTCGGAGACGAAGCGATGTCCGCGGCTCTCGAGCTCGAGCTTGAGCTCGACGAAGTTCTCGATGATGCCGTTGTGAACGACTACGATCCGCCCCGAGCAATCCGAATGCGGGTGCGCGTTGACGAGGTTGGGCTTGCCGTGGGTCGCCCACCGCGTATGGCCGATGCCGAGCCGGCCCTTGGGCATGCTGCCGTTGAGTCGTTCCGCCAGCAATGCGACTTTGCTGTCGCTCTTGGTTGTACTCGTGCAGCCGGCGCCGCGATCCAACACCGCGATTCCGGCCGAGTCGTAGCCGCGGTACTCGAGGCATTTCAGGCCCTCAAGGAGAACCGGGGTCGCCTCGCGTGGGCCGAGGTAACCGATGATCCCGCACATGTCGTTGCTTCTCTTGGACTACGCCGGTTTGAAGACCGCGCAGACCATGAACCATTGGGTGGAGGTCGGGAACGTGAACCCGGCATGCTGCTGGCCGGCGGCGCCGACCAGGATGTCCTCTTCGCCCTGTGAGCCGCTCGTGTTCTGGGCTCGCTTCACAAACGCGACGCCCTGGCTGGTCCCACCAGTCAACGTGCCCGGACCGTTGGTCGCCGTCATGCCTCCATACACGAGCTCACCTGCCGCGACGGGGGCTGTAAGCCCGGAGTCGGCGCTGGTGCTCGTGCCGGTGGCGATCACCACCTGGTCGAGGGGATTGACGGTCGCCACCCCGGAGTACTCGGCAGCCCCGGCCTGCATGTATGTCGCCGCGGCGGCCGTGATTGTGATCGTGAGGCCGCCGGCAGCGGCCGAGTTCGCGCGGTAGTACAGCGCCAGGTCGCCGGGGGTGGTCCCTCCGTGCCAGGCTCTCGAGGCCGCGCGTGTCCAGGCTCCGTTGACGTTGTCCGAGACCGTGACCTGGCCGGTTGCGTTGTACTGGCCGAACCAGCCGACCAGGAGGTCGCCCTGCGTGACCGGGCCAAGGGTGAGGGTCATGCTGGTCACCGTCGTGCCGGTCGAGCCGACGGCGCTCTGCACGAACTTGGGCACGCCGGGAACGTGGACGGATGCCGGCGCGGATTGTGCAGAGTGGTTGCCGGCAGCGTCGAACGCATCCACCGTATACGCGTAGGTAGTGGCCTGGGCGACGGTCGCGTCGGAATACGCCGTCGTCGTGCCGCCGACCGTCGCCAGGACGGCGCCGTTGCGGTAGACCGTGTAACCGGTGACGCCGACGTTGTCGGTGGACGCATTCCAGGCCAGGGTCACTGAGGAGGATCCGACGGCGGCAGCGGTGACGCCCGCGGGCACGCTAGGCGGCGTCGAATCGGTCAGCGAGGTCGTGACACTGACGGGGGTGGCGGTGGCGGAGTGATTCCCGGCGGCGTCAAACGCGTCCACCGTGTACGAATGGGTGCTGCCGGAGGCGACCGTGTCCTGGTAGCTCAGCACCGTTGGACCGAGCGTGGCGACTGATACGCCGTCCCGGTACACGTCGTATCCCGTCACCGCCACGTTGTCGCTCGATGCGGACCAGGAGACAGCGACCGACGTCGGTGAGGCGGCTGACGCAGCCAGGCCGCCTGGGACCGCTGGCGGGATGTCGTCGGTCGTGGTCGCCGAAGCAGCCGTTGATTGAGCCGAGTGATTCCCGGCGGCGTCGAAGGCGTCAACGGCGTACGAGTAGGTGAACCCGTGGCCGACCGTCGTGTCGGCATAAGTCAGCGTGCCGCCTGCGGTTGTGCCGATGGAGACGCCGTTGCGATAGACGGTGTAGCCGGTCACAGCGACGTTGTCGCTCGATGCATTCCAGGCGAGGTCGATCTCACCGCTCGACACGACCGTCGCGGCCAAACCTGCCGGCACCGAGGGCGGAACCCAATCGGGCGTGGTCACCGTCGCGGCGGCCGATTGTGCCGAATGATTGCCGGCGGCATCGAAGGCATCGACCGTGTAGCTGTAGTCAGTGATGCTCGCAACCGTCTTGTCCGCGTACGTCAGCGTGGACGACGACACCGTCGCGAGCAATACGCCGCCGCGATAGACCGTGTATCCGGCGACGCCTACGTCGTCGGTCGACCCGCTCCACTGAACATCGACCTCGCCGACCGGCCCAACCTGTGCTGTCACGCCTGCCGGAACCGTCGGTGGCGTGGTATCGGCCGAAGTGGCGGCCGTCGCGCTGGCGGATAGAGCCGAATGGTTTCCAGCCGCATCGAATGCATCCACCGTGTACGTGTAGGAGGTCGCGGGGGCAAGACCGGAATCCGTGTAAGTCAAGGTCGTGGCGCCTGTCGTGCCCACCTTGGCGGCATTGCGGTAGATCGTGTAGCCGGTCACGCCTACGTTGTCTGTTGACCCCGTCCAGCTTAGGCTGATCTGCGTCAGGCTCGACGGAGCTGCGGTGAGGCCGGCCGGAGCGGTTGGTGGCGTCGTATCAGCCGGCGTCGTCACGGACGCAGTGTTCGACTGCGCCGAGTGGTTGCCTCCCGAGCCCACTGCGTCGACGGCGTACGTGTAGCTGGTGGACGGCAAGACCGTGGTGTCGCTGTAAACGGTCGAGGCGCCCGGCACCGAGGCCAGTACTGAACCGTTTCGATAGACGGTGTAGGTGCTGGCAGCGCCGCCGCCAGACGACCACGCGAGGTTGACCTGCGTGCTGCCGGCCGCGGCAGCGGTCAGGTTGCTGGGCGGGAAGATGGCAGCTGTGGTCTGAAAGACGGCCGCGACCTCATACCAGTCGGCAGAGGTCGACAGCGTCCAGCCGGCGTGCTGCGGCCCGCTCGCCGTCACGATCATGCTGGCATCGGCCAGGGAGCCGGATCCGTTGCGGTCGTGAATTACGAGACCGCCGTTCGCAACAACCCCACCAGGTGACGTACCGGTCATGAATCCGCTGAACAGGAGCTCCCCAGCACCCACCGTCGCGGTCGGCCCGCTGTCCGCGGTGGTTCCGGTGCCCGAAGCCACCGCGAACTGATCGAGGCTGTTGGACACCGCGACGTTGGAGTACTCGGCGGCCGAAGCCTGCAGGTATGTGGCCGCCGCGGTGGAGATCGTGATCGTCACTCCGGCCGGCGCCGCAGCGGCGTTCTGGACGTAATAAAGGGCGATATCGCCGGCCGAGCCAAACTTGGTCGATGCGGCGCTCCGGGTCCAGGCGCCGTTGACGTTGTCCGACACCAAAACCTGCCCGGTGGAGTCGAACTGGCCGAACCAGCCCACCAGCAGGTCACCTGCGGGAACCGGCGACGAAAGTGTCAATGTCACGCTCGCCACCTTGCTTCCGGTTCCGACCACGCCGCCCTGAACCCACTGGGCAGACGGCGGTGGCGCTGCCGGCGTGGTGACCGAGATCGGCGAAGACTTCGCCGAGTGGTTGGCGGCGACGTCGAAGGCGTCAACCGCATACGAGTAGGTCGTCGAACCGGCGACCGTGGAATCCGTATAGCTGGTCGACGCGGTCGTGCCGATCGCGGATCCATTGCGATAAACGGTGTATCCGGCGACGGCAACGTTGTCGGTGGACCCTGTCCAGCTCAAGGCGACAGAGGTGGCGGTCACTGACGTCGCCGTCAGGGCCGTGGGGACCGTCGGCGGCTGGGTATCGCCGCTTCCAAACTGGTGGTACACGGCCGCCACCGCGTACCAATCAGTCGATGTGGTCAGCGTGGCGCGCGCGTCCTGCACACCCGCCGCGCTCGAAAGGATGTCCTCGAGCCCCGCCGAGCCCGAGACCGTGATCGCACGCATCGTGAAGGTTTGCCCCTGGGAGGCTCCCGGAGTAGTCGTTCCGGGCGATCCACCAGTGATGATTCCGCCGACGACGAGCTCGCCCGCGCCGACAGAACCCGACGCACCGGAGTCGACCGCGGTGCCAACGCCGGTGGCCACGACCACCTGGTCGAGCGCTCCCACGGTCGACACCCCGCTGTAGTCGCTGGCCGCACCCTCCAGGTACGTCGCGGTGGCCGCGGCTATCGTCACCGTGACGCCGGTGGGCGAGGCGGCTGCGTTCTGCACGTAGTAGAGGGCGATGTCGCCGGCACCGCTGGAGAACGTCGTCGAAGAGCTGCGGATCCAGGCGCCGTTGATGTTGTCGGACACCTGGACCTGACCGGCCGCGTCGAACTGGC
>DASPYG010000102.1:0-2185 GCA_035636885.1 Candidatus Nitrosopolaris sp.
GGACCGGCCAGAGGCTCAGTCGGTGCGTCGTGAACCCAATCAGCGACGCCAGTTGGCCCGCTTCGTGGCGGGCGTGACCGATGCCATCGAGCGCTCACGACCGGTAGACGACATCATGCGGAGCGCCGCCGCCATCGATCCCGAGATCTCGACGCTCCGAAGGAGCCTCCAGGAGGAGCGGTTTCGCAACATGACGACCCTGGTGCGTTGGCTGCGCGCGAATGGCCCCCTGCGCCATGAGCGTAATGTCGATCACGCCGCGGCCATCGTGTGGACACTGACCAGCCCAGAGGTTCACCACCTGTTCCGCGTCGATCGGGGATGGTCACCTGAGCGTTTCCGCGACTGGCTTAGCGACACGCTGGCCCGAACGCTTCTATCGACCTGAGCCAAGCACTCGCTCATGCTCTACATCTATGCAGCGATCTCACCGAGTCTGTCGCTTCCCCGCCCGCGCGCTCGGGCCCGCCGGTCCCGCTCCACGCCGCCCTTCAGGTTGAGGACGAAGTCCCCCCGGCCCGCATAGGCACTGCGGAGCTCCGCCGACGTGCGGTGGACAGCCAGTTCCGGAACGTGGTCCAGCACGTCCGCCTCCAGGGCCTGGCGCCAGGTATTTGCATCGGGCGCACCGGTTGTGCCGATAAGCTTCCGGTTCGAGCCCAGCCACGACTTGAGGGCGAGGGCCGCTGTCACCGTCCAGGTGATGGGCGCTTCGGGCTGATTGGTGCCGGTGATCACCTCCGGCTCGGTGGAGCGAAGGTCGCAGGCCCGGAAGTCGTACATGACTCGCTGGTCGGGGCTGACGTAGAGGAACTCGACGTGAGCACCAGCAACATTGACCGCGTTGAGTAAGCGGATGCCGATCTGGCGGGCCAGCCTTGGCAAACCCTGCCGCTCAAGGCCCCTGGCGACGTCGAAGGTCTCCTTCATCCAGACCGTCCAGTCGCCGTGGTAGTCCTGGAAGTCCACCAGGCCGCCTTCGCGTGCGCTGCGGCAGCGGATGCCGACCTCGGTCATAAAGTCGGGGCCGCAGATCCGGCGCACCAGCCCGGCCACGTACAGATCGGCAGCCGGTAGTCCGTCGAACAGGGCGGTGTCCAGCAGCAGGGCGCCGTTTGACGCGATGCTGTCGATCCATCTCGCTCGGCCCGAACCGTCTCGGTCGAGGCCCATCGCGAAATAGCTTTCGTCCGGCATCCATAGACTCGCGATCACGCGCTCGCGGAGCGCTTGCGCTCGGTCACGCCACTCCACGGCGCGACGTTCGAAAAGGCGTGCGGCGCCGAGCAGCGCATCGTACGCGTAGCCCTGCACCTCGACGGCGGCGATCGCGGCGTCTGAGTTTGCGAGGGTTCCGTCGCGGTGGATGTACGAAGTGTTCGAGTCCTTCCAGACCTGGAACGGGATGCCTTGTGGGTTTCGCCGCTGGAACTCGACCAGCCCGAGCGGAGAGGCGTCCATTTTCCCGGTGATCCAGTTCACGGCCGCAAGGACGCTCTCGCGGAGCGTGATCTGACCACCGCCCCGGCGGCTGACACGATCGGCCAGGATCGACTCGCCGTGCGTCGCACAGTAGCGGGCCACCAGGCGAACAAAGAGCGGCGTCGCATCGACGCTGCCGTAGTAGGTCAGGCTCGTCTCGTCGCCACCCCACTTGCTGGCCAGCTCCCTGAGAAGGCGTTCCGACGGCGGCGGGATCCGCCGGCCGTCGACGTAGAGCGTCCGGTGCTCGTGGTGGATCTTGCCGCGCTCCTCCTCGTTGCTGTGGGGACCGATGGGAGCGTCCACCGTACCCTGCAGCCGGGCCAAGGTCAGGATAATGTCGCGCGCCACGTCCGGCCGCAGGTGGAGGAGCGTCTCGCCGGCCGTCACCGAGTCGCGGCCGAAGATCGCGTAGCTGAACAGCCGGTCGCCGCTCCCGTAGAGCCCGTGGCCGTTGCTGCGTAAGCGCGCCAGATCAGCGAGGGCGCTCACCCCGGTACAACGCGACGCACCGGTTCGTCTGGCAGGTCGCCCAGGGAGCCATTGCAACCCGCTCACGAGGGACGGAATCGGCGGCGCTATTTGGGGGCGAGCTGGCGGGCTACATCAGCGAGCTCGGGCGAGTCCGCTGACTCTTGCACGCAGCGCGCGAACAACCACAGCCGTAAGCGGTCGCGATCGAGGTCGAGTAGATCGGCAAATC
>DASPYG010000103.1:0-18236 GCA_035636885.1 Candidatus Nitrosopolaris sp.
TCCCTTCAATCGGTCTTCGACGCTTGATTGTGCGCCCGGCTGTGCCGCTCTCGGCCAATGCAGACCGTAGGAGCGCGCTCGCCGACCAGCGCATGAGCCGGACTGCCTCTCTCCGTGAGAGGCCTGCGATATCGGTCAGCCACACCAGCGCCTCGATCCCCGCGGCGCTTCTGATCGCGAGAATGAGCCGCCGCAGATCGCGTTCCGTCAACTGGCCGTGGAGCGGGGCCAGAGCCTCCCCAATCCATCCGATCGCACGGCCCTTGCGCAGCGGGAGGTCGCCCCGATGGCTTGGGTCGGGATCGAGTGAAAGGCGCAGCATCGTGCGCTGTTGCGATTCCGTGTCGACGATGAGGTGCAGGAATGACGTAATGACAGCATCTAGTCGAGCAGAAGCATCGATTGGGGCCGTCTCGGGAAGTAGGGACCGCGCCCCGATCTCCGGGTGGGCGGCCACCAGCAACGCCCGTTGGTTAGGGAAGTACCGGTAAGCCGTCGTCCGTGAAACGGAGGCCTTAGTCGCGGCCTCGTCGACCGTAGGCGTCTGTCCCTGTGCTACCAGCTCACGGGCGGCCGTGACTAGAGCGCCGCGTGTCCGCAGCTTCTGGCGCGTTCGCCCACTCAGCTCATATGGGATTGACATCCACGTCAGGGTACCCTAGTCTCGTCATGGTACTCAAGTCCCATGAAGCATTCGAGGAGGTTCGCGATGGCTATGAGCAAGCTTGTTCCGGTCGTACGTGGCGAGGGTGAGGGCGAAAAGCTGTGGTTCTACGGCGGTGGTGTACACACCTGGCTCGCAACCGGTTCGGAGACAGGAGGTGTGTTTCTGCTCTTTGACGACATCATGACCAGGGGCAAGACCACACCGCTGCACTCGCACCCCGAAGTGGACGAGACCCTGTATGTCCTGGACGGCGAGATTCTCGTCCACATCGACGGCCGCGAGCAGACGCTCGGAAGCGGCGGCGTGGCAATGGTCCCACGAGGCGTTCCGCACGCGTTCTTGGTCACGTCACAGAGGGCACGCATTCTGTTTCTGGAGACTCCAGGCTCCAGCGAAGCCTTCTACCGCGGCGCGAGCGAGCCGCTGACGCCGAGTCTTGAGGCGACCGCTCCGGTCGACTTCGACCGCGTGCGTGCATCGGCGGCTCGGAACGGAGGCATCGAGATTCTCGGTCCACCTCCTTTCAGCAGATGAGCGGCGCCAGGTCGGCGCTAAGGGTCGTCAGACGCGCTAAGCCGTTGATCGCATTTGCTGGTTGCTCCGCTAGTTACGACTCCCGCAGAGACAGCAACTCAATGGCGTGATCAACGTCGCTGGGATCGGCGAGACATTTGATTGAGCGGGGGAAGAACGTAAGAATCTGTATCGCACAACCCTCGTTCGCCGCGGCAAGAAGTTTGTGATGGCCGTCGAGCACGAACAAGCTCACGATTAGAGAAAAGTCCTGGGATCCGAAGCGTTTGGTCGGCTCCAGCGCCGCGAGCCGACCAAACTGCGGCGGTATTCCGGGCTCAGTGCAGCGGGTGGTGGACGCTGCTGCTCCGCCCCAGGACAGGCTAACCTCTGGTTGGCGATGCAGACATTGACTCCAGGCTCGATTCTCGGTCATGCCGTGCGCCGGCGCGAGGACCCCCGCCTCATCACCGGAACGGGCCGCTACGTCGACGACATCCAGCCGGACCGGTGTCTCCACGTGGCCTTTGTGAGATCGACGTTAGCCCACGCGACGATTCGCGCCGTGGATGTTGCGGCTGCGACCGCGGCGCCAGGCGTCGTAGCCGTGCTTACCGCTGCCGAGCTGGGCCTTCCGGCTCGCGTTGGTTTTCAGATGGTGCCGGAGGTCTTCGCGCGGCCGCCGCTCGCCGTTGGGCGCGTCCGTTTCGTGGGCGAGCCGGTAGCGCTCGTGGTCGCGGAGAGTCAAGGGGCGGCGGTGGACGCAGCCCAGCTGGTCAGGCTCGACCTCGACCCGCTCGAGGTCGTTGTCGAGTCGGAGGCCGCCCGACACGCGGGCTCGGTCCTGCTGTTTCCCGCCCACGGCTCAAACGTAGCCAACCACATCGCTCCCCGCGGCGACAATGACGTCCTGGCGGGGGCCGAGGTGACGATCCGAGGCCGCTTCGTCAACCAGCGGCTGGCGCCAGTGCCGATGGAGTCGGAGGCGATCCTCGTGGTGCCGGAGGCTGGGCGACTCCTGGTTTGGGCGACCAGCCAGACCCCCTTCGGGCTGCGCGCCGAGCTGGCGTCGTCGCTCGGCATGGCCTCTGGTGAGATACGCGTGGTCGTAGGCGATATGGGCGGCGGGTTCGGGGCGAAGGCCGGAGCCCGTCCCGAGCTGATCGTCGTGGCCGCGGCCGCGCGAAAGCTGGGACGGCCGGTGAAGTGGATCGAAACCCGATCCGAGAACCTGATCGGTATGACGCACGGACGTGGACAGGTGCAGGAGGTAGAGCTGGGGGCCACGCGGGACGGCCGCCTGGTGGGCCTGCGCGCCCGGGTCGTAGCCGACATCGGCGCCTACCCGGGAATCGCGACGCTGCTCCCGTTCCTCACCGGCCAGATGGCGTCAGGCGTGTACGCGATCCCCGCCATCGACTACGAGGCTCACTGCGTTGTCACCAACACAACACCGCTCGGGGCTTACCGCGGCGCCGGCCGGCCCGAGGCGGCTGCGATGGTGGAGCGAGCGATGGACATGCTGGCCGTGGAGTTGGGCATCGACCCTGCCGACCTGAGACGCCGCAACCTGATCGCGCCCGATCGCTTTCCGTACACGACCGCCGGCGGGGCGACCTACGACTCAGGCGAGTACGAGAGGGCACTCGACAAGGTGCTCGAGGTCTCCGACTATCGAGGGCTGCGCGCCGAGCAGGCTCGGCGTCGCGAGCGCGCCGACCGCCTGCAGCTCGGGATCGGCCTTTCGGTCTACGTGGAGGTCACCGCAGTCGGCATAGGCCCGGAATGGGGAGCAGTCCGGATCGAGACCGACGGGACTGCAACGGTGCGCTGCGGGACCACTTCCTTCGGTCAGGGTCATGAGACGTCGCTGGCCCAGATCGCGGCTGAGCAGCTCGGCCTCCCGCTCGACTCGGTACGCGTCATCCATTCCGATACCGATGCTGTCGAGCGCGGCACAGGCACGGTGGGCTCACGCTCGATGCAGCACGGCGGGTCGGCTGTGCACCAAGCAGCTCGGGAGGTGCGTCATAAGGCGCGCGACCTGGCTTCGCACCTGCTCGAGGCCAGTCCCGAGGACATCGTCTTTGTGGGCGGGGCCGTGGGCGTGGCCGGCGTCCCCGAGCGCGCGCTCTCGTGGGCTGCACTGGCCGCAGCCGCCGGCGACCGCAAGAGCCTGCCTGAGGGAATGGAGCCGGGCCTCGCTGCGGATGCCGACTTCGCCGGAGACGGCAGCTATCCGTTCGGGGCCCATTGCGCCGTGGTCGAGGTCGATGTCGAGACAGGGGATGCGCGCCTGGTGCGGTTCTTCGCGGTTGATGATTGCGGCCGGATCATCAACCCGCTGCTCGCCGACGGGCAGGTGCATGGGGGCATCGCGCAAGGCATCGGTCAGGCAATGCTCGAGGAAGTCGTCTTCGATGACCAGGGCAGCCCCCGCACTGCCTCGCTGCTCGACTACCTGATCCCGAGCATTGGCGAGATCCCCGAGGTGGTCACTGCCACGACCGAGACCCTTAGCCCGAACAATCCGTTGGGCGCGAAGGGGATCGGCGAGTCCGGCACCATCGGTTCGACCCCGGCGATCCAGAACGCCGTCGTGGACGCACTCTCCCACCTTGGCGTCCGGCACATCGACATGCCTCTCACGCCGGAGCGGGTGTGGGCCGCCCTCCACGCAGTCGGACACCCGAAACGACCGGGACAAGCGGGTCGCTGACGAGCTGCGCCTTCAGCGGCCCGGCTTGACCCAGACACCGCGATCCTGCAGCAGCTTGATCTGAGAGTCGATCACCTTTTCCTTGTACTCGGCGTGTTTCATCGGCTCCCGGTGCAGGTACAGGTTCTTGGGATAGATCGGCTGGTCGTAAAGGAGCTGGTAGAGCTCTGTGCGCAGGTCCTTCAGCCAGTTGTCCCATTGGGCCCGAGCGCGATGGTCGCGGAGCGCTTCGATGTCGATCACGCCCGACACGTAGGTGGAACCGGCGCCGTACTCCTGCTTGCCCACGATCCTGCCCTTGTAATCGAATACGAACGAGCGGCCGCCGAAAGTGTCGATTGGCGTCGCCTCGTCGGGAAAAAGGTAGTAGGTCCCCATGTTGGGGGCGACCACGTACATGTTGTTATCCAGCGCCCGCGCCCGACTCTGGATCTCGAACATCTCATTGCCGGTGGCTGGATGTGGATAGGAGGCGCGGTAGACGACCTCGGCTCCGTTCATTGCTAGGGCACGCGCGTTTTCGGGATATGACCCCTCGTTGGCCATCATGATCCCAAGCCGGCCGATCTCGGTGTCCACCACGGGCCAGAACGCATCCAGATTGCGTCCGTATCTCTCTATCCACCAGTCGTAGATGTCGTGCGGACAGACCGAGTGCTCGACGGGGAACAAGGGTGAGACCTTGTAGTGCTGAAGGATTACCTCGCCAGACGGGTTGATGATGAAGCCGACGTTGAAGAAGCGGTCCTTCACCTCAGGGTGACGGGCCTTGGCTTGCGCAATCACGAAGGCGTCGTACTGGCGTGCCAGCTTGCCCAACGCCTCGGTCTCTTCGCCCGGGATATCGATTGCGCAGCTGCGAGCGAACTCGACGTGGTCGAGGTCCAGAACCTCGTCGGTGAACCCTTGCAGGCCACCTTCCGGGATCGCGATCAGGCGGACCGGGAGGTCGAGGCTCGACAGCCATGAGGCGGCCTTGATCAGGTGCGCCAGGTGCTCGATGTTGATCTTGATGTCCTCCCGCCGGCGGATGCCCCTGACGGTAGGTATGAGTCCGACCGCGGTGTAAGGGCTGATCATCTCGCTACCCCCTTAACTCGAAGCCGGCCGTGATCGTCCGGCGGTCGTCGCACAGTATCGACCAGCGCCGGCTTCATGACCGTGCAATTCCGGGGTTGACGCTCGGCTTTTTCTTTGAGGCCCTTGAGCACTGGCCCCCGGTTGGCCACTGCCATCTGGTCGGCCTCATCCTGGGTGGCGTCGTTGCTAACGCTCGATGGCGCTAGATCTTCCCGTCATTCAACTGACAGTCCATCACCCTGCCTTCCGCGAGCGCAGATAGCGACGTTCACCAGACGATCGCATGAGAAGCGGCAGGCGCCCGCTGATTAGCAGCCGCCGCTCACGAACGAGCACCGCGGTGCCTGCGAGGTCAGGAAGCATGACGTCCGGCCTACCTTGCCGGAGAACCGGCTTTGGGGCGTCGCCTCTGAAAGCAGCTGCAACGTTGCGGGCTACCGCGCCGGCAGTAGCTTGAATCGACCGCAATGCGGGGGGAAGGCGATAGCCTCCCGGTACCGAGACCACGTCGCCGATGCCAAAAACGCCCGCGGTGGCGGCCATGGTGTTGTCAATACACAACATTGCGCGCTGGTCGACAAGGGCGGGTGACAGCCAAGCCGTCGAACCGCGAAGGGGCGCGGCCACGGCGATCAGATCGGCAGCGATCACTCGCCCTCCAACTTCAACGGTTCCTTCCCCGATCCGCTGAACTGCCCCTTCTGTGATGAGCTGGGCTCCACGCCGCTCGAACAAGCTTCTGACGTGAGCTGTGGCCCGGTCACCGAAGCGGTGTGCCATGCTGCCATCGCCATCGACCGCGGTCACTTTGACGCCGGGACGGTAGGCCGCTATCCAGGCCGCGTATTCGAGCCCTGGTCCCGGCCGTTCCCAGCCGAAGACGACGGCGACATGGATGTTTGACGATCGCACCCGGGCCGCGAACTCCGCCGCGTCGGCGACGTCGCAAGGAAAGAGCGCATGGTCACCGGCGCCTGGGATGCGGCCGCGGTCGGCGACTGCCCCGGTGGCAACCACCAGCTGGCGATATTCGATCTCTGCGCCCGATTCGAGGACGACGCGACGGGCCTGGATGTCAGCGCCGGCGGCTGAGCTTGCAATCAGGTCGACCCCCGCCGATGTGAGGAGACGAGCGAAGGGGATCATGGGCGGCGGCGCGCCACCGGCCGGGACGCGGATCAGCCACGGCCGGTAGGTCAACTGCGTTTCGCGGCTGATGACCGTGACCGGGATCGTCGGGCTCTGTCTCCTCAGCGCCAGGGCGATCTCGAGAGCGGCGAACCCGCCCCCGACGACAACCGCGCCACCGGTCATATGACATCTCCTGTCATCGGGTGACGCCAAGAAACCTCAATCACGTCAAAACCAGCCACACCCCTGAGCGGGTTGCGGGGTGGGGTGGAGATGGCTGCTTTGGTTGAACCCCGATCCACGGCGACTGAGTGGTAGTACGCCATCGCCACCATCGGGTCCAGATGGATCAGCGCCGGCAGAAGCCAGTCCCGTATCTCGCCCAATCTGCTCACGCCAGCCACCCCATCGATTTAGTGGAGGTCTCTATTCACTAGAGATAACCTAATATCGATAGTCTGTTACTATATTCATCTTGGGCAAGCCTGTCAAGACGAGCCGCACCTACAACGGGGCATTGCGCCGGGAGCAGGCGCAGATGACTCGGGCCCGCATCCTCGATGCGGCAAGAAGGCTGCTGGTCAACGGGACCTATAGCAGCGTCACGATGGAGGACATCGCCGAAGAAGCCGGCGTCGCTTACCAGACGCTATATGCGATTTTCGGTACCAAGCTGCGGCTGGCGCAGGACCTCATAGACGTGGGATTCCCTCATGTAGCGGACGCTGTGAGGCTGTTCGATTCGTTGCGACAATCGGACGACCCCGAGCTCGGGCTTCGTACTGGCGCCCGCGTTTCCCGCCTCATATATGAAATTTGCGCGGACCTCCTCCGCTTCATGCGTGAGTCTGGCGATCCAGACCTGCTTGCGCACTATCGGGAGAGGGAGGAGCAACGATTAATCGCCATGAATCGGTTCGGCCTGCCTGCGATGTTGGAGCGAAGCGCTCGGCTCCGCGCCGGAATGTCTCCATCAGAGGGGGTGGCCGTGATCTGGGCCTTGACCGGTCCCGATCAGTACACCCAACTGGTCTTCGAAAGAGGCTGGACGCCATCCCGCTATGAGGAATGGCTGGGGGACGCGCTCATCAATATGCTTCTCCAACCAGCGAGTCAAGAGCGTCTGTCGTCCTGACGCCGGTTTGATGCTCATGGCGTCGAATCGGGTGGGACGCCCGGCCGCTCCGGACTTGGGACCACGACAGGCGCGGCGTGCACTGCCCGCGGCGCGCCCCCGGTGGCCCAGATTGCCATCGAGCTAAACGCCCAGAACATCAGGACTGCAAGCACGGGGATCAGCAGCGCCCGGATCGTCCAGGCCATCATCTTCGACACCTGCCCAGCCCTCACGTGGTCCATGGCCAACACGGTATTCAGGTCTGGGGCAGCGGACATCAGGGTAGGCGCTCGAATTTCTTAAGGGTTGGCCCTGTCGACGACGCGGTTCCCGGGGTGGCAACATGCTGGCCGTTATGACGCCGCGTCGCGGTGTGGCCCTGGGGCTGGTTGCCGTGCTGGTGCTGGCAGCGTGCGGCCTGGCTGACAAGACCGCGCACGGGTGCGGGCTGGAGAGGACTGAAGCCCTACCGGGCCAGTCGGCCGAAATCGCCTTCGTGTGCGATCTGGAACCGAGCAGCCTCTACCACGGCGACATACTGGCCGTGCGCCTGGGCGAGCGGGCCCACATGCTCACGCATGGCGAGGGTGGCAACCGCGACCCTAGGTGGTCGCCCGACGGCACACGCATCGCGTTCATGAGCACGCGAAGCGGAGTGGAGCAGCTTTACATCATGAACGCCGACGGCACCGGCGTCGTGCAGGTCACGCGTTCGCGCGGGTTCAAAGGCGGTGTCGACTGGTCGCCGGATGGCACACGGATCGCCTACGCCAGCAGCGAGGCAGGCATCACAGGCCCGTTGGGCATCATCCACGCGCCAGGCGACATCTACGTGGCGCGTTCTGATGGCAGCGCCGCGCGGCGGCTTACCTCGGGAGGTGGCTTGAACGTCGATCCCGAATGGTCCCCGGACGGGACAAGGATCGCTTTCTTCTCCGACCGAGGAGGGCCAGGCGAGATCTGGGTGATGGCGGCAGACGGGAGCGACGTGCGGCGGCTCACCGTTGGGCCTTCGCTAAACGCGAGCCCGAGCTGGTCGCCGGACAGCGCCCGCATCGCCTTTCACAGCGAGCGGGACTTCCCCGGCGGCTACGAATCCTCGATCTACGTGATGAACGCAGACGGAACACACCAGCGGCGCCTCGTAGGCGGTGATGGCCTTTCGCCCACCTGGTCCCCGGATGGGCGCTGGATTGCTTTCGTGGGCCGTCGCAACGGTCCCTGGCACCTCTATGCGGTTCGCCCGGACGGCTCGGGGCTGACCCGGCTGATCGACGATTCGAGCATCGAGCTCGAACCCCAATGGCGACCCGGATGATGCCGTCACTCCGCGCCCCGGTTCGCGTTGTGTGGCCCTGGGGCGTGGCGCTGCTGGCATTGTCGATGGCGCTTGCCAGCGTGCCTCTGTTGGTGATCGACTGGCCCACCTTCAAGCCTGGCCGCATCGAACCGATCTGGGTAACCGCTCTCGTCGATGTGATCGGTCCGATCTTCGCTGTGTTGATCCTTTCGGTGTTGGCCGGCTTCATCCTCTCGCGGCGTCCTGCCAGCCCGCTGGGCTGGGCCTTCGCCGCGATCGCCCTCCTCGTCGCCTTGACGATGCTTAGCCAGGAGTACGCGGTGCGAGCCCTCGTGGCAGCTCCGGGCTCGCTGCCCGCAGCCGAGGTGGCAGCCTGGATCGGCACCTGGACCGGCCTCGCGATCTTCCCGCAGGTCCTCGCCATCCTTCTATTCCCGGACGGCCGGCTGCCCGGCCCCGCCTGGTGGACGGTGGCGGGCCTGGCCGCGCTGTTGACGGGGGGCTTGATAGTCAGCTCCCTCGGCGACCCATGGCCCCTGCGCCTTCCTGGGCGCGACGGCTCATTGCCGGTAACGATGCCACCCTCGCTTTGGGCCTATGGCTTCGCGTTGGCCGGCGATCCACAGACTGTGCTCGGTTGGGCCAGGCTTCTTGTCGCCCCCGCCGCTGCCGGTCTCGTGCTGTTGCGGACACGCCGGGCGCAGGGCGACGAGCGGTTCCAACTCCGCTGGCTTGCGTTCGCCCTTGCGATCACCGCGGTGTTCTGGATGGTGGGGAACATAGATGACGTCAGGGTTTCGCCGTGGGCTTTTGACCCCGGCGCCCAGGTCATCGGCCGCTGGGGCCAGCTCGGGTCAAACCTCACGATCACGTTCGTGGTCCCGGCCGCGATTGCTGTCGCGATCTTCAAGTACAGGCTCTTTGACATCGACCTCGTAATCAGCCGGGCCATCTTGTTTGGCGGGCTTGCCACCTTCATCACGCTCGCCTACGTCGGGATCGTTTTCGGGCTCGGATCCTTGATTGGGGCCGGCGCCGGCCTCAACCCGATACTCGCACTGTTGGCGACGGCGATCGTCGCGGTTGCGTTCCAGCCCGTGCGCGAAGGCATGAGCCGGCTAGCGAACAGGCTTGTGTACGGCGACCGGCGTACGCCCTATGACGTGCTGTCCCGCTTCGCCGGCCAGGCTGCGATGGCGTACTCCACAGTCGAAGTGCTGCCGCGACTCGCCAGGCTGCTCCGAGAAGCGACCGGGGCTGAGCGGGCCGAAGTCTGGCTTCGCGTCGGCGCCGAGCTCAGGCGCGAGGCGGCAGACCCCGTGAAGGTACCGACCCCGGTCATATCCGTGAAAGATGAACGTCTCCCCCGGCTCCCGGACACGGACCACAGCGTGCCGGTACGTGACGGGCAAACATTGCTAGGAGCGCTCGCGATCACCAAACGTCGTGGAGACCGAGTGACGCCTGTTGAGACCAAGCTGCTCGACGATCTGGCCTCCCAGACGGCGCTCGTGCTGCGCAATTTGAGGCTGGTCGAGGAGCTCCGCTCTTCGCGTGAGCGAATCGTGCGGGCGCAGGACGAGGAACGCCGCCGGGTCGAGCGCAATCTCCACGACGGAGCGCAACAGCGGCTGGTCGCTCTGTCCTTGGCGCTTGGACGCGCACGCGCCGCGGGCGATGGATCCAGCTCAAATCCCGACGACGTCCTCGCAGCCGCGGACGGCGAGCTCCGCACTGCACTGGGCGAGTTGCGAGAGCTTGCCCAGGGCATTCATCCGACGATCCTCGTGACCGGCGGGCTGGAGCCTGCGCTGCGGTCTCTCGCCGACCGATCTCCAGTACCCGTTGAGATGGACGTCTCTCTGCCAGGGCGACCGCCCGAGCCGGCCGAGGCTGCCGCTTACTACATAGTCTCTGAGGCGCTGACAAACGTCGCCAAGCACGCGCACGCTTCGTCCGCCCGTGTGTCCGTGACCGCGAAGGAGAGCTGGTTGCTGATCGAGGTGAGCGACAACGGAATCGGGGGAGCGGAGCCGGCTCCGGGCGGCGGACTCCAGGGCCTCGAGGACCGGACCGCCGCGATCGGGGGCAGGATCTCCATCAAGAGTCCTGTCGGCGCCGGCACGCGTCTTCTGGCCGAAATCCCTTGCGACTGACGATCGTCGATGACTCGACCCTCTTTCGCGAGGGTCTGGTTCGCGTTGCGCGCGACCTTGGGTTTGATGTCATCGGCCAGGCCGGCGATGCCCAGTCGCTCGTGGAGCTCATAAGCGCGGACCCACCCGACGTCGCCGTCCTCGACATACGGATGCCGCCCACGTTCACGACAGAGGGCCTCATCGCAGCACGAGAGATGCGTGTGGCATTCCCTTCAATCGGCGTGCTCGTCCTTTCTCAGTATGTCGACACCCATCACGTGATGGAGCTCATCGCGAGCGGAGGCGGTGTCGGCTACTTGTTGAAGGACCATGTCGGTGACATTGCCGAATTCGGGGATGCAGTCCGGCGGATTGCCGCCGGGGGTTCGGTGATCGATCCGGATGTGGTCGCCGAGCTCGTGGGACGACGGCGCCACAGGGAGGTGATCGACGAGCTCACCGAGCGGGAACGTGAGGTGCTTCATCTCATGGCTCAAGGCCGCACCAACTCGGCGATCGGCTCCCGGTTGCACCTGAGTCCCAAGACCGTCGAAGCGCATATCCGCAACATCTTCATGAAGCTTCAGTTGGAGCCGGCCGAAGACGACCATCGGCGTGTCCTGGCTGTGCTCACCTACCTACGGGCATGAGGGAGCCGTGCCTGCGCGCCTTGGCGCACCTACCATGAGCCCAAAAGAGAGTTCTGGGATGGGAGAGCTCCGGGCACGAGACCTGACCCCGGCGGTGTTCGTCGGCCGCCAGGCAGAGCTCAAGCTGCTGCTTGCCGGCCTGGACCGCGCTTTCGAACGCACAGGCGGAATGTTCCTGTTGAGCGGTGAACCCGGGATTGGGAAGACACGCCTGGCTGAAGCCCTGACGGTCGAAGCGCTCCGGCGCGGCGCGGCTGTCTTCTCCGGGCGGTCCACCCAGGCAGAAGGCGCCCCACCTTATTGGCCCTGGGTACAGATCCTGCGTTCGCTCATACGCGATGTCGGCGAGGAGGAGTTCGGCCGCCTCGCCGGACCTGCGTTGGTCCAGATCCTGCAGGTCGTCCCTGAGCTCCGCGGCCACTTTCCGGATGCCCCTTCCGCGTCCGTGGACGATGAGCAGGCGCGTTTCCGTATCTACGACTCGGTGACTCGAGTGCTTTTGGACGCGGCCACCAAGCGGCCCATCGTCCTCGTCCTCGACGACATGCATTGGGCAGACGTTCCAACGCTCCTTGTGCTCAAGCTCCTCGCAGGTTCCCTCGCCCAATCATCGGTAATGGTGATCGCCACGTATCGCGATCGCGAGCTTCCGGCCGACAACCCGCTGCGCGCTCAGCTGGCCGATTTCGTTCGAGCTGGAGAATCGACTCAGATCGCGATCACGGGTTTGAATCGCGCCGATGTCGTGCAGCTGTTCCGCGCCCTCACTAGATTCGATCTCGACGCGAACATGGTGCATCGGCTGCTTTCGCAAACTGCCGGCAATCCGTTCTTCCTCAGCGAGTTGGCCAAGGCGTTCGCAACGGAAGACCTGGATTCGACGCGCTGGACCGCATCAGATTCCACGGACAGCATCCCGAGCGGAGTCGACGCCGTGCTGCGGCGCAGTGTCGAAGGTTTATCGGACGATTGCCGCCGGATTCTCGATGTGCGGCCGTTGCCGGCCAGGAATTGCAGTTGGACCTGCTCGAGGCCGCCACCGGAACCGTACGCGCGAGAATCCTCGGCCTTTTCGATGAAGCGATCACCAAAGGGGTTGCGACCCGCGTCGACGGTGGCTGCGCCTTCGCGCATGGCCTCGTTCGCGACACCGTCTACCGCAGTCTGCCGACCGCTCGTCGAAGCAAGCTCCATGCCCGCATCGGACGTGTTCTGGAGGAGTTGACCACGGGCTGGACAGATCCGCCTGTGGCGCAGCTTGCGTATCACTTCGTCGAGGCTTCGGTGGTGGACAGGTCACTGCGTGGCAGGGCCCTTGAATACGCACGTGCGGCGGGCAGGCGCGCATTGTCTGAGCTGGCGTATGAGGAGGCCGTTCGCGTACTCGATCTCGCTCTCGCCAAAGTTCCCTCGGTAGATGTCGCCGAACGAGCAGGGCTGCTTCTCGAGCTTGGGCGAGCGCGTTACTTGGCCGGGGATATCGGGGGCGCAATGGCGGCGGCTTCAGAGGTGTCGCACCTCGCCGAGAAGTCGGATGACAGCGACCTTCTGGCGCGTGCCGCGCTCGTAGTACGAGGAGTCGGTGCTCCCGGCCTCAGCCTCGAGATCAAGCGCCTGTGCACGAACGCGATGCGGCGGCCCACGCAGGACGCAGCCCTGAGGGTCCAGGTTCTCAGCCAATTGACGGTGGCGCTGATGCAGACAGGTGATGCCGCCGATGAACGAGCTGCCAAGGAGTCCAGTCGCGAGGCGGTGCGGCTCTCTCAAGGCGCAGTCGACCCGGATGTGGTTTTCGCCGGAATCCATGCGCGCCAGATGGCCACATCCGGTCCGGATGGCGTTGACGAGAGGCTGCAGCTGGCGGACCTGACCCTCCGTCTGGCGGACGAAACAGGCCGCTCGTCGATCGCGCAGTGGGGTCACGCATGGCGGATCGATGCCCTCATCCAGCTGGGTCAGATCGATCAGGCCGAGGTCGCGGTTGCTGTGCAGGCGAGCCACGCCGATCAGCTGCGAGAGCCGCTCGCCCGCTGGCGCACGCTCCAGATCCGGTCCTGGCTGGCGCTGCTGCGAGGAAGATTCGATGAGGCCGGAGAATTGGCGGAAGGGGCCCGAGAGCTGGGGCGGAAAGGCCATCATGCGCCGGCGGAGTTCACGCACCTAACTCATGTCCTTGGCAAAGCGACCTACATCGGCGGGATGGAGGCTGCGTACCAGGAGATGGGGAGATTCATGGGGATGCTTGCCGGCCCAGGGCCGGACGCAGCCGCTTTCGCAGCGGGCCCGCTGGCGCTGATGGGGCGCTTGGACGACGCCCGTTTGGCGCTGCGTCAGGTTGCTGCCGCCGGGCTCGACACAATTGGGCCTCCCATGGCGTGGCTGCCGGGAATGGCCCTTCTCACGGAGGCCATCACCGCGGTTGACGAAAGGGACATGGCCGAAAGCGTCTATGTGCGGCTTCTGCCGTATGCGCGGCTGAATATCGCCGCCGGCAGCGCCGGTCTCTACGGGTCGGTCTCGCGATATCTCGGCATGCTGGCCGGGACGCTGGAGCGATGGGACGAAGCGGGTGAGCACTACGACAGAGGCCTTGATTTTGAGCGACGCATGGGCGCACCACCGCTTGTCGTGCGGAGCCAGATCGCTTTTGCAGAAATGTTATTGCGACGGGGTCGAGATAGCGATCTGCGCCAGGCGCGCCAGCTCCTCGATGCCGCGGTCGCCACATCGAAGGCGCTTGGCATGAAGCCATGGCTCGCGCGTGCGACGCGCCTGGCAGCCGATCTGCAGGCGAGAGGCGTGACCGATCACCCCTGACAGCGCGCGAGATGGAGGTGGCGGCGCTGGTCGCGGAAGGACTGTCCAATCGCGCCATTGCCGCGCGCCTCCACCTGTCCGAGCGGACAGTCGAGAGCCACGTCAAGAACGCTTGCGACAAGCTGGGCTTCAATTCGAGATCGCAGGTGGCGGCCTGGATGGCCGGGAGACACACGGCCCGGTAGACCCCTTCGATTTTTTCAGTACCAAGGTTTCAGTACCGCCCTCCGTACTCCTCCCGATGGCAGTCACGCGGCCGAAGGGCACAGTGAGCTCATCGTCAATTTGCGGAGACTGGAGGAGTCAGCGAGATGTGGAAGTCACTCATGCGTGCGGCGCTCGAAACGTTCGCGATGTCGGACCCGGTCTGTTACATGCACTACCTGGATTGGAAGCGGGAGGCCGAGCTCCGAGGCGAGGCCAGGCCCTACCACGCGCCAAGCCGCCAGGCGATGCGGCGGCCGATGGGTGGAGTGCCGCGACCGCGCAAGGAGGTTTCGGCATGAGCTCCGGGCATGCGATCGACGTTCCTGTCCTGATCGTCGGCGCGGGGCCTGCGGGACTGTGCGCATCCAACCTGCTCTCTTTGCACGGCATCGAGTCGTTGCTGGTGGAGAAGCACCCCGGGACCTCCATCTATCCACGGGCCACGGGAATCAACGTCAGGTCGATGGAGATCTTCCGCTCCCTCGGCCTTCAAGACGATGTGCACCGCGCGTCCTTCAAAGCCGAGCCGCGCATTGCCTTTTCCGGCGTGCTCATCGACGAGGAACCGCACGTCTCACCATCGTTCCGACCAGATCATCTCGACGCCAGCCCCGAGGAATGGACCTCCTGCTCGCAAAAGGAGCTCGAGCCGATCCTCCTGCGCGCAGCATCCTCACACCGGCAGGCGCAAGTCCTTTTCGGGACTCAGCTGTTGGGTTTCGAGGAGAGCAGCGAAGGAGTCACTGCGCAGATCGGTGATCGGGCGACTGGCCACTTGCGCGACGTGCGCTGCCGGTACCTGATCGCCGCCGATGGGTCCAAGAGCCCAATTCGCCAACGATTGGGCCTGAGGATGCTGGGGCCGGGGGTCTTGAACCACAACATCAGCATTCATTTCTCTGCTGCGTTGAGGCGGCACCTGCCACACGGACCGAACTTTCTGCATTTCGTACAGAACGAAGACGTCACCGGCATGTTCGTGGCGACCGACGGTGAGTCGAAGTGGGCCTTTGCCATCCCGTATGACCCCGAGCGTGGTGAGTCGTCGGATTCGATCACCCGCGAACGGGCAGTGGAGCTCGTGCGCCGCGGGGCGGGCGTTCCTGGACTGGATGTCGAGATTGCGGGGATCGTCCCCTGGAAGATGGAAGCCGACTCGGCCGAGCGTTGGCGCGTGGGCAGCATGTTTCTCGCCGGCGACGCTGCACATCGGATGACGCCCGCAGGCGGCCTCGGAATGAACACCGCGATTCAGGACGTCCACAATCTGTGCTGGAAGCTGGCGGCGGTCTTGCAGGGGTGGGCGGGATCGGACCTTCTTGACACCTACGAGACCGAGCGCCGCCCGGTCGCGCAACAAAACGTCGAGCGTTCCGTCGACCTTGTCACCGGTCGCGGCGACGACAGGCCCGCCCTCGACTTCGACATCGGCTTCAAGTACGCGTCGTCTGCCGTCATTCCAGACGAGGCTGATTTGCTCGACAGGATCAGCGGTGATCACCGGCCGCTGGCGAAGGCAGGTTCACGTGCTCCGCACGTGTGGCTGGATCGAAATCGCCAGTTCTCAATGCTCGATGTGTTCGGTCCGTCCTTCACGTTTCTGACCGGGTCTGGAGCTGAGTGTTGGCATGCGGCGGCCGGCAAGGTTGCGTATGAAATGCATGTGCCGATGCTGGTGGAACGGCCTGTGGCCGGCACCCGCGGGCAGGAATCGCCCGATGAGACGTGGACCACGGCTTACGGCGTCGGAGCAACTGGCGCAATGCTTGTAAGACCCGACGGACATGTCGCGTGGCGCCGATCTTCTGGCGTCACCTGTCCGGCCGATGAGCTTCGCAGCGTGTGTGAAAGCGTGCTCAACCGGTCATGCCGATTACGCGACTCGCGGGACGGCCTTCACGTCTCGTGATGCCCAAACCTGGATGGGCAATGTGAAATGGAACTCGGTTCCATTTCCGGCGGTGCTTTCGAACCAGATGCGTCCGCCGTGCATTTCGACGATCTGGCGAGCGATCGGCAAACCCAGACCCGCGTTAACCCCAGTGTTGAGACCATTGGTGGCCTTTGCTGGTGGGCGCTGATAACCGACGAACAAACCATCATCGAAATCGGACGGCATGCCGGGGCCGTGGTCTTTCACCATGACCTCGACAAAATCGGGATCGGACCTGGTGGTCACCGCCACCTCGCTCCCGGCAGGCGAGTATTTCGTCGCGTTGCCAAGCAGAATCGTGAGGACCTGGGCAATCTTGTCGCGGTCGCATGACACTGTCGGTGTCGCGGGGCCGAGGCTGACCCTGAGCACACGTTCGGGGTTTTGCGCGCGTGCCATTTCGACGACGTCGTTGACGAGTTGATCTAGGGAAACCTGCCCAAGCTTGAGAGGCGTCCGACCCGCCTCGATCTGGTCCAGCTCGAGCATCTGGTTGAAGGCTCGGTCCAGACGCTCGGCGTCCTGATAGATGTCTTTTGCGAACGCCTTCACCTCGAGCAGGTCGAGGTGCTCGGAATCGCGGATGACCTCGCTGAAGCCCTGGATGCCAACCAGCGCCGTGCGGAACTGATGGCTGATTCGGGTCAAGAATTCGGTCTTCAATCTGTTGAGGCGTTCGAGCACTGCGAGGTTGGCAAGTGCGGTTGCCTGAGCCTCGTGCAGCAGGCGCCGCCTCCAGCGGTCGGCAACCAGGACCACCGGAAACATCGATGCATAGAACAGGGCCAGGCCGATCGCCAGGAAGATGTAGAGCTGATTCGACTCGCGATCGATCGCAGCCTGAACAGGCGCGTACGGGAGATACAGCTCGAAAGCCCCGCTCGCCGAAGACGTGCCGGCGAAGACCAACGGCACGTAGACCTGGATCAGCGGGCCGCTGAGGTCGTCGCCGGAGTTTTCCTCATCGTGACCATCCGTGATGCTCGCGCTCGACTGGCCCGCCAGCGCCTTGCCCAGGTCATCGTCGATTGGAAACGTTCTGCCGATGAGCGCGGGATTGTCCGAAAAGACGATCAGACCGGCGCGGTTCCACACCTTGATCCGCTGTACTTCCTCGCTGACCGCCGCGCCTTGCAAGCGGTTGTTGGTCAAGGCGATCTCGGTTGGGGTCAGCCCATTCGCGACCTGTTGCGAGTTGAGAAGCGGCTGGATCCCAACCTGTGCGATCAGAGTTGCGCTGCTTCGCGCGGTTTCCAGGTACCGCTGCTGGACGTCGGCATTCAATACGTGGCCGAGCACGGCGCCGAGGGCCACCACCGGCACCAGGGCGAGAAGCCCAAACCGAACGAGCGATCCCAGCGCGTTAGGCCCGTATTTCGTGGTGGGGAGCATTCTGACACCCGGTATCGAGCGCTTAACAGCGTTAACCAATTCGGTGTACGAGGACGATCTCAGGCAAGCGCTCCGGTCTCCGGCCACTCTCCTCGATGCCTTGTGGCTGATCGACAAGGGAACGATTGCATTGAGAAAAGGCGCCTTCGCTTTGGCGGTGGCTTTGCCGGCCGTCGGTGTTGTCAGCGGCGCCGTGGCGATCGCCCACGTCGTCGCGATCTTTCCCGGCTCATAGACGCGTCCCCTTGATCGACCCTTACGCTGGTCCTGACGTGCATGCCTATGTATGCGCCACATGCGGCGTTCAGTACCCACCGAGCGTGGAGCCACCCGAGCGTTGCGACATTTGCGAAGACGAGCGCCAGTACGTCGGCTGGTCAGGTCAGCACTGGACGACGCTCGACGACCTCCGCCGGGACCACCACAACGAGATTCGCGACGACCTCGGCCTCACAGGGATCGGAACCAAGCCGGCGTTTGCGATCGGCCAACGTGCCTTGCTCGTCCGCTCCCCGCAAGGCAACGTGCTCTGGGATTGCATCACGCTCGTCGACGATGCGACCGTTGAGGCG
>DASPYG010000104.1:0-10047 GCA_035636885.1 Candidatus Nitrosopolaris sp.
CTTGTCAGCGTGAAGTCGCCGCAGCCCCACGTGAACAGATCCGGCAGCGAACCGCCATGCGAGACATTCCACACCGCGCGGTTGACTCGAGACCTGGCGCGCGCATACCAGGGGCGATCATGTCCGCCCGGACTGTGCGTGCCGTCCTTGCGGTGCGCCCTCAGCCACGGTAGGGCACGACACGACTCAGGGGAAGGCAGTGATTTGCCGTCAAGGTCTGCCTCGACGTCGAGACGGTCGACGCGGTACATGGCGGCCGGGTCCAGGTCTTGCCGCAGGAACGCGAACAGGTCGTCGCTCAGCAGGATGTCGATGTTCGTGCACAGGACGAACTGGGCAGTCGCGTGGCGAATGCCGACGTTCTTGGCAATCATCTGGAACAACGGCAGCCCGTCCGAGTGCTCGAATTTGCCGTGCACCTCGGGCGGCACGACGACGATGGTGGGCTGGAACCATTCCGAACGCGGCCAGCGCAACGCTTCGCAAAGTGGTGGCCTCTCCGGCGGGGGGTTCCATTCCACGAGGACCAGCTCGATGGGCGCCTTGAACCGGAGCGATTGCTCGCCCAGCCCGTCGATGAAGAGCTGGGTCCTGGCCATCTGGTTCCCGCCGTGGTCGTCGTTGCGCGTCGCGGCCACCACGCTCAAGCTGGGGCGATTCCCGGCGCCCGAAGGGGTCGCCGTCACGCGGTCGAGGCAGACCTCGGGCGGGCGGTGATCATCGTGTGCCAACCCGTCCGGCGCTCGAGCCAGCGGAAGGCGGGCATCGGGAGCCAGCGGAAGTACCAGACCCACTGGTACTCGTACTTCACGTACTTATCGATCTGGTAAGGAAAGATGTGGTCCTTGTGGATGTCGACCACGTCGTAATCACTCAAGAGCCACCGGACCCCGCGGAACGAGTAATAAAAGGTGACAGGGCTGCCTTCCTGCGCCTCGGAGTACCTTCGCACGAGCTCGTCCGACCGCCAGATCGCCCCGCGGCCGTACCCGATGATGATCCACAACACCTTCCAGGACCACTTCGTGTAGAGCATCAGGCGCAGCTCGGTGTCCGGCTTGCAGTACCGCTTCAGCTGCTCCATGACCCGCTCCGGGTGAGGCGTGTGATGGATGACGCCGAATGAATAGATCAGGTCGTACTTCTCGAGGGGCACGAAGTCGCTCAGGTGCTCGGCGTTGCCCTCGTAGAAGTTCGCCTTCAACCCGAAGACTTCGAATCGTTTCTTGCAGAGCTCCAGGCTCTCGCCCGAGAGGTCGACGACGGTGATGTCGGCGCCCGCCCTGGCGAAGTTGATCGAGTCCGTTCCGATGCCACAACCGATTTCCAGCACCTTCTTGCCGCGCCAATGCGCGAAGTCCGCGAACGCGGGGATGTGCGGCTCGACGAAATACTTGCGCGCCTCGACCTCGTCGAAGTACTCGCGCGTGCCCACCGGCTTGGTGGAGTGCCGGATGTTGCAGGGGCGCCGGCTCCAGTACGCGCGGACCTGGTCGATGACCGAGGTGTTTTCGGCTACCGACACGGCTCAGGTCCTCGCGCCGGCGGGATCGATCCACATGCTGGCCAGCGCGTCGGCGAGTCGCTGGTTGTTGTCTCCAAGCCCAAGCCCGATGTAGTTCGGCATTCGCGCCGCGGCTGCTTGCTTACGAAGAAGCCGCCAGGCGTCCACCAGCACCGTCGACCGGGGGATCGTCGTCACATCCAGGCCGGCATATGCGCGATCCGGGTTCGCGATCACGACAACGTCCTTGCCTTTCATGGCCTCATGGAGCCCGGCCGCGTATTTGACCGAGTCCCCTAGCACGGAGCGAGCGGCGTCCATGGCGATCGGATCATGCACGGTGACGTTGGCCCCGGAGTCGACGAGGCTCTTCGCGAGGATGAATCCCGCCGCTTCCTCGATCACGTTGCTGTCAGGTTTGTATGACAGGCCCAGGATCGCCACCGAACCCCCTTCGGGCACCAGCTCGAGGACGCGGGCGGCGAGGCGCTGGTTGGTCGACGCATTGAATGCGTGCACGGCCTCCGCCAGCGATGCCTGCTGGCCCACCTGGCGCGCCAGGTAGGCGAGCGCCTGGTTGTCGCGCGGGAAGCACGGCCCGCCGTAGGCCACGGCGCCTTTCAGGTATCGGCTCCCGATCCTGGTGTCGAGGCCAAGCGCCGCAGTCACGATGTCGACGTCTCCGCCCGGAAGCTGTTCGCTCAGGGCCGCGACCATGTTGGCGAAAGAGATCCGCATGGTCACGTAGGCGTTGACGGAGATCTTGGTCAGCTCCGCGTTGACCAGGCTCATTCGTGCGACCGCCGGGTCGTTGTCGCAGACGGCCTTGTAGATCGCCGCCAGCTGCTCACCCGAGCGGTCGTCGAACTCGCCGATCAGCAGGAACTCCGGGTTCAGGAAGTCGCGGATCACCTGCCCGAGCGCGATGAACTCGGGGCTGTAGCAGACGCCGAAATCCTCGCCGCAGCGCTTGCCCGATTCCTGCTCGAGGACGGGGATCATGCCGTACTCGGTCGACCCGGGCAGGACGGTGCTCGTCAGCACGACGAGGTGGTAGCCGGACTTCTCGCGCAGAGCGCGACCGATGGACCTGGCGGCTTCCACCACGTAGCTGATCGAGAAGCCACCCTCCTCGGTGCTCGGTGTCGGCACCACGATCAACGTCGCGTCGCTGGAGTGCACCGCCTCGCCGATGTCCTGCGTGGCGCGCAAGCGCGGATGCCCTCTCGTGATCATCTCGCTGAGGGCCGGCTCGGTGACCGGCGCCGTCCCCTTGTTGATCAGGCCGACGGTCCTGGCCGAGACGTCGGCGCCGACCACCGTGAAGCCCTTGTCGGCGAAGCAGGCGGCAATGCAGGCGCCCAGCTTGCCAAGGCCGATGACCGAGATGGCAGGCAGCTTGCTCACGCCCGTTTTCCCTTCGCTGCTCCGGCCGGCTCCGCCTTGCTCTCGCCGCGCTCCGTGAGCATGCGGCCGAAGTACGAGCGGACGTTTTCAGGGTCCTTGGTCGAGAAGTACCAATCGATGGTCTTGTGCAGGCCGTCGAAGAATTTCATCTTCGGGCTCCATCCGATGAGGTCTTTCGCGAGCTTGTTGCTGGCCACCCGGTTCAGCGGGCCCGTCGGCATATGGGTGAGGAACTTGATATCGGCCGTCTTGCCCGTGTAACGGAGGACCTCGTGAACGGCGTCGATGACGCGGGTGCGCTCCATCGTGCCCAGGTTGATCGGCGTGCCGTCGATGACGCCACTCTCGGCGGCCGCGACCATGCCCTCGGCGATGTCGCCGACGTAAGTCCAGTTGCGGATCTGGCTGCCGTCGCCCCACACCTCGAACGGATTCTGCCCCGTGAACGCGCGTGCGATCATCGCAATCACGGCGTGGTTCTCGACACCGCGCTCGCCGTAGACCGTGAACAGGCGACACGACACGGACTTCATTCCATGGCCGCGGTGATATGACTGCAGCGTGAGCTCGGTCATGAGCTTGGCCCAGCCGTACATGTGGTCGGAGTCATATGGCGGCCCGACCATCTCTTCAGTCAGGTAGAGCTCTTTGGAAAGGTCCTGCTGGATGTAGTTCGGGTACACGCAGCCGGACGACGCGAATACGAACTTGTCGACGCCCTCATCGAGCGCCGCGTGAACGATGAGCCCGTCCATCACCAGGTTGCGCGCGCATTCGGCGTCATGGATCTCGACGTAACCGCGGCCGCCGTGAATGGCCGCCAGGTGAAAGACGACGTCCATGCCTTTACAGGCCGCCTTGGCGGCACCGTCCGTCAGCAGGTCGGCCTGAACGAGCTCGACCGTCCCCTTGTCGATGTGGGTGCGAATGTTCTCTGCCGTGCCGCTTGACAGGTCGTCGATGACGCGGATCTTGCGAGCGCCACGCTCCACCAGCTTGTCGACGATGTGCGAGCCGATAAACGAGGCCCCGCCAGTCACCAGCACGTGACGGTCTTGCCAGTCTTGGATGCGATCGCCTTCGCGGTTCTTGTTGGGTTGCAATGTTTCAGGCTTCTCCTAATGGGGTTTCGGAATTGATTCTTAACACAGCGAGCGCGAGCGCAGACGCCGACGCGAGCTCGTGCACTTCGCCTTTCCACATCGCATCGACGGCCCGATCAAGGGCGACGAGATGGACGGTTGCGGGCGCCAGGTCCATCGCGACCGGTTCGGCCACCCGCTTCGCCCCACGGGCGAGAAATACATGCTCGGTGCCGCAGCCTCGATTGCCGTCGACGACGTAACGCCCGAGATCGAGCCAGTCCGCAGCCTCGTAGCCGGCCTCTTCGAGGAGCTCGCGACGGGCGGCGTCGAGCGGCGTCTCGCCGTCGTCGATGAACCCGGAGGGCAATCCCTGCGTCACCGCGCGGCCGCCATGGCGGTAGTGCTTGATAGTGACGAGCCGGCCGTCGTCCATGAGGGCGGCGACGACCACGAAGTCGCGAAGACGGATGGTGTAGAAGTCGTCTACGCGACGCCCGTCGGGGAGCTTGATGTGCTCCTCAAGCACCTCTATCCACGGTTCCCGACGCAGAAGGCTCTTCGTTGACTCGACTGTCCACTCGCCGCCGCTCAACAGGGGCCCGAACCCAACACGGTCGGCCCATGATACTTGGCCCGTACTCAGGGAGGCAACGCGAGCCCTAGCCTCCCCACGAAGTGGGGAGGTCGCCGCGGCCGCGAAGCGGCCCGGGCGGGTGGGGGTGTCTTAACTGGCTGGATTGCCAGCGAAGGCTTCTGTGCCAGATGGTACGGGCCATGCGTTCGCCTACCACTGATCGCGCCCGATACCTCCGAAACAACATGACGGAGACCGAGCGGCGGGTGTGGTCGCGGCTCAGGAAACCGAAAGATCGACGGCTACAAGTTCCGACGCCAGGTACCGCTCGGACCGTACTTCGTCGACTTCCTCTGTATATCCGGGCGTCTGGCCGGAGAGATCGACGGTCCGCTCCACGAGGAAGACTCAGACCAGCTGAAAACCGAATGGCTCAATCGCTCTGGCTATCGGGTCCATCGCGTACCAGTGAGCAGTGTCGATGAGTCCTTGGATGACGTCATTCATGGCATTTACCTCGAGTTGACACAGCCCTCCCTGCCAATTCCCTGCACCCCCACCCGGCAGCGCTTCGCGCTGCCGACCTCCCCACTGCGTGGGGAGGCAAGTGAATCGAGTCCCCCGCAGAGCCCGAGAGGCGTGTGCTGATACCGTAATAAGGCTCAATTTGAACGCGATCTCAACCATCGGCGTGGTCGGCCTCGGCACAATCGGATCGCAGGAGCTTGCGCTCTGGCAGCGCTCCGCCCACCGGACGGCCGGCTACGACATCTCCGAACCAAGGGTCAAGGCTGCGCGGGACGCGACCGCGTCGAACCCAGGCCCGGCGCCTCGCCTTTCGACGCGGATCACCGACCTCAACGAGGCCGACGTCCTCGTCCTGTGCCTGCCCAACCTGGCGCCCACCGGCGAGAACAGCATGGCCGCCTTCGATCGCTTCGTCGCCGATGCGGGCGCCCTCGACGAGAAAGAGCGCTTGTGGATCCTGGCCAGCACGCTGCCCATCGGCTTCACGCGCGAGGTCGCCGGCCGCCTCGGCGCCCAGGGCCGGCTGGTCGCGCACGCCCCCGAGCGCTTCGACCCCGGTCGCGGCACCGAGCTCGGCGAGATCCCGCGGGTGATCGGGGCGACGAGCCCCGAGGCCTTGAAGCTGACGGTCGAGCTGTACAGGGGCGCGGGCGTGACCACCCATCCAGTGGACCCGGTCGAGGTGGCCGAGGCCTCGAAGCTGCTCGAGAACTCCTTCCGGCTCGTGAACATCGCCTTCATCAACGAGTTCGCGGAGCTGTGCCGCCGCATCGGGATCACTGCGGCGGACGTCATCGACGCCGCCGCGACGAAGCCGTTCGCCTTCATGGCTCATCAGCCTGGCGTCGGCGCGGGCGGTACCTGCATCCCGACGATGCCGCGCTACCTCCTGGATGCGGCCAGAGAGAGCGGCCTGAAGATGCCAATCCTCCAGGATGCCGTGACCGGCAACGAGAAGATCATCGAGCGCGTCGCCGAGCACATCCGCGGACTGCTGTCGGCAAGCGGAATCTCGCGCGGGCGCGTGCTCGTCGTCGGAGCCGCCTACAAACCAAACTATCCCGACGCGCGCGCCTCCGCCGCGGTCGCGTTCGCGCGCGGCCTGGCCGCGCATCATTCGGTGCTCGTCTACGACCCCATCGTCGACGCCGCCAACTTTCCGAAAGAGATCGAGCTCGTTCGCGGGATCCCCGATGAGCGATTCGACGCCGTGGTCGTCGCCGTCAAGCACCGCGACACCGACATCGCCGCGCTTCGCAACCTCAGCCCAATCCTCATCGACCTCGTGCGCGGCGCCGTCGAGGTGAGCGAGTCGATCTCGACCCGCAAGTAGTCCGCGGAATGCGGATCTGGATCGTCAACCACTACGCGGACCCGCCCGACGGCCTCGCCACCCGGAGCTTCGACATCGGCCGCCGGTTGGTGGAGAAAGGCCACCCGACGACGATTTTCGTCTGCGCCTTCAGCCATTACCACCTGCGGCCAGCCCGCACGTTGGGATGGCGTCTGTGGCGGGAGGAGGACATCGACGGCGTGAGGTACGTCTGGATCGCCGCCCCGCGCTACCGCGGCAACGACTGGCGGCGGGTCATGAACATGCTCGTGTTCAGCATCCTCGCCTTCGTCGCCGGCGCGGTTCGGCGCGAACGCCCGCAGGTGGTGGTCGGAGTTTCGGTTCATCCGCTGGCGGCCCTGAGCGGTTACTTCCTCGCCCGAATCAAGGGCGCGCGCTTCTTCTTCGAGGTGACGGACCTCTGGCCTGAGACTCTCATCGACTTCGGCCGCCTCAGGCCCGACGGTCGCGTCGCACGGTGGATGCGCTCGCTCGAAAGATTCCTGTTCCGCCGAGCCGAGCGAATCGTGATGCTCTGGCGCCACACCGACGCGTACGTCGAGTCGCAGGGCGTCGCGCCCTCCAAGATCCTGTGGGTGCCCCATGGCGTCGAGCTCGCGCGATACGAGGAGCTCGAGCCATATGAAGGCGCCCCGACGCGTCCTTTCCGAGTGATGTTCCTGGGCGGCTTCGTGACCTCGAACTCGATCGACAGCATCCTGGACGCGGCCGACGTGCTCGAGAAGCGCGGTCGCGATGACATCCGGTTTCTGCTGATCGGCTCGGGCCAGGAGCGCGCAGGGCTGATCGAACGCGCGAAAACGATGGGGCTGCGCAACGTCGACTTCCGGCCGCCCGTGCCCAAACGTGAGGTCGGCAAGGTCATGGGTGAGGCGGACGCTTTCATCTATGGGCTGCGTGACCTGCCGCTGTACAGGTTTGGAATCAGCCTCAACAAGCTCACCGACTACCTTGCCGCGGGCAGGCCGATCGTGTTCTTCGGGAGGTCCAGCTACGATCCGGTTCGAGATGCGGAGGCAGGCTTCAGCGTGCCGCCGGGCGATCCCGAGCAGGTTGCCGACGCGGTCGAGAGGCTGGTCGCCTTGACCCCTCGCGAGCGGATGGAGATGGGTGAGCGGGGCAGGCGCTACCTGCTCGAGCACCACAACATCCCGCGACTCGCCGACCGGCTCCTCGAGGTGTTCGAGGGCGCCAGGGCCCCGGCATGAGGCGCGACTACGTCACGACGTTCATAACAGAGGCGCTGGTCGTCGCCGGGTATCTGCTCGCGTTCAAGCTCGTCGCCGACCACCTCGGCGCCAGCGGATTCGGCGAATACGCGCTGGCGCGGCGAACGCTGTCGCTGCTGCTTCCGCTTGGGGTGGTCGGCCTCGACATCGGGATCACGCGATACGTCTCGTACGCCTCCGCCGAGAAGTCCCCGAGCGCAGCCGGATATGTGCCGGCGGGCTTGATCCTGATGGCGGTCGCCATCGCGATCGTGAGCGCGGTCCTGCTCGCGTTCAACAGTTTCTGGGCCCAAGTCTTCTTCGGCTCACGAACTTACGCGACGACCGTGATCAGCATCGCGCCGCTGCTTGCGGGCGGCGCCCTTCACGTCGCCGCCTATGGCTACCTTCGCGGCCTGGCCAAGATTCAGAAAGCGAACGTTTTGATGACCGTCAACCACGTCGTCGTACCGGTGCTCTCGATCGTCCTGTTCGGGAGCTCGGTCAGCGGGATCCTTTTCGCGATGGGGGTGGGCTGGACGCTGGTCTCGCTGGTGCCGCTGGCGCGGCTGCCCATGACCACCGCTCACCTGCGAGAGCGGGTCAAGGAGCTGGCCCGTTTCGGCATTCCACGGGTTCCGGGTGACGTCTTCCAGCTGCTGCTGTTCGCCATGCCGGGCATCCTTGTCGCGCACGCCGCCGACATCCGAGTGGCCGGCCTCGTCGCGTTCGGCGTGGCCGCCGTGAGCATGATCGGATCCGGTCTCACCCCGGTCAGCTTCGTGCTGCTCCCGCTGGCGGCGCGCCTGTTCGCCACCGGCTCGGTGAGAGAGCTGCGCAGGGAGATCATCGAGGTGGTCGGCATAACGATGGCCGGCACCCTCGTCCTCGTCGTGACACTCGAGGTCTTCGCCGGCCCGATCGTGCGCATCTACCTCGGGCCCGCGTTTTCGAGTGGGGTGGACACCTTGCGCCTCACGCTGCTCGGCGCGCTGCCCTGGGCCGTCTACATCACGCTCCGAAGCGTCATCGACGCGCGCCATGTGCGGCCGATCAACGCCAGGAACATGGTGATCTCCTTCGCGTGCTTCGTGGTCCTCGCAGTCATCTTGCGAAACGTCACCGACGACACGACCGCCGCCGTGCTCGCGTTTGTGCTCGCTCTTTACGTGCTCGCAGGCGTGACGATGCTCGAGGTGAACCGAATCACCGGTCTCACCGGCAAGACGATGGAACGCCGGCCGCTGGCGCTGGCCCGGATTGGGATGCTGGCGGCGCTTCCAGTCGTAGTGCTCGTCAGCTCGCCTCAACGCGTCGCGCTTTCAGCCATCTTCGCCGCCGCCTACGTGGTCATGGCGCTGCTCTCGTTCAAGTGGAGCCGCGCCAACCGCCTGATGCTCGCTTATGTCGGCGCGGTCGCCGCCTGGATGCTGATCTCGTGGCTGCGCAGCAAGTACCTTCTCCACCTCACCCCGGACCAGCTCGACTACGGCACGTCGAAGCTCACCTACTTCGTCTTCATCGTCCTTCCGATCGCGGCCGCGGTGGCGATGTTGATCGAGCGGGCCGATGACGCCTGGCCGACGGCAGCCTCGCAGCTCGGCATCGGCATCTTGGTCGGGCTGGTCACCGTCGCCCTCCTCGGCGACAAGTTTCTCGGCGCCGACCGCTACACGTGGCAGGGCAACCTGATCGCACTCGGAACGCTCGTCGCCGTGCAGCCGTGGCTCATCAAGAACTTGTGGGCCTCTGCGGCGATCGGCGTGCTGGGCGTTTTCGGGATCGTATTCGCGGGCGGGCGCCAGTCACTCGCGGCGTTCCTGCTGGCGCTTTTGATCGCAGCCGTGTACTGGGGTGCGGCTCGTTACGTTCGCGAAGGTGGAGACACGGCCAACCGCTGGCGCAAGGCAGTGACCGACCGTTATGTTGCCCTTCCGCTGGCCCTGGTCGCGCTGACCGGCGCGGCGATCTCCGTGACCTACGTCGCGCGCGTGCCGTGCTACTGCGTGACAGACCGCATCGTCAGTCTCCAGGACAATGGGGCAGGCGACCGCGACAAGCTGCTCGAACATGGGGTCGCTCTTCTAGCGCAAAGCCCGGTCCTCGGAACCGGGCTGGGCTCGTTCGCGGATGTCGTGCCCAACACGAGCACCATCGGAACCGTCATCGGAGGCTTCTACCAGTACCCCCACAACGTTCCCCTCGAGATCGCAGCCGAGACCGGTCTGATCGGTTTTCTCTTGATCATCGTTCCCCTCCTCGCGACCTGGTTGGCCCTGTTCTGGACCGGCGTCCAACGCGCGTCGCCCGCGACCGCGGGCGTGATCATGCTGGTGGCCATCTTTTTCGTGGTCGCCAACCTTAGCGCCGACATCCCGAGCAATCGC